>CAZGJX010000018.1:0-47378 GCA_964525635.1 uncultured archaeon
ATTAATAATTCCTATACTTAACACCCCAATTGAGAAACTAAAAATGGAAACTAGTATATTTATAACTATTGATAATAATAATCCTATAATTCTAAAATTGGCTTCACCTGCTTTCTTACTTATAAAAAAGTAAAATGAAGCAAAAGATATTATTGTAAATACCCATTCTATTGGTTCCATTTTTTATCTTTATTATTGATTATTAGTATATATAATTTTTCACGAAATTCGAAATATAGAAAATATCTATAAAAGATAAATCTATTTAATATTTAAATGTTTTCATTAAAATCGAATTATAAAAAAAATATAAATATCTAAAAAACTTTTTTTTATATGATAAATGAAAGAAAAAAACGAAAGATTTCTTTTTGAAGGAAGAATTCAGAATTTTGAAAGAAAAATACTTCGATATTATATTGAACAGGCGAATTTTAATGAGCAATCAAAAGTATTAACAAAAATTTTAGCTTATTTAAATATTTATGGAAAATTAACACAAAAAAAGCTAAAAATTTTGACTCAATTTTCTAGTTCAACTATTTCAACTAGTTTATTTAATTTAATCAATATTGGATATGTAAAGAAAGAAAAAATTCCCAAATCACGTGAATATAATTACTTCTCAGCCTTTCCTACCCAAGAATCAATAGATGAAACCCTTGGAAGAGTGACAATTGAAATTAGGTTTTTTAAAGAGAAAATAAGTGATTTAGAGAAGATTATTACTAAAAATATAAATGGTTATGACCTCCTTCTTAATAGATTAAAGGAAGCTATAGAAATATTTGAATTATATCATAAAATTCTAGATATTATTCAAGATTTAGGAAGTCCAATAGACATTAATAAGTATAAAATTCCACAAAAAAACATAACTAGAGATGATATAAAAAATATATATAGAGAATTTAATCCTAAAATAAAGAAAATAGAGGAAGAAATAATTGATTTTTATCTTTATAAATCAGCTTACTCTACTTTAAATGATTTTTTTTTAATTATTTATGTATATTTTATTACAAGAAAAGTTTTAACTCAAGAAAAAATAAGAGAGCTTACAGGTTTATCCTTTGGAAAAGTGTCCCAAGTAATAAATTCACTTTTAAAAAAGCAACTTATAGAAAAATTAAATAAAAAAGAATATGGAAATTTTATTCCAAAAAATAAAACTCAACAAATTTTTTACTCTATGATTTCTATTCATAATTCTTTCTTACATTCAGGTTTTAATTCTCTAAAAGAAATTCTGAAATGGGAAGAGGAATTCGGAAAAATTAAATCAGAATTGATTGATAATGAAAAAAATCTTAAATTTCTTAATGGTTATGACAAAATATTAAAAGTTGTAAATAAGTATTTAGACTTGTTACCAATATATAAAAAAGCAAATTTAATTTTCTCAAAACTACTTTAATATTATTTCCTGTACTTACTTATAATACATCTATATTTATTCTGGTCCCTAAATTATTGTATTCTTTATTTATTTTACAATGAATTATCTCATAAAATTTAATTTATAAAAAAAGTAAAGATTCAATTTAAACGAATATTTTAAAATTAGAAAGTTCCCTTTATTATACACTATTTTATTATTCTCTAATTCCTAATAAATACTTTAATGAAAAAATAACTATATTTGAAAGATATTCGACTAATTTATCATTTTTATCAAATAATTTCATTATAGATAGATGATGATAGAGAATTGCATTGATGAGATTATAAATAAAGACGAAAACTTCAATTAATCTTTCCTCAGGGATTTGTCTAAAATTTTCATTTTTTTTTCTTAATTTTTGAGCCGTATTTTTAAAAAAAGAATAAATTTTCTTTTTGTGGGATTCGAGTAATATTTTATCAGATTGTATAGCAGATCTAAAAGCTAGATTATATCCTTTCTTTTCCTCATGATTCTTATATAGTTCTAATATAAAATTATTGAGAAAATCTCCAATATTATTGTTATCAATGTTAAATAAATCCTGTCTGTCTAAAAAATTTTCCATTGATTCTTTAAAATATTTTCTTATAATATCTTCTTTTCCTTTTGGAAAATATTTATAAATCGTACCTATGCTAATATTAGCTGATTTTGCAACATGATTTGTACTTGTTTTATGGTATCCTTGTTTTAAGATTAGATCAAAGAATACTTTGTAAATTAGGTCTATTTTTTCTTGTCTATTTCGAGAAATTTTTTTACTTGACATTATAGTATTTTAAATGAGCAATTACTCATAAAGTTTATAAATGAGTAATTACTCACTTACATAAAATATTTGGAGACATATAAGAAAATGACTCAAGAAGAAATATCAATGTTTTATAGACCTATTAATCAAAATGATATAAATATTATAGAAAAGATTGTATATCCAATTTTTTCCAAAAAAAGTATAGAAGATAAGCATTATTGGATGGAAATTAGGTCATTATTTAAATCTGCTATGAAAAACGTTAAACTTAATTTTTTTAAAAGAAATATATTTTGGTTATATGTAAATAGAATTATAACTAAGGGTCTTAAAAAAGAAAAACCTCTTATTGAAATTGAAAATACATTAAGAAATTTTATCAGAAAACACGCCAATAATGATAAAGATAAATATCCAATTTCATTACAACGTGCGAAAACCAATTTTGAAAACATTAAAAATTATATCATAGGAGAGAAGATACTTGATCTCGGTGCAGGTGATGGCCTCTTAGCCCAAGAAATAAAAGATCAACTTGGTAAAGAAGTAATTCTTGTTGATATAATAGATTATAATTACACAAATTTACCATTAATCTTATATGATTCAGAAAAAAGTATTCCATTAGCAGATGATGAAGTAGATACCACAATTCTCTATACAGTGCTACATCATTCGAGTGACCCTAAGCATCTATTAAAGGAAGCAACGAGAATAACAAAACAACGTTTAATAATCAAAGAAGCTTATATTGATAATGATGATATCAGAATAACTAATAGCTTTTTTGATTGGTTTTACAATCGAGTAATTGGAGATGAAGATATAAATGTACCACTCAATTATCTTAAGATTGAAAAGTGGAAAATACTTCTGAAATCATATGGTTTTGATACAATTGAAACTAGATATGTTGGAATTGATGAACCTATTATTCCAGAGTATCAAGTATTAATTATTGCAAATAATATAAATTAATCAATTAAAATGTAAGAATAAAAGAATTTATTATTCTAAAAAATCATCAAATTTTATATAACAAATTAAGAAAGGAAAAATAATGAAGTTTCACATTATATTTATAAAAAACATTTTGAAAAAATTAATTTGTTAGATTATCTCTAAAAATATAAAATCTGTCTCTTTATCAATTTTCAATTTATTTATTATGATTTCTATTATGATATTTTCATTGTTTAAAATCATTTATGGTATTAATATGTCAAATATAATTCGGATTGCTTTAGGTTCACATATTGCATCAGTTGGGGAGATAGTTGAAGGATTAGATAAAATCTTCTAATTTATATTTCACGATGATTTCTATGATTTTTTTTTTCATTCATTTTACTTATTAATAAAAAGAATCTATTTAGAGAAAATTTTCATATATTTTTCTTCTTTAATTGAACCTTTTTTTTCTAAAAGTAGTTAAAATAATGGTTAATCTTTGAGTGATTAGAATGAAAGATTTATTTTTCTTTTCTAAGTTTAAACTCTAAATGAATAATTCCGGGAGTTATTTCTTCGATATTAGTCATAAAATCAAGATTAAAATGTTGACTTAATAGATATTTATAGAAACTGGTAAAAAAATCCGAAAATTTTTCTTGTAAATCATGTATTCCTCTAAAAATTAATTTAGAGTCTATAATTTCAATATCCAAAATATTAAACCACTTAAGACCTCTTTTTCCAAAAAAGTTTATGGAGAACTGAGCATATTGTTGTAAAGTATCAGAGGTCATAGGTTTTGCCACTAAAAATCTTAAAATATCTGCAGTAAGATCACCTACTTCTATTGCTAATTTATTTATATTATCATTATCTATGAAAGAAAGGAGATTTATAAAGAGGGTTTTTGAAATAAATAACATATTATTATTTTGGTTATATAATTGTAAATCAACCCATTCTTGTAGCCCTTCCTTAGCTATTAAATTACGACTTTTTCTTTCTTGTTTAGCAATTGTATCTAAATTTTTAAGGCCATCTTCAGGAAGGCGAAAGCCAATATAATTATATTCTTTGGTTTTTTTTGGACTCATTTTTTGCTAAGAAAAAAATTTTTCTTTATTTAATAAGTAATCTTATCTCTTAAAAAAGTAGTTATTTATTTTATTTCTATTAGATTTGGAATATTACTCTTTAAAATGAAAGATTAAGGATCATTTAATTTATTAAAAAAAAATCTTTCATTTAATGTTATCTTTGTATCTATTACTTTATTCCTCTTTTTTAAGAAAAAAATTTGCTATTCTTATTTATTTTAATGCAGAATATATTATTTGAGAGCTAAGTTAAAATGATAAAATAGATTAAATTATAATTTATTACCAATTAATTACGAGAAGACCACTTCCTCTACAGTAGTTCGTAATTTTATAATCTTACATTTCTATCACCTTTTCCTTTTTAAAATGTTATCAAGAGAAAATATTGAGTAATAATTTGAGTCTTAGGGTTCTGGATTGCATGAAGGTCACTCCAAATGCACCATTCATGAATTCAAGCAATCTTTCTTGATATCTGAATACCTGCCAAATATTCCAAAGATATATAGCAATAAGAAAAAGAAATAGGCGCGTGCTTAAATTTACAGAACAGGTTCGAGGTTGAAATAGATGCTTATCTCTATATCCCGTCTCTATGTTAAATCTAAGCTTGTAAAGCTTATCTGTCTGCTTGGGAGTGATGTCTAGGAAGGGAGTTTTCATGAATGCTTTGACTTTACCATTTAAAAGCTGTGGTGTCACCTCAATTGGAACGGTGAGCTTTCTGATCTAAGTATCTCTTAAATCTACTTTATGCCATCTTTTCTGCCAATTGCGTGGTTCTATCTTTTCATAAAGAGCAAGTGAAGTTTTAACCCGTTGAGTCATGATTCTTCGAGCAATACATGGAACATTCATCTCTGTCAGCTTGCGTAAAACGCGTACTGTTGGGAACTCACCATCCATTATTATAAGATTTGGTTTTAAGAGGTGTGATACTCTTTCATAGAGTTGAAGAAAGAGATCGTAGATCTTTGCACCAGGAGGACGATGGATGACCGCTATAGTAAAATTAAATTTATCAAGATGGATATCAGCAGTGAGAAAGGTATACCCTTTATTAGTACTATGCTTTAATGATCCTTTTTTAATATCTGGATTATCATTATTCCCATAATATGGATCTACATGAAAATCAAGGATGAATATTCCTTTTTTCTCTATATCATTCCTAAGTTTATTTGAAAGATTGTTATAAGAAGATTTTAATAAGTTATTAATAAAATCCTCCATGATCGTCGGAGATAGATCCCTTAAGCATTTGAGAATGAGTTCAGACGAAGTATACCCTGTTCTACATTCTCTTAGAAATCGTGTTGCACCTGAGATTGACCAACCATAAGTGGCTGCTAACTCAATAGGTGAAATAAAGCTACTTGGCATGTATCGCGGAGTATTGAATCCAGGAAATGCATGTGCAGGATGCAAGTCCTGCCATGAATGCCGAAAGTTTAAAAAAGAAAGTGATTTTCTTATACTTAAGAAAACCTTCCGTTTTTTCTGATTTTGAATGGTCATGAAAAAACGAATGTTTTCTTCTATTTCAAGCTTTGGTTACCGTCTATCATTTTGCAATTTCAACTAAATCAAAAATTTGGATATACCTTTATTTTTTACGAAGTACTGTTTAGGGAGTGGTAGTTCAATTAATTCTCATAGTGGTTTAATTTATTGCTGAAAACTTATTCAAAATTGCTAAATTTAAAATCTAAATGTATAAAATTTGATGTAATTTCTTCCATTTCAGAATAAAGATTTATATTGAAATTTTTAGATAATAGATATTTAAAAAAGAAAGCAAAAAAATTAGAAAAGTCTCCTTTTAAATCATGAATCCCCTTAAATACTAATGTACTATTTCTCATTTCAATATTTAAAGAATTGAACCACCTAAGACCTGTTTTTCCAAAAAGGTTTAATACGAACTGAATGTAGATGGGCAATGTGTCAATATTCATTGGTTTTGCTACTAAAAATCTTAAAATATCTGCCATAATATCACCTAATTCAGTAGCAATATCTTCCTTATTATCTTTATTTATAAAAGAAAGGAGATGTATAAAAAATGTTTTTGAAACTGAAATGATATTGTTATTTTGATTATATAATTGTAAGTCAATCCATTCTTGTAAGCCTTCTTTGGCGATTAAACCACGACTTTTATTTTCCTGTTTAACGATCATATCTAACTTTTTAAGATCATTTTCGGATAGTCTAAATCCAATATAATTTCTTCTATCCAAGTTCTTTTGATTCATTTTTTTTCTCAGTATCATATAATGTTTTCTTTACCTATAAATGTTCGCAATACATTGACTAGTTGTCATTGAAAGCACTTAAATATTATGTTTTCTTTTAGATATTAAGGTATATCAAAAATGAAAATTTTATATGTGAATCCAGCTAGACTAAAATCTGGATTGGATGCGATAATAAAAGGCCCTCCTATGAGCCTTATATCCATTGCTGCTATGGTACCAGAACATGATGCTAAATTATTTGATTTTAAAGTTCATAAATTTAGGGAAAAACAATTTAAACAAGAATTAAATCGTTCAGATATAGTCGCTATAACTTCTATGACGCCACAAATATCACATGCACTTGAAGTTGCAGAAATGGCCAAAGAACAAGGATGTACTACTATCTTAGGAGGATATCATCCTACTTTAGCTCCTAATTTTGTTGTAAATCATAAATATGTAGACTATACTATTCGAGGTGAAGGTGAACATTCTTTTAAAGAGATCGTGGATTTTATTGATGGTAATAAGAATCAAATGAATCTTAAAGATATAAAGGGAATCTCGTTTTTAAATTCAGAAAATAAAGTTCATCATAATGCCGAAAGGCCATTAGAATTAAATTTAGATAATTTTCCATTGCCAAGAAGAGATTTATTAGATGATAAAAGGTATGTCTATTTAGGAGCGATAGTTGCTCAACTTGAGACTTCAAGAGGATGCCCACATTTATGTAAATTTTGTTGTATTAGGAAAATGTGGAAAGACCCCTCCCAACATATTGTATATCGTACTAAAAGCACGTCTAGAATAATGAGGGAGATATATGATGTCAACCCGAAAAATGATTTTATCTTCTTTTGTGAAGATAATTTTACTATTCAAATAAAACGGACAAAAAAGATATTAGAAACAATCATAAAATCAGGTATTCAAAATGAATTTCACTTTACTGCTCAATCAAGAATCGATACTTTATATAAAAATCCATGGGTTATTGATTTAATGCATAAAGCAGGTATACGTCAATTATTTCTAGGAATAGAATCTGTACATCAACAAAGCCTTGATGCTATGAATAAGAGAAATACAACACCAGAAATGACCCAAAAAGTAGTTTCCATGCTTCATGATAGAGGGATCTCTATATTTGGAGGAATAATTATAGGCTTCCCAGGTGAGACCAAAACAATGGTACATCAAACAATTCAGTTTGCAAGAAGTTTAGATTTAACCTGCATGCAATTTACTCCAATTACAGCATTTCCTGGTACAGAATTTTATCAGGAAATGAAAGATGCTAAAATGATTACTAGTAAGAATTATAAACATTATGATTTATTTCACCCAATGATGCGAACTCCCGAATTAACCAATATAGAAATGTATCGTTTGGTAGGTGAAGCTTATGCATCTACTTACCTAGATAGACATTGGTTGAAAACACAAGGAAAGAGATTTTTAAATCCATTTGGAAAATTTAATTGGATGTTTAATAATATTTTTAGACTTGCAAAAAATGTAGTTAGGAATGGAGTAGAAATGCTACATTCTCAGGGAATTTCACACAGAGTTATTTCAGAGGAGTTGAAAACCCTCATGAAAAGGGGTTTACCTCACGATCTTAATTTAGAAAATGTTATTCCTAATAAAGAATCTCTTTTATTATCTCAACCGACAGAAACCTTAATTAAAAATATATAATTTCTTTTATAAACTTCTTTCTTTAATTTTTTAGATACAATAGATTAGAATAACTAATAATTCTTGAAATATCTACAAGATAAATTAATTAAAGATGTCTTTTTTTATTCTTAAATGAAATTAATAGGTGGACAAAATGAACTTACTTCAAAATTTATCAAGGGATAATCAAGGTGAATTTAAATGGATAATCAAACCAATTAATTGGAATTTTTTTTCTGAAGGCGTTATAGAAATATTTGCTTCAGATAATACAGACTTTTTTCAAGACCCTAGCACAAATAATGGAATTTCGACGGCTCCTTTATTTTATAAATATGTAAATGGTGATTTTATAGCAAGGGTGAGAGTTAAACCTCAATATTCTTCAATATATAATGGTGAAGGTTTAATGATCTATAATAATGAAAAATCTTGGATAAAATTATGTTATGAAAACACAGATTTGGAGATTCCTACAATTGTAAGTGTAGCTACTAATGATGTATCTGATGATGCTAATGGTATAGAATTAGATATGGAATATATATATTTAAAAATTATTCGAAAAAATGATTCTTTTTATCTTTTTTATTCAAATAATATAGATAATTGGCATATGGTCCGGTTTTTTCGATTAAAACTACCCAATAATATAAAAGTGGGATTAGAGGCGCAATCTCCAATAGGTAAGGGCGCAATGGTAAAATTTACTAATTTTTTAATTGAAAATAAAACTGTTGATAATCTTCGTAAAGGGGATTAAAAAGATTGTAAAATCTTAAAATAAAGGAGGATGTAAAATAACAAATCTTTATTATTACATAGATGATTCTAAAATGAGGTAAATATCTTAAAAAAGGAAATAATTACTATCCTAAATCCATTTCAATATGACATATTTCTGCTGTTTGTAATCGTTTTTTAGTAATAGTTGGATCAATTCCCCTTATATAGGAAATCGCACCTGTTAATATTCCTCCTACTGGGCAAGCAGTATTTCCTTCTAGATCATAACCCCCAATACGTTTTGGACAGATCATACATTTTTGAACGACAATTTTAATATCTTTTCCCTCTATATCTAAGTCTAATTCTTTTGCTAAGTTAATTGTATTCATTAGTTCATTAATTATTTTTCTATCAGAATCATTAATCCTAACAACTTTATTATCTAACATTTCTTTCATGATTTCCCTTCCAATCCAAATGCTTAGAACATCCATTGCATCTTGTGTATCAATACCCATGTCGAGATTTAGTAAAATATCTTTAGTTTTTATCAATCCATATCCTAAACCAATCATCATTTTATTGAGAATATTTTTTTCTGATGTAAATTTATTTTTATTAAAGAATTTCATTTCATAATTCACCAATTATTTCTTTCTTAATAAATCCCTTTTTCACATATTTATCTAAAATATCTATTACTTTTTCTGAATTAACCTTCTTATTTAACGCTTTTTCTAAGATAGGTAATCTATTTAATATTCTATTTAAACTAACCTCTACCTCTTTTGAAACAAACATTATAATAAATTTTTCTCTTATATCTGGTATTTTCTGACTTTTAATGAACTCAGGACCTAAATTGTAAGAATAAATAATTTTTTCTTCTCTTGGTAAATTATTAATTTCCTCTTCACTGAGAATTTTGGAAGTTATGTTATTTTTGCTATCTTCATTATAATCAATATTTTCCTTTTTTTCCATTTTTACTAAATTAGGCACAATATGGATTCCTCTAACTTTAAAATATTTATCAATATGTACAAGTAAAGAACTTTCACAGTGTTCAATTATAACTGGTACAGGATCTTGCTTAGTTTTCTCAATAATTTCCTTTTTCACATTAAAAGTGATGGTTTTTTTACATACAGGACATCTTGCTAAAACGGTTTTAAGCGTATCTAATTCTTCTTCAAATATATTTCCATCCATAGGTTATCAATTCATTTTTTTTTAAAATAAATATTTTCACTTAAGAAAATATAGGACTTTTTTGAAAATATAATTAATTATTCTGTATTTAAATATTATTTAAAGATTATATAGAATGTGTTAACCGCAATTTCATAATATAAAAAAATACAAATAAATATGAGAAACGGAAGTATAAAATATTGATACCTAATCTCAATTATTTTTAATGTAGTCGTTATTTAGTTTTGGGTTGGGTAAAAATAGATGTATTTTTCTTAAAGTTTAAATTTATCATGCTTTATTATAATAATAAAGATATTAAAATAAAAATCTAAGATTGTTATGAGTGAAGATAAAGAAGGATTAAAAAAACTTATAATGTTGATCTCTGAGTTAAGAGCTAAAGATGAAGAAAGATATGAAGCTCACGTCGACTTTATGAATCAAACGATAAAAATGATTAGTGCTATCGAATCCCAGATGAATAAACATTGGAAAACGGTATTAGAATCATTAAAAGAATTAAATGAGAATATTAATGCAAATCTAGATTCTTTATTGACAGGTATCAATCCTAAAGGATTAAGAGAAACATCTAATTCTCTTCGAGAAATAATGGATACTATGAATAAGAGTGTTCAATCTATGAATCTTGAAAAGGTCTTAAGTGAACTTAAACTATTGAAAGGATTAAATGTTCAATATACACAAATGCCTACCCAAGAAGTATATGTAGGGCAACAACCCGAACAAATAACCACTACTCTCAAACCACCTGGCTTAAAAGCACCAGGTACTACTAGCGCTAAGACTGAAGAATCTCAATGGGTTGATCCTAATGAAGCAGAGAAAAAGAAGAGAGAAAAAGAAGAAGAAGAGCCTCATTTATTAAAACCAAGTGATTTCTTTGGTTCTTAAGGGATCATAGTTTTGTATTATTAATTATCTTAAATCAATATAAAATTGGATTTAATAATATATATCCATTTTATTACTGGAAGTATTCTATAACCTTATAACTATTTATAAAAATCGAGCAATTCTTAGAAAAATCACCAATTTCTATTCTAGTTATCAATCTTTTTTATTTTTTATATCTTCTTATTCTCTTTTATAATACTCCTTTTTTATGATTTTATTTATAAGAAATAGAAAATTCTTTTTAAAACCATAGAGAATGAAAAATCTTTAATTTAGTATATGGATATGAAGAAATTGTAGTTGAAACATAGATATAGAAAATTTAAGAGAGATAGGAGGAATTATATTAAAATTATTCAAATTTCGTTATTTTTTAGAACTATTGAAGAACTCTTTAGGGTGTGGTAGTTCAAATAGCACCCATTATATCTGAATACATATTTATTTCGATATTATAGTAATTTTTAATGATATCTAATAGAAATTCAAAATAATCCTTATTAAAATTCTTTAAATATTTCTTTTCCAATAAATCTTTAATTTCCATTTTATTGACACTCTCTTCTTTTTTAGAAAAGTTATCAATAATAAAATTAACTTCATTATACAGTAATTTAAATCTTTTTTTCAATCGTGGTAATGTATTTTCCTTTTTTTCATAAAATTCAGCAATTATACTATTAATTACTTTGATATTTTTACCAAAATTCTTTATCCCCTTTATTTTTAAATCTTGAATTAAGATTGTTTCCTCCATTAATTTATTGAGTTCAAAAGATTTATCATTTATAATTTTAACATTATAATTAAAAAGATTATGGGTAATAATATCAAGAAAGTTATCCAGAAGTTTAATATCCAAATTATCTAATTCTTCACTAATAACAATTATTTTTTTTTTTAATAATATAGCTTTAAAAATATAAACATAGACGATAGTTGGAAATAAATTTTTTATTAATTTGATCTCTTTTTCATCAAGTAATGATACTTTTGAATCATCAAAATCTAAACCATCAATTAATTTGATCTCATCTAATAATATATCTACTTTTTGATATCCTCTAATATGAAAGTTTTTATCAAGATAAACTTGAAAATGATGTTCACAACAAAAACCAGGTGGAATACTTACAGTGGTTAAAGTTTTGCTTGTTTTAATTGAATTCAAAGGAATAAAAAGTTCTTTTTCCTTTTTACATAATGGACAGATTATTTTTACTTTAATTTTAACGTCAGATTCCTCATCTAGTTCAAAACTCTTCAAATATACAACACTTTCCTTATAAAGTTTATACAAATAAGACTAATTTAATTTAAATCTAATATTATTTAGAGAAAATTAAAAATTTATTATGTGACTAAATTGACCAAACCAGTAATATAAAAATTACCTATTATCTATTTAAATATTTGTTAAATTACTATAAATTTATTCAAATATATATCTAATATATTTTCTTTTGATTGAATAAAACAATAATAATTTATAATAACTTTTATAAGCTTAACTAAAGATTTCCATGAAAGCACCTAATCTTGTTTGGATTTGTTCTATATTTTCACCTATTTTACGGAAATTGATTACAGTTGTGGGTATATCAAGCTTTCTTTTAATTTTCTTCCGTAATATTGTATAACAATTAGCTATACTATGGCATCCAAAAACTTGGTTAAATATAATTCCATCAACTTTTAACTCTTTTGCGGATTTAATATAATTATCTGTTAATGCATTTTGATCATATCCAACTCCATGTTCTGTCATTTCTAATAAAAATTTCGCATAATTTTCAATTGGGTTTGAATTTTTAGAAATTGGAATTTCTTCTAATAGTTTAAATATTTTCCAATCAGCATATATTGTTCTAGCCCCTAATTTATATAGTATTTCATGTGTTTCTGGTTCCCATCCTCCAAACATAGGTGTTACTAAAATTTTTGGCATTTTAGAAACATCCATTCCAATGCCATTTTTTTTTCTTTGTCTAATTTCATTAATCAAATGACTAATATTATCAAGATATCTCTGTGAATTTGAATTATAATCTTGAAAACTAAATCCTAATAAGACTAAAATCTCTGCAAACGTTGCAGGATTGCATGGATAAAAATCAGCAATGCTATGTTCATGTAAAATTGTCTTATAATATCTTTTTATTTGATTAGCAATACGAAATTGTTTTTTTAAACTGTTATCTGTTATTAAATTGCCTGTTAGTTCTTCTAATTGTGTTATAGCATTTGAAATATTATTTGTTAATAGTTCTAGTGCATTTCCTATATTTCTCGGGGGTATATCAATCAATATTTGTTTAGCTTTAGGAATTATTAAGTTTAAAGATTCAGAATACTTATTCCATGCGCTACATCTTATTGTAAAATTGATATTAGCATCAACATTTTTACCCTTTGAAATAAACATACCTGTAAGATTTGTTATACCATAACAAAAATCGCTAGAAATACCATTTTCAATACCTAATTCATAAAGTTCATTATATTTATCATTAATAGTATGAATAACATCATTTAGAACATTATCTAATATTTTAAAAACATCAAATTGCCTTGCAAAACTTAATAATTTTGAAGTTAAGTTCCATCCAATAAGATTTGAAGCAGAACCTAAAGCAGAGAGATATGTATGTATTTTAAACCTTTCCATTCTAATAGGGAAAACAGGAATAGCTCCAGATGCAAATATAAGATCTGAGAAAGGTAATGCAACGGATATTAGTTTTTTTCTTTCTTTAAACTTTTTTTTCTTTAAATAATCCCTTCCTGCCAGAAAATTATATGCTAGTCGTAATACAGATTTAAATGTTACAATATCATCAGTAAATAAACTTATCTTAAATCATCTCCATAAATGCTTCTATTCTTGTTGAGAGTTGTCCTCTATTTGAACGAGAATAATCTCTCTCCAAATTTAAAACTTGTATCCCTTCTTCTTGTAATTGTTTCTTAAGATTTGCTTGAAAAAGGCTAAAATGATCACAAAATTTTATGATATGATTTATAATAGAGATTTTTTTATGATAATTCTCCTGAAAATTATTTGAAAAATTCCTGATAAATTTAATTTTATTTTCAAGAAAATTCGGTATTGTGTGATCTCCATATATGTTATTTTCAAACCTATTCTTAAGAAGTTTTATGGGATTATTTATGGAACTTAATGTCTTTTCTGTAAATATTTGCGAATAGTAATTATATCCAATCCAAGTATCAAAAAATATAATATTACCACCACTTTCTTCAATTAAATCAATTAAATAATCTCCAATAAAAATAGAACATCCTGTAAAAAAAATATTTTTAACATTATCAACTTCAGAATTGGTCTTATTTTTATTTTGTTCAATAAATCTATCAATTTCTGGTTGTATTTCAGGTCCAAATAAAATAGCTTTCTGAAAGACTTCTAATTTTACTGAACCTTTAATATTTAAATCATTAACAATAGAAAGAGTTTTTTTAAATTTATTATATTTAATAATGCTTTCTTTTATTTTTCCATCAGAAATCTTCTCGTTAGTGATAATCTCAAGATTTTTTCTTAAATTTTCTAATTCTAATTCATAATATTTAAAAGAATTTAAATTTCTAGTATAAGATACATAAAAATTTACTCTTTTTAGATTAAAATTATCAGAAATAAGTTCAGAAACACATATATCAGTTACACAATGATTTGATAATAAAATATAATCTAACTTATCTAAAAATCTATGCGTTTTAGGCTTAGTAGAAAATAAACCTAAGCAACTCTGAGCAAAACTACATGTAGAGGGAGGTAAAAATTCATGACTAGAATTCATTAATTCATCATTTCCTGCAAAAATCATTCTTAAGGGAATAAATCCAGCAGCATCGAGAAGTTCCTCAGGGATATTATCATGAGCTAAAAAACCAATAACTTTTTTTCCATCCGATTTCTTATTTTCAAGAAATTCTCTATAATCAGATAATAAATCTAATGAATTCATATTAAATATAAAAATAAAATAATAATACTCAAGAATAAGAGTATATTATTGAAAAAATATATCGGTTTAATAAATAAGTTATGATTTTTTATAATTTAATATAAAATGCTCATAATTTAAATTATATTTTATCTTTGATTTTTATCCAAAGCAATTAAAGCTGCTCCTATTGCTCCTGTTAACTGGGGATTTTCTGGACATACTATGTCAAATCCTAATTCTATTTCTAAGTATTTTTTTACCCCTATATTTTTTGCAACTCCTCCACAAAAGACTAATTGAGGTTCAACACCTATACGTTTTGCCATACTAGCTACTCTTTTAGAAATAGATTTATGGATTCCGGCGGCTATATCTTCTTTAATTATTCCTCTCGCAAAAAGACTGATTACCTCGCTCTCAGCAAATACCGTACATGTTGAGCTTATTGCTGCAGGACTTCCTGAGCGTAATGCAAGCTCCCCAAAGCTATCAATTGGTATTTCTAATGCATGAGACATTACTTCTAAAAATCTTCCTGTACCTGCAGCACATTTATCATTCATTTGAAAATCTATAACTTTACCTGTTTTTAAAGACATAACAATTGCTTTACTATCTTGTCCACCAATATCAATTACAGAATTTGCTTGAGGAAAGAAATATTTCGCACCTCTTGCATGTGCTGTGATTTCAGTTATTCTATCATCCATAAAATCAATTGAGTTCCTACCATACCCGGTACTCATGATAAAAACATCAGAACGACTAAGTTTATTTTGATCCAAAATATCCTTAAATAAATTAAAGCCCACCCTTTTAAAATCATAAGTAGATCGGCTTAATCTCCAATCTATAATTTGATATGCTTCATCTAATAATACAATTTTAGTAGCTAAAGAGCCAATATCAATTCCAATAACATACATATTCATTTTTTAGAATAATAGTAAGGAAAAAAACTTTTGTTCATAAAGTATGATTATTTAAGTTAAAATCTTTTTTTTAATTCTGGTCCAAATTAAATATATCATCTAATTTAAAAAATATGTTTAAAAATAAAAATAAAAAAATAAATTAATTTTAGTTAATAATTTTATATTATTTCAATTCTTTTGCTTGTTGTATCCAATCTTCTAGATCTTCTAATAGAGGTACCCTTCTGATTATATCTGGTTTTTCTTCATCTAATTTCTTGAGTTTTTCTAATGTATTATTAGGATTTCTTTGGGCAAATTCTTTTACTGAATCAATACCAATTTGATTTAAAGCATCAGCATATTCTGGACCTACTCCTTTAATTCTCATTAAATCGGCATGTTCTTGCCATTTATCAAGTAATTTAGCTGAAATACCTGTTTTTTTTGCTGTTTCTTCTATCTCTTCCTTTGTCATAGATAATAAATTTTCACATTTTTTAATTCCGGCTGATTCTAACTTTTTTGTATATTTGTTGCCAATTCCTTCAATATTAATAATATCCATACCTGGGCCTTCTTTTTCAGATTTAATGTCATATTTATTCTTAGCAGCTTCAATCCATTCCTCGATATTTTTTTCAGTTGGAAGTTTTCTCACAATATCTGGTTTTTTTTTATCTAATTCTTTAATTTTTTCCAAAGTTTGTTTTGGATTACGATAAGCTAGTTCTTTAACAGAATCAATTCCTATTTCATTAAAAACCTCAGCATATTCTGGACCTACTCCTTTAAGTGAAATTAGGTCTGCATGTTCCTGCCATTTATCTAATAACTTTGGTGAAATCTTAGTCTTAGCGGCAAGTTCCTTCATTGTGTTCCAAGAAAGTGAAGTTAGATCTTCTACTTCAAATATACCTTCTTTTTCTAATGTTTTAGCATATTCTTTACCAATACCCTCGATTTCAATTAGTTTCATCTTTAATCACTTTACGATTTATAAATTTAATATTCATTAAAAAGAAAAAAGCATATTTAAATCTATTTTTAAAAAAATAAAGAAAATTAAAATAATATCAAACAGTTTATAATGTTTCAACTAATTGTAATAATATACTCGTTAAAACTAATGTCATAAGGAAAGCTCCTGCCATTTGAATAATATATTTTATTATAGAGCTTTTTGAAATCATCCCTAAGAATATCCCCAATAAAATAATAAAAACTCCTGTAATGATAAAAGATGCAATAAATATCATTATATTTGGAATTGAAATGAAAAAGAAAGGAATAAGAGGGATTAATCCTCCTAGAAAAGGAGCTCCCCCATTAACTAATGATACAATAATACCTGCAAAAGATTCAGCTTTTGCATGTAATGTTTTAATCTTTTTTTTTTTTTTTTTTTTTTAAATAATTTTTATTAATATTTTTTTGAATTAAAATTTGTTTATTTAAATATTAATATTTTGTTTATTTTTTTTTTAATTATTTTATTTTTTAATATTTTAAAATGTTTTAATATTTTTTTTTTTTTTTTTTTTTACATCAGTTTTCTTAAGATGGATTGGCATTAACATTGCTTTCTTTAACTCTTCCTCATTTGTTTCTTTAGGTTTTAAATCTTTTCCTTTTTCCTCAAATTCACCCATCGCTTTTCTTATTTCTTTCTTAATTTTATTTTGCTCGGCTTTTTCAGAAAGAAATGAACCAGAGAAACCAGAGATAAACATTGTAATAGATGTACTTAAGCCAGGGATTATTATTAATTCAGATATTATATCATCCCCATTTAAAAACAATATAAAAGATCCAAGAATAACACCAATAATAGTTAACATACCATCGTAAAAATTATTGACAAAATATCTTCTAGAAATTGCTCCAAGATCAGTAATTTTTATATAGATTTTCCATTTTGACAATATTCTTATCAATAAATATGTTAAACAATTAGTCTTTTAAATAATAATCATATATTTAATATATAATTTATTCTAAAAACTATTATTTTTATAGTTCAATTAATATATAATATTAAAAGTTAATAATTTATTTAATTGAGAGAGATATGCAAAAAATTAAGAATCAAATTCTTTCATTAATGATTGAGCACTCCAGAATTATATATTCTGTGATGAGTGATATGGGTGTTTATTATAATACTTGGCAAGAAGGGAATGAGTCAAAGAATACCCATTTAGAAAAAAAAAGAAACAAAATGCAAATTTTAGAAGAAGATGCTGACGATATAAAAATAAGATTGATAAAAGATTATTCTGAAGTTCAAGCACAAGGATTAGGTAATTATATGGCTTTAATATTAGGTATGGATAATACTATCAACTCTGCTTTAGAATTTACAGATATTATTTCAAAAATAGATCCAACAAATGAAATAAATGATAATATTAAAAATCGATATCATAGACTCATTAATCATATATTAAAAATGACTGATGTGTTAAAGTTAGCAATAAAAAATTTAAGAGATAGTCCACAAGAAGTATTTAAAAATACAATATCAATACATGAATTTGAAAATGATATAGATAAAATCTTTAGAGAATTCTTAAATTATCTTTATGATAATCAAAACATAGATATAAGAACTCTATTTAGAATTAGAGATAGCATTAAGGTATTAGAAGAACTCGCTGATAGAGTACATGATATCGCTGATGAAATTAGAGTGATTCTTTATCAATAACACTTTTTAAAATCTTTTTTAAAATAATTATTTAAACAAAAATATCAAATTCCTTCTTTAATATTTCAACAATTTATTGTATTATCATAGAAATTTCCAATACCTAATAGAATATTAGAAGATTTATGGTTTAAACCATTCAAAAAAATAGTAACTGATTGTGGTAGGATTTGCTATTACAAATTTCTTTCTAACTGATGTAGCTAATCTACCAGCTCGTACCATATCTATTGCCCCTATTTTTGAATCATGAGGTAAGACATGTACAATAAAAGGGGAGTGTTCTAATCCAGGTCCTTTCTTATAAACTACAAAATCTGCTCCAAATTTTAAACCTGGTCTTGGAATATATCCTTTATCTCTCAAATCATTATATATTATGTATTTTTCTTCGAATTTATTATGAATTTGTTTTACTTTTTTATAAAAGTCCTTTATATCAAGCTCAACTTTTTCTTTCACATCATAAATAGAGATTCTACCTTTATTAAGTAGATAATATGCTTCTATTAAAGATAATTCAGAGGGTTTAGAAAAGTATTCTAAACGAGGTTTGCTTATTCCTAGTGGAGCACCAAAAAACTTTTCCTTAGTATATAGATATGAGGCATAGAGAGGATTAAAAACGATGACTCGTGAATTGATCAATTTAGTTGGTATTTGCTCTGGAATATCTTTTTCGTCTAAATCTTCAAGAGAGATTTTTTCTTGTGTCTCTTTTTCCATATTCATTATTTAGTATCAATCATTAATAATTTATTAAATCTTTTAAAGTAGAAAATAATTATTATTCACTTTCATTTTTTATTTTATTTATTATAAAAAAAACGATTTTTTTAACTGTTTGATCAATTGAAACTTCAATTGCATAATCAGGTACTTCAAGTGCTATGAATTGGCTTTCTAATAAGCTTTCAGGCATAAAATGATTTTTCCTTTTTTGTATTCTTTCTAAGATTAGATTTTTCTCACCATTCAAAAAAATAAATAAACAATTCCTATTTTTATTTAATATTTGTCTATATGATTCTTTCAGAGAAGAACATGCTAAAATTATATCTCCTTCTTTATTACAGAGATTCAACTTTTCTGATAATATTTCTAACCAAGGTATTCTATCAATATCCTCTAGCGGAATACTATTACCCATTTTCTCAATATTAGATTTAGAATGATAATCATCACCCTCAATAAAAGGAATTTTCAATGTTTTTGATAAGGCTCTACCTATTGTTGTTTTACCAGAGCCACATACACCCATAATAACATAGATCATAGAAGTAATCAACCTTTTTTATATATTTTATCACAGAAAATACAATAAAAATATATTATGATTAAGTTTAGATAAATTAGATTATTCATTATAATCTTTACCTGTCCAATCAGTATGAAAATAATTGTCTTCTGCTCTATCAATTCTTTTATATTTATGAGCTCCAAAATAATCTCTCTGAGCCTGTAATAAATTTGCGGGAAGATTTTCTGTACGATATCCATCATAATAACTTAAAGCACTAGAGATTGCTGGAATAGGTATACCAAGAAGGATAGCAATACTTATTATTTTTCTTAAACCTGATTGATTTTTAATAACTATTTCTTTAAAAAATGGATCTAGTAAGAGGTTAGGTAATTTTGGATTCTTATCATAAGCTTCTTTAACTTTAATTAAAAAACTACTTCTAATAATGCAACCATTTCGCCATATTGAAGCAATATTACCAAAATCCAGGTTCCAATTATATTTCTTACTTGCTTCCTTCATTAAGGCGAATCCTTGTGCATAGGAAATAATTTTAGCCATATAAACTGCCTTTTTTAAATCATCAATATAAACGTCTTTTTCTATTTCTATGTTTATATCAGGCCCTTTTAGCACTTTACTTGCCTGAACTCGCTCTTTCTTATAGTTTGAAAGATTTCTGGCAAATACACTTTCTGCTATTAATGGTAATGGGATTCCTAAATTTAAAGCGTTTATAACGGTCCATTTTCCCGTTCCTTTTTGTCCTGCTATATCAAGTATTTTATTTAATAAATATTCTCCATCATTATCCTTGAAAGTCAATATTTTTGAAGTGATTTCAATTAAATAACTTTTTAATTCCTCATTATTCCATTTTTTAAATAATAAATGCATCTCATTATAATTTAAACCAATAATATTTTTCATAATATGAAAAGCTTCAGATATTATTTGCATATCTCCATATTCAATTCCATTATGTACCATTTTGACAAAATGTCCTGCTCCATTTTCACCTATCCAATCACAACAAGGAGTAATATCATTAATTTTAGCACTAATATCTTGAAATATTTTTTTAACAAGGGTCCAAGCTTTTTTAGAGCCTCCAATCATAATACAAGCTCCTCTTAAAGCTCCTTTTTCCCCACCTGAAATGCCTGTTCCGATAAAAAATAGACCTTTTTCTTCAATAAATTTCGTTCTTCTAATTGTATCTTTATAGTTAGAATTTCCTCCATCAATTATAACATCACCTTTATTTAAGATTGGCAGCATTTTTGTAATTATTGAATCAATAGCAAATCCTGCCTCAACCATTATCATAACCTTTCTAGGTTTTTTCAATTGATTTAATAGGTTTTCTATACTATAACATCCAATAAAGTTTTTACCTTTTCCTCTTCCATTGATAAATTTAGTTATTTTTTCGGTTGTTCTATTGAAAACTGCAACTTTATATCCTCTACTTTCGATATTTAATGCTAAAGACTCACCCATAATACCCAGACCTATTATCCCTATATCTGCTACTATGATTTTAATCCTCCTTAATATAAATTTGAAAAATTATTAAATAATAAATGGAACTTTAAATCTTGATGATATAAGAAATAATATTTAAAAAAATCTTAAATAATTATTTAATAACTTAACTTTCAATTTCTTTTATTATAGAAAAGAAAATTAGAGATCTTTACCAAGAATTAGATCAATTGATATTATGACCTCATAATAATGATTAGTTTTACCTTTTCAGTAAACTATCATACCATAATAATCATTTTATTAATAAATAATCATATTTATTCGATCTTAATATCTTTATAAGCTTTAATGTTATAGAATAGATCTGATGAAACACCAAACCTACTTTCACTCAACATTACTCTAATGAGTTATCATTGTTAGCGGGCAAAAAATAACAATCCTTGTAAAGAAAGAAGCTCATGTAGTAAATATATATGAAAAAAGCATTCACAAAAACCACTTCTATGGATGGGATAGAGGTATTCGGACTGATACCACAAATAATCTACTGTAATATAATTAATAGTATTATTTAAAATAAGATGAGTATTTTATTTCTCATTTTAATGGTCTTATCAGAAGATTGTTATACTATAATTATATAACAATTCTTTTTATTTAATAAAATATGTAAACATTAAGAAGATTTAAAATTATAAATACTATCTTATCGTTACTTTTAGTATGGAGAATATAATAACATCTTTATTTTTAGATACTTAATATATTAATTAATCATGTTATTCTGAATTATACAATAAGAGTGATGAGATATAATACGTAAAATGACTCACGCTGGCTCATGGTATCCAGGAACAGAAAATGCACTATTAAAGGAAATGAATAATTTATTTACTGATGATAAATTTGGGCCTGGTGAGGAACCACATACTCAAAATCTAGAAAAAAGAACTATTATTGGAGGATTATGTCCACATGCAGGTATAAGATTCTCTGGTTATTGTGCAGCACACACCTATTTAAATTTGTTTAAAGAAAGAATTCCAGATACAATTGTTATTCTAGGTAATATACATAATAGATATAATGATATCGCAATATTTGAAAAAGGGGAATGGGAAACACCATTAGGAAATTTAGAAGTTGATGATGAATTGGTACAAGTAATTCTAAATAAAAGTGAAATAATCCAACTAGATAATTCAGCATTTACAGGAGATTATGAGGCAGAACATAATATTGAAATTCAATTACCATTTATAAAGTATTGTATGAAAGAGAGTAATTTAAAAATCGTACCTATAAAACTTGGATATAAAACATATCATAATTATAAACTCTGTGAAGAAGTTGCTTCTGATTTATCTGAATCAATCAATTCTTATAATAAAGATGTTGTCATTGTAGCCTCATCAGATATGCAACATGAGGAAGTACTTAATCTCAAGAAATTAGAAAAATTTAAATCGAGAGATAAGGATGTTATAAATGCTTTTGAAGAATTAAATGCTGAAAAACTAATGAATATTGCATCTAATCTTACTGTTTGTGGACCGCAAACAATAACCACGTTATTACTTACTTGTAAAATATTAAATGCAACAAGTGGAAAATTATTAAAGTATTACACAAGCGTTGATAAAGGAGGATTTGGATATTGTGTAGGATATTTTTCGGGAGTAATTTCTTTGTGATGAGATAAAATTGAATAAATAATAAATTAAAATGAAATATAGGAAATTTAAAAAATATGTCAAATGAAAAAAATAATTCAGAAGATTTCTTAAGTCTTTGGAGAAAAAAAACGGCCTCAGATTTAGAGCGACCTTCTGCTATAGGAGAGGCTTTAAATCAACTTGAAAAAATAAAAGATGAAAATGAAAAATTAAGGAATAAGATAAATGATAATATTGAATTAATTAAAAATTCTGAAAATTACTTAAAGAACGTTGTTGATGAGCGAGACAAATTAAAATCAGAAAAAGAACAGATTATAAATGATTCTAAAAAGAAAAATGAGAATCTTGAATGGTTATTAAAACAAAAAGAAGAAGAGATTTCCTTAAAAATTACTCAAATAAAGAATAAAGATTCTGAAATTTTTGAATTAAAATCTAAAAGAAATAATTTGGGATCATCGGGAGCCATATCAACGGGAGTTAATAAATCTTTAATAGAGGATCTTCAATTTGAACTATCAAAAAGAAAAGCTGAAATAGAAAAATTAAATAATAAATTAAATGCAATGGATAAAAGTCAAGAAAAACCTATAGCAAGCCCAAAATCTTCTGGTGGTCCTTCAAGTCCATTAGAAGTCTTATGTCAGGATCTGCAATCAGATCTAAATAGATATAAAAAAATGGCAGAGCATTTACAAGCAGAAAACCAAAAATTACAAAGCAGCATTAGCAAAATAGACACAGCAGACAAAGTAGACTTAGAGGAACTAAATACTCTAAGAATAGAAAATAAAGAGTTTAGAGAAAGGATCTCAGAATTACAAAATATAATCAATAAAAATAAAATTGAGGATCTTAGGAAAAAAATAGAAGAAAATGATATAATAATTAATGAATTAAAGGAAACAAATAAATTATTAACTAAGGAAACTCCAGGTCCAATGAAAGAATTAATAGATGAGTTGCAAGAGAAAATTAATAAATTAAAAATAACAGTAAATGACCAAGATAGAAAGATTAGAGAATTGCAGAAAAACAAATGAACAATATTAGACTTAATACAAATTCCTCTCTATTTTTTATTGATAGATATGATTTTATTTACACCATCATTAAATTCAAAAAAAAAGGAATTAAAATAAGGTGAATCTTCTTGATATTATCGTTTATTGAACATTAAAAATTTTTATTTAAAAGGAGTTGATTATAATTCATATTAATTGTCATTACGCGATTGGAGTTATTTTAGCTTCAATAGCCTGTTCCTTTTTTTATTTAAACACTATAGAATTTTGGTTGATTGTAATCTTTTCTACTGTATGTGATTTAGATATTTTCTTGAAAAAATTTGCATTAGATAGAAACCATAGAAATCTTATTTCTCATTCAATTATTCCTAGTTTAATTATTATCATAATTGGTACTTTCACTTTATGGATTGCATTAATTATTAGTGGAATCTCATATTTATTACACATCATAATTGATACTCTTGATTGGGGGACAAATTTTTTTTATTTTAACCATAAAAATATCGGATTTCGATTTCTTATATCTAAAGAGGACCTAAGGAATCTAGAAAAGATATTAACTGAATATAAAAATCCAACATCATTTTTCGATTTTAAATATTATAAAAATAAAATAATTCAAACAATTGAAATATTATTATTTATTTTAATGGTAATTTCTATCATTAATTTTGCTTATAATTATCTCTACATTATAATTTTTTATTTTCTTGGATTATTATTCCACATTTTAAGACATTATCATTTATTGAAAATTGAGAAAAATTAGATTAAATATTCAAATCTTACCGTTTAAATTAAAAATCTTTATGTTTATATAATAAATTCTAGCTAAAAATCCCAAAATTAGAATGAGAAATTTATTTCTTTTTTTTTTAGGATATCTAACATTTATTATATTTTAAATGGTATTAAAGACTGTATATATAAAAACAAAATAATAGAGTAAAATGTCAGAAATAGATAAAATTTCAACTCATGTTGGAATTTCATTAGAAAAAGAAATGATTTTTAAATGTGAGTTAGGGGAAATGAATATAAAAGATTGTTATATTGATGAAGTTCATGAAAATGAAGCTGAAATGTGGGGACCTAATCCCTCTCGTATGTTGGGGATGGCTACAATTGGATGTTTATCTGCAAGTTTTATTTTTTGTATGAAAAAAAAGAATTTTAATATAGAGAATCTTGAGACAAACGCTGAAGTGATTATAGAAAGAAATGAGAAAGGATATTGGCGTGTGAAAAAAATAGATGTAAATATTAAACCAAAATTAGATTCTCCAGAAATGAAAAAAAGAGCAGAACAATGTAGGAAATTTTTTGAAGATTATTGTGTAGTCACTCAAGCTATACGGGAAGGTATAGAAGTAGATGTGAAATTTGAATATTGAACTATACTTATTTTTAATTAATTTGATTTTTTTTATGTTTTTAGATTCTTTTAATAGATGTCAGTTATTTAATCTTTTATCCCTTCATCACAAATTGAAAAGACAGCATCAGCTTCAGGTAAATGGGGTGCATCAACCACTTTTGCGACTCTTTGTTCTCCTTTTCCTTTTCTCAAATAAACTCTTATAGTAGCACCATGAGCAATAATATTACCTCCTGTATGTGTGATTGGATTACCGTAGAAGACATCTGGCTTTGAAGAAACTTGATTTGTAATAAGAACAGCTAATTCATCATAAGTTTCACTTAATCTAAGTAAATCATGAATATGACTATTTAAAACTTGTTGCCTTGTTGAAAGAGTACCTCTTCCAATATATTCACTTCGAAAGTGAGAAATAATTGAATCCACAACAATAAGTTTTATATTTTTTTCTTTTACCATTCTTGAAGCTTCTTTTGAAAGAAGTATTTGATGATCACTATTATAAGCACGCCCTATTATAATATTTTTAAGTATTTTATTATAATCTAAGTCCCTAGCTTCAGCCATATTTATTATTCTTTCAGGTCTAAATGTTCCTTCTGAATCTATATATAAAGCATTTCCTTCAAGACCCCCTAATTCATAAGATAATTGTACATTAACACAAAGTTGGTGTGCTAATTGTGTTTTCCCTGTTCGATATTCACCAAACAATTCTGTTACGGCTCCTGGTTCTATTCCCCCTCCTAATAACTCATCCAAACTATTACTTCCAGTCGTTAATTTTTTAATTTTTCTTCTTTTCTCCCAAATCAATTCGGCAGATTCAAAACCCATTTTTTCTATATCTTGAGCAGATTTAATGAGTTTAATAGAAGTTTTTTCCCCAAGACCTGTGTCTTCCATTAATTTTAATTGAGGATATATAGCTAATGCACGAATAGATAAGATTCCTGCATCTTTAAGTTTTTTTAATGTTACATCTCCTATTCCTGGTATATCATCAAGTATAAACTCTTTAGATTTGGATTCCAATTTATCTGAATTTCTTTCTGAATCAAGATTTTTTTTTGCCATGACATTATCATAAATATTATTTTTAAGAAAATTAGATTCTCTATTCTTTATTATGAAATCAAATATAAAAATAATAGGTTAAAAAATAAAGGTTGGAAAAAAAAAAATTATTATTTATTATTTTATTTCTTTCCCGCTTCTTGTTATTATTAATAGAAGAATAAAAAGTACTACTGAAAATAGCAATACTAGAACCCCCCATGCCTCTGGAAGCCAAATATAACTTAATATTATAAATGGAATAAGAAATATCGCTACAATAATCAATAAAACTGGAAATGCTATAGCTTCTCCTTTAATGTCCAAAAGAATTGGTCCCATGATCAAAATAATAATGAAAGTCATTAATACTTTAAATGCTAAAGCCAAATATGGATCTACTTCAGATGCAAAAATATCTGGAAGGTAAAAAATATCAAGAAGTGGTTCAGAAGTTGCTCCTAAATCCTGCAAACTTGTATCTATATATGGTATAATCCCTGCAACTATGAATTGTAAAATAACTGCCATCATAAAAAACAAGAAAATATCATTATAATCTTTAGTTTTTCGATATACTAGTATAATATCTCTCAATAAACATAGAATCCATAAACTAAATAATACGATATAAGAGATAACAATTGTCATATCAACAGGATCTAATTTTACCGCCCACATATAATTAACTGGAAGAAGTGCTACTATATAAGCTAAGTATCGATATCTTTCGTTCCTTTTAAAAACATCAAAAATAAGAAATACTCCGAAAATAATGAATAATACTGTTAATATAATTACTTTATTAATTAAGTCTACATCCGTCATTATTAAATCATTTTCCTTTTTTTTTTTTTAATATGATATATATATAATAATAATTACTTCATAGTTTTTTAAATATTTAATAATCCAATTATTAAAAATGATATGTTTTTCAGATAATAGTTTTTTGTTTCATTCTTAATAAAAAAAAACACATTTAAACTTTAATAAATCATAAGAGATTTAGAAATAATCTATATTCAAGCATAGTAAAAATAAATTTATTTATATGATCTCTGTTACTAATTGAGAAAATTCAGAAATCATATTTTTTGCTTTCTTTATATCATCTGATTCAGCAGAAAGCAGAATTGCGTCTCTAGATAATGCTGATTTTATTACAATATAAACATCATTATTAATGATTTTTAATTCATTAATAATATCATAAAACTTAAAGTTCCGTTGGATTAAAGTATCCCTTAATTTACTTTGAAAATTTTCTATTTTCTCAGAAGGAATTGGAATTGTTTTATGTAATTTTATTCCTTTTGGAAAACCTTTTATTAATGAGCTAATTAAATCATCTTGATTAGTCATTATCTCAAGAATTTTTAATAAAATTAAAATTCCATCGCTAAATGGAGCAAATTCAGGAAAGTAAAATTCTAGCGTATCTGAGGCGGCAAAACAAGCTCTTTCCTCCCTAATTTGTCTAGGAATTGTACCTGGATAATTTTTAACTTCTTTAACTGGAAAACCATTTTCTTCAATAAATTTTTTGACTACTGATGAAATCTCAGGGTTAATTATAATTGTATTTCCTTTAGACTTTTGAATTCTCTCATTATATGATATAAATAGCATTAAAAGATCTTCAAAACTTAATTCTGAACCATTTTCATCTATAATTAAAATTCTTGAAGCATCTACATCAAAACATATTCCTAAATGACTTTCAGAAGCTTTGATAATTTCTATAGTATTTCTAATTGTTCTAATATTAGGAATTGAACCAATTCTTTGTCGATAATGAGTATTTAATGCAATTATTTCAACGCCTATTTCATTAAGTAATATTGGTACTATTTTTCCCACAGGACTATATGAACAATCAATAACAACTTTCCAATTTTTATCCCCAATTTTTTTTCTATCTACGAATTGTTGTAATGATTTTATATAAATATCCTCTGTTTGAGGAATTCCTGTTAATTTTCCTATATCATTTGAATTTACTCTATGAATACCTTTAGGATAATTAATATAAGAATTTATCATTTTTTGGTTCTCTAGTTGTGTAATTTCTATACCTTGTGCATCTAAGAAACGTATACAAACATAATCTGAATATAAATGACCTCCCGAGAAATAAACACCCCCGCTTGCTCCAAATCTTCTTATTGTAAATTGCAACAATGGTAATGTACAATCTGATAAATTAAGTGTATTTATCCCAGAACTCATTAATCCAGCTGAAAAGGATCTCTTAAGCATTCTACAATCGTAATGATAATCTCGTCCAATGATAACTGATTCATTAGGATCAAATTGTTTTCCATAAATCACTGCTAATTTACTAGTAATTTCTGGAACTAACTCAATATTACCTTTTCCAATAATTCTTCCATCTTTTACGAATGGAAATATTTCTTTATTTTCTTTACTCATCATAGTTTATTATAAAATAACATTTAATAAATTTAGTTACGTGAAAGGGTACACCTTTAAAAATTACCAACTTTTTAAATCAAATTTAATAATTGGGATTTTAAAATAAACTTTTAATTGTAAAAAAAACCATTTCTTTATGTTTTGAAAGTGAAATATCAATTCATTAATATTCATTCTAATTACTTTCTTTATTACAATATCATTTAATTTCTGTATCAATTTAATTTAATTGACAAATAAAATTCATAAATATTTTCATATTGTACATACTTCAACCAGCTATCATAAAAGTATTTAAATCAAAGTAATTTATTAATATTTTTAAGAATTGAAATTTAATGAACAATTTTCAATCCTCCATTGATATTACATTATTATCATTAGCATTTATTTATAATCAAAATGACGTATAAAGACTGGTCAGCAATCATACTAGCGGGTGGAAAAGGAAATAGGCTTATGCCTTTAACAGCAGAAAATCCTAAACCCCTTATAAAAGTAACTAATGTACCCATGGTGGATTATTCCATTGCTCATTTAATTTATGCTGATATTAAACATATAATACTTGCTTTAGCGTATAAGGGGGATAAAATAAAAAATTATGTTGAAAAAACTTGGACTTCTGAACGATTAGGTGATGTTGAAATTGAATGTATTATTCAGGAAAGTAAAGGTACTGCTGATGCTATACGATTACTATCTGATGATATAAATGCAAAAAATATCGTAATCTCAATGGCAGATATAGTTACAAATCTACCAATGAAAGATTTCATGAATTTTCATAAGGAGAAAGGAGGAATCTCAACAATTTCAATGAAGTCAGTAGGATCTTATACCTCTCAATATGGAGTAGTTTTAATAGATAATAATCGTAAAATTTATTTATTTTTAGAGAAACCTGCTCCAATGGAGCTTTATGTAAGTAGTATGGCACAAAAAAATGATTTATATTTACACACAAACGTAATTAATACTGGAATTTACTGCTTTAATAATGATATAATAAATCTTCTCAATAATAATAATATGGTAGATTTTGGAGGAGATGTTTTTCCTTTTTTACTTGAAAATGAGTACGATCTATATGGTTATGTTAAAGACTATTATTGGATGGATTGTGGAAATACGCAAATGTATTTATGGGCTAATTGGGATTTATTAAGAAAATATAGTTGGCCTATTACACCAAATGGTAAAGAATATGATGGAATTTATGTTATGGGAATTATAAATTCTGGAGAAAATGTGGAGATTCAAAAACCTACTTGTTTTGGAGAACAGGTTCAATTACATAGTAAAGTAAAGATAAAAGAATTAACTTCTATTGGTAATCGTGTAAATATTGGTGAGGACACTATTATTGAAAAAAGTGTGATATGGGATAATGTCAATATTGGAGCAGGGTGTAATATCAATGAAAGTGTAATTAGTAATCATTGTACGATTGGAGATAATGTAGTAATTGAAAGAACAACAATTGGACCAAACTGTAAAATTAGCGATGATTTGGTATTGAAAAATGAAACTTTAAAATTAGGTATAAATATTTAATCTCTATATAGTTTTTATAAAAAAAAAATAAATGAAAAATATTTTTACTTGAGATGAGATATTATTTCTTTGCAAAAGCTTTAATATCTATATCTTCAAAAAGTCCATCTGCTTGTTCAAGTTTTCTTAAATAGTGCCACTCCCCTTCATCAACGTATTCTCCATTTGCATATTTTAAAGCCATATTATATAATCTATTGAAATTTTCATAGTGTAGAGCAACGCGATTTTCGGAATAATCCCTTGCTGACCAAGTTGTTATCAAAAATGGCCAATCACTACTCTGTAAAAGGAGATTTTCTCGGCCTAATTGTTTCAAAATCTTAATCAAATTGGGATCAGATGAATCTGAATGTTTTGTCATAATTTGTTCACATTTTTCTTCACATTCATAAATATGAGCCCAAACATAGGTAGTCCATTCATTTAGCCATACCCAATGACTTGAACCTTGCCCCCAACTTCCTTCTAAGAGTTGAACCGTTCTATTTGGAGGATTTAATTCCATATATTCCTTTGAAGTAATTAAATCAACTTCAGGATCATCTTCTATCCATCGTAAGATTCGGTTTATCCACCATGGACCCTCAAACCACCAATGCCCGTAAAGTTCAGTATCATACATAGCGGATATAACTCCTGGACGTCCATTTTTATCTTTATATTCTCGCAAAACATCTTTAACAAGATTTACAAAATGACTTGCATTTTCATCCAATTTCCTTGGAATATCATCAGGCCAATAGAGCATTTTATCAGCTAAGTCAATTTTAGCATGAGTAACTTTCCAATACCTATGCCCTCCTGGGAAATGCTTTTTATGGAAATCTAGATATTCAGCACATCCCGGATATCCATGCTCTCCTGACCACACCACTATCCCTGTTTTTTCATCTCTAGTAAAAAATCCAACAGGAGGTTGTGGAGAAGAGGAAGATACTAAATATGTTTCATATTGAGATTTATTAAAATCAAGAGGTTTTTCTTCAAATTGAGAAGCAAATTGTTCCCATAATTCTTTTAATAATGGAAATCTTGCGGCATAAACTCCCATAGATTTACCACCCAAAAGTAAAACCGTATCTACAAAAAAATATTTTATGCCATTTTTTGCTAGAAAATATTCAATTCCTGGACGTTCATATTCTTCTCCATCTATAGGATTTTTCCAGTTATAACCTGGTCTATAAGCACATTCAGGAATCCAAGCTCCTGTAGGAGGTCTTCCAAAATGCTTTTTATAATTATCTACTGCTATTTTAAATTGTGCATTTATTGATGATTCATGTGAAAGTAGAGCATTATATCCATGAGTTGCACCACATGTGATAATATCAATATATCCATTGTCTTGTAAGTCTTTAAAAGCTCCAATAATATCTTTATTATAAGCAATAATAAATCTGTCTTTAATTTTGCTATAATGATCTTCCCACCATTCTGCTAGTCTAATTCGTTCTTCACTATAATTATTTGTTTTAAAATCGTGTTGATCTTGTAAAGCACCATTAATTTTATCATCTAAATAATTTGTGAATTCGTTTATGAATGATGGATTTTTAAGGGATTCACATAAAACTGGAGTCAAGCCAATCGTTAATTTTGGAGAATATCCTTGAATTATTGTTTTGTTTATTTCATCCAAAAGAGGGATATAAGATTCTGCAGCAGCTTCATTTAACCAACTTGTACCATGTGGCCATATTCCATGGTTTAAGACCCATGGTAAATGAGAATGTAATACTAATGAGAAGTAACCTAATTTATCTGTCATATTTATCAAAATTTGAATTATTGTTTATTATAATTTTAAAATTGAAATTAAGTATTAAATTACTAGATAAATATTATAAATCATTATAGAATTTAACATAAACTAAAAATTAGTTCTAAATTGTAATATATTTTTCTAAAGAAACTCTAATTTCTTTAGCGGCTATATGAGGCAATTTTCTTGCTACTCGCATATCTTCTGCCATTTCTGCGCCTCCAATTATTTCATGTGGGATTATATCACCAAACATATGGAAATCAGCATCATAATGATATGGGCATCCATTAAATAATATATTTCGATTTTTCTCAACTTTTATATCATCTAATGCTTGGAAGATTTTTTTTAAATTTAATGCAAAATCTGAAATTTGATCTATATTTAATTTAGTAAACCTTCTTATATGTTCATTTGGATGGAATCTAATATGATAATTTCTTATTGGACTTCCAGAAGTATAAAATGTCCAATAATTTGTTTTTAATATTATCCGATCTGTATCTCCATGAGTAGTTTCACATAAATGACAATTATCTTTCATTTCTTTAAATGCTTTTAAAAATCCTTCTAGACGACTTCCATGGCCATCCATATTTAAATCAATATATACTTGACCATGTAATCTAGGTTGAGATCCTCCTACTCTCATACCAATATTAAAAAAAGGGCTTACAGGAATATCATAATAATCTCTTGCAATAGCCGCTTGTACAGAAAAGATGATAGCTTCCTTCATTGATAATAATATATCTCTTATTACATCTTCAGGAATAAGGTCGAAATACATTGAAGGATAAAAGTCTCTTGATAAAGTTATCAAATTAATTCCTCTAGCGAGTTTTAAATGGGATGGTAAATTTTTTTTTATATATTTTTCTATTTCAGGATCAATTATTCTTGCCATTGATGGATATCTATTAATCAGCGTTAAAGCTTTACAATCTGGTGAAATTTTTTCAATTCTATGTGGAATTTCATGAAAAGGATTATCACGTCTTTTAATTCCTTCACATAAAATTATTGTGTATCCATCACCCAATTGATTACCGTTCTTATCATATGCAAGTTCACCCTCTATAACCGATGTAAATACATCTTTTATATTTAATAGTTCTATTTTTGAGATTTCCTTCAATTTCAGGTTATATGCGTGAGGTCTGCTCCCACGAATAGGACTCAGATAGGCATAGTGTCCGTAATATCTGATATATTCATCTCTAAATCCAAATTCTTTTGATTTTATTATTACAGAGGATAATGGGTCCCATCGCTTAATTGGGATATCATATATATCTTTAAAATTCTTTTGATTTATTATACCCCACTCCATAAAGGCAGGGAAAGAATCTTTATTAGGTTTTGGTTCCATAATTTATCTTTACATGTTATTTATTTTAGATTTGAACAAGAAAATAAATAGATAGCTCTTATTTATAAATTTTTAATTAAGTTCTATTAGCTTTACCTCTATTGAGAGCACTCCTTCGATTTTATAAATTTCTTCTATTATTATGTTCAATTTTTCCATATCTGGATCAATATAAACTTCATAGATACATCGATCAATTTCTTGACAAATTCCTGATGTAAACACTAAAGTAAATGCATCTTGATGTTGTGAAAATATATTTGATATCTTTTGAACAACTTTAACAGTCATTTGTTCTCCGAAAATTATTGCTAGTCTGATTATTTTATTAGTATTTACAGGAATCATATCTATTTTTATTGAATCTCCTCGGGTTCTAAACACCATAAAACAATTATCTTTATATTTAGAATTTTTATTAATTTTATTTATGAGTGAATCAGATAATATGATTTCTTTATCTTTCTTTAAATTTTTAAAAGATATTAATGATCCTTCTGTTTCAATTTTTTTTATTGAGACTATTTTATATAATTTATGAATTTCGTCTTTGAATATTCTATAATACTTTTGTATTTCTTTTTTATTAATCTCAGATTCATCATCAATATAAAAGGCTTTATATATCTCTTGAATATTTTTTATTTTTTCTATTGATTTTGATAATAAATCTTCATAATAAGAATAATCAGGTTCTTCTTCTGGAATTATAATTGTGATCATTGCCAGCTCTGAACGCCCTCTAGCCCATTCTGAATCTATTTTAAAGATCCAATTAGCTGTTTTTAATTCTGAAGTAAAATAATGAGAAAAGAATCCTTCATTAACACTATCCAAAAGTGATTTTATTTGATTTATATCATTTTTATACAAATTTTCTATTAAGTCATCTGGAGAAGTTAAAAGTACTTGTGGTCCTACAGTTCTATTAAAATAAGTTAGCAATATCATTACTATAAATTGTAATCTATTTTATTGTCTGAAGATTTTTTATTATAACTTAGAATTATTATTAAGATGTTTATAAATATTTCTAAATTTGTGTTAATTCTTTTTGATACTATTTTATAATGAATCATTATCGTTATAGAAATATATGTTATAAATTATTAATTGAAAAATGTTCATATTAAATATAGATCAATCAACTAATATTTAGTAACATGACTTTTTTTTTTAAAAAATGTAAAAATATACAATAAGATATACTTAAATTAAATTTATGAATACTTTCTTTTCTATTCAAAAAAAAAAAAGAATGGAGAGAAATGTTTAATTTTACAACCCTTTTTTTCCAATATATCCTTATATTTTATTTCAGTATTCAAGTCTCTTTATAATTTTATAAGTTTTAAACTCTCTTACGGGTTCATCTTTATCTGTATTATCTACAGGAATTTTGATATAATTATTATCATCAAATTCTTCTATATCAGACTTATTTTTATATTTATGAATATTCTTAGCCATTTCCAATTCTTTTAATAAAAATTCTCTTACTGCACATCTTATCAATTCAGATCTAGAGGGATAAAGGCCGTTCTCTCCTACTAACTTCTCAATTGCATCTATATATGACTCAGGTACATTAACAGTGACAATTTTCAAAATAAACCGCCTTTAATCACAAATTTTCTTATAATAATATTAATTGTAATATCATATATAAAGATTTATTTTTAGTAGATTAATATGTCGAACCTTTTAAAGGTAGGGTGTATAACCAATCTTAATATTTAAGTATTACCTATTAAAGTATTAATCCATAAAAAAACTTGTTTTTCCTCGTATTTTAATTATTTTTAAAATGAAAAAAATCAACTTTACTTTAATTGATTATAAAAAAAAAGCTATCTACTTTAAAATGATCTTTAAATTCCTTTTCATTAAATAAAAAGATTCTTTAAAAAATGTTCAATTCTTAATTATTAAATCTAATATTTATTCAAAATAAATGTTATTATTTCAAATATTAAAAAATAGTTATAAATCAGAAATTAAGAAAATTTCCGATCAATAAATTATAATAAATCAAAAACTTATCTACTTCTTGAAATTCAAATAAATTTTTATATCTCTCTCATTGATATTATAATAAGAAATTATTGGATTATAAAATTTTAAATTTAGTTTTTAATCATGTCTATTCAAGAAAAATTTAAGGAAATCATTATAAATCATAAATTTGATGTTTTGAATCATATTTTTTTAACTCCGAAAGATGATTTATCACAATTTACAAAAGAGCAGGTAAATAATGCCCTATCAATTCTGGAAGGAAATATTTCAGGAGAAGTTCAATATTTTGGTGGTTCTATTGAAAAGAGTAAAGATCAATTTGAAGCTTTCATAGATACAATAAAGAAAGATATTGAAGCAGAATCTAATGATAATCAAAAAGAATTAAATGATATATTAAAAAAATATGTGAAGATTTTAAAAGAATACACAAGTAAATGTTGTTATGCAATAATTCCTGTTAAAGATATGCCTTGGACAGAAGTTTTATTCAGAACAGTTCCAAAGATAGTTTTTAAAGAAAAAACAATTGAGTTAATTGATAGAATTATATCTTATTATGGTGAAATAAAATGTCTGATTTCAAAAACTATAATTCATGGAAGAATAAAAGGAGAACATTCTCTTTTCGCTCCAGTTATAGGGGATCTAGATTTAAATTATGAATTGGATGACGCGAATCAGAAAGCTAAGAAATCTTTTAATTATTCATATGTTAGTGCTATTATTAACTCATTAGAATCCACATCAATGAGAAATCATTTAACTCGTTACCATGAGGGATATCAAAGACGGGGTGATCCAATTTGCGATTTTCTCATGAAGAAAGATGATTTAATCAACGTGTTTGATAAATTAATGTCTTGTATGGAGTCTGGTAGAATAAATAATAAAGTATCTATAATTGGAATTGCATTACCTCAATCCTCTGATAAAACAACTTTAGTTATAGTATTAGATGAGAGTGAGAATTCAGGAAAATATGAAAAATGTTTTGAAGCATTATTACGATTATCTGCTGCTTGCTGTGAAGCCCCTAAGCCACAAATCCAGCCTCAGCAAGCGGCCCCTTTAAGAACACCAGGGGGTCAAGAATTGAAAGTATGGACTGCAGAAGAATTAGCAGATCAAGCTAGTCAAAGAGGTTCCACTTCGCTACCTCCTGGAATGGATGTATGGACAGAGGAAGAATTGCAGAAAATGTCTGTAGAGAGACAATCAAGCTTACCTGAAGGAATGGAAACATGGACAGCAGAAGAATTACAAGAATTAGCAAAAAAGAGACAAGGTAATTTAGATATTCCCACATGGGAACCAGATAAAGATATGAGTGAATGTTCAAAATGTGGTTATGGTTTAAGAAAGGGATGGGATGAATGTCCGATTTGTGGAGCTATAGTTGGGGCTGAAAATGATGAAAGCCAAGAGGATGAAAACCAAGAAGATGAAGACCAAGAAGACGATATAGAAAGTAATGAAGAATCAGTTGATTTAGAAAATGAAGATTAATCAATTTCACATTTCAACTCCATTTTTACGACTTTAAAAATAGAAATTCTATAAAATTTTTTTTAATTTTAATCAAATAGATAGATTAAATAATTGAAAAAAATTAATTATTTTTAATTAATTGTAAGATTGATTATATTTACTGTGATTTTTAAAATTCTTTCTATTCAAAAGTTTTTTTAAATATTTTTTATTATTAAATTTAAATAAATCAATTTTCTTGAATTCTAATTGTTAAGTAATATATTTTTATTAAAGGGTAAAAACGTATCAGATTTGGATTTACTCAATATTTACAGTTATCCTTCTGATATAACTTGGAATGAAGATAAGCAATTCATTCAAAAGATTCTTTATGCTCATAATAATAATGGAAAAGATCAAATTTATCAAACTATATCTGAATTTAAAGCATTTCAAGAAAATAGTTTACAGAAGGAGCAAAAATACACAATAGAAGATCCTATTCCTCAGGTGATTAATGGACTTAATACCTATACTTTTTATATAAATAATAAAATGAGTATAGGATTCATTTTTGACAAAGAAGATAATCCTTATGATTACAGAGATATATGTATGGAATTATTGCATGAAAATTTAATTATGGATTCTAACTTTTCTCTTGAAGAAGAACTTGAGATTGAGAATTTTTTGATTTCTCTATTTATAGGTATAAGAAGATATGGCGATGAAGTAATTGAAAGAAAACCTATTATTGAATATAGCTCTAATACCAATCTATTTATCAAGGTCTTTCTATTTGGAATAGATGAGGCTGGTAAAACTTCACTAATTCGTAGAATAAAAACAGGAAATTATAATGATAATTATTTCATGCCTACAAGAAAATTTAATATAGAATATATTCAAGAAAATGAGGGACTTTTAGCTTTTTGGGATATGCCAGGACAACGAACTTTTAGGAAAAAATGGTTATTAGGTTTACAGGATTCTAATCTTATTATTTATATGATAGATGTAGCTAATCAATTAAGATTTGAAGAAGCTAAAAAAGAATTTTGGCGTATTATAAATAGATATGAATTAGCTGGTATTCCTTTACTCATATTAGGCAATAAGATTGATTTAATAAATCAAAATATTGATATTAAACAAAATAAAGCACTAAAAAAAGAAATCTTTAGTTTTTTTGAATTTGGTAAAATAAATGATAGGAACTGGAAATTCCTTTTTACTTCAGTTAAAAGTAATTATCAAATTAATAGGGTATCCAAAAAAATATTTAAGTTAAAATCCTCAATAAATATAAATTAGAAATTATATAATTTTTTCATAAAAAAAACTAATTAAACATTTTAACTATGCTAAAATTACTTTAATCATTAAATTTAAATATTTAGATAATTAAATCTAATTCAAATAAGATAATTTAAGCATAATTTTCAATTAAACAATCTAAAAAGGGTTGACAATATGCATAAAAGATTTAAAAACGATCTGATAATTAATATTGATGAGAAAAAAGGACACTTATATCTTGGTGGAGCAGATAAACAAATCCGTTTATTTATGATAAGACCAATTGATATTATTGAGTTCTCTGAATTTGCAGGACAGAATGCAGCAGATATTCTCATATGGATTGGAAAAACATTAGGAAAAGAGATAATGCAGAAGTTTTTTTATGATTATTTCTTTTTGGAAACAATCCCAGTGAAGAAAGATATATTCAAAAGCGTACTTGAGGGATTAACTTTTATGGGATTTGGATATTTAGATGCTACTTTTAAAAAGGATCATATCTTAGTGAGTAATTATAATTCCATGGCAGATGCGGAAAGGGAAAACTATATGGCAAAGAATCTTTGTATTATAAATCAAGGACTTTTTCATGGAGTACTTGATGTCTTAGGTTTTGAAGCTGAGGGAGAAGAAATAGAATGCGTTTTATTAGGAAATAAGCGTTGTAAATTCCAGTTTAAATTACTTGAAGATAAAATACCAGACGACGCAATCGATGAGGAAAAGTCAGATCAAGAAGTAAAGACTATTATGGAATCTTTAGTTAAATCTTATTAATTATAGTAATATTTACTAATTCTTTTTGTTCCATAAATTTACAGTTAATTAATATTTCTCTAAACTATATATGACGCAGTTAATAATCACTCATTCTAATCATTTTTATCTCATTAATACAACCAATTAAATAAGTGAGAAATTGTTGTTATGATTAAATATTTAATGCGTTATAAATAATTATTAAACAATTAAATTAGAAAAAAAAAACCTAAAAAATGAGAATTAAGTATGACAAAGTCTTTTTAGTAGGGTTGGATCAACTATTTCTTTTGGTTTCCAATCTTTTTCCTTGAGATATTTCACGATTTTATCCTTTAAATTTATTGGAATATCAGCTTCAACACGAATAAATTTGTCTAAGTCTTCTGGAATATTTACACCTTTATATTTATATTCTAAATCAAGCCAATGGGATAATTTAATCATTCGACCTTTTGAATTATCAGCGGGTCTAAGAGCTAATTTTGCAACTAGACAAATAGCTTCCTCAATTGTTTCTGCTGTTGTTAATAAATGTTCAGGACCAGGACCTACCAAATGTTCGGCTGTACCGTCTCGTGCATTATAGACCTTCCAAGTATCTTCCTTATCAGAACGCCCAAGATACATTCTACGATATTCCGCACCATGTGGTCCTATTACTGCTGGAATCCCAAGGCTATTAGCACTACTTGCAATACTTGCCGCTTTTTGACTCATTGCACCCCAAGCAACACCAACTGCTCCAACTCTGTTTAAAATGTAATCTGCTATTTCCTCAAAATTTCCCCTTAATGGACGCCGAGCAAATATATTTGCTACTTTACAGGCCGCTCCAGTAATATGTGGATTACTAACACAAGATCCTACATTAACCAAACCTCCTCTGTCAAAATCCCCTGGAAAACGATCATATAATGTTTCACCATCATCATTTTTAACAAGTCCTATATCCATAGCTGCACATCCTGAAACAACAACTATGTAATTTCTTTTACAGAATTCTTCTGCCATTTGATAAAGTTCTTGTATTTCATGAGCATAATTTGCACATCCAATTATAGCTACAATTCCTGGGATTTCTCCTAAAACTATTGGAGCTCCAACATTACGGATTTCTGTATCTCGGATTGGCCCTCTTCCAACTCTTATATTAAATTTTTCATTTTTAATTTTTTCTCTTGCAGCATACATTATAAGTGTAAGAGGAGAGACATTCTTCATGCAATCTGCTTCACACCGACCACAATCTAAACACTCATCATATATATTTGATAATAATGAAAAGTCACCAACTTTGGCTGCTTTAATACTATCTACAAGGGGTAAATCATTAGGACAATTTCTCTGGCAATTAGTACATCCATTGCATCTTAAAGCCATTTCTATACAACCCTTTTCATCGGGAATAGCACTCTTTCCTTTTCTTAATGGTTTCACTCTAATTGCAGTCTCTACTGCTACTTTCGCTGCCTTAATAGGATCTAATATTAAAACACCTTTAACTTTACCACTAACTAGGTCATCTACGATTTTATCTGCGAGATCATTTGTTCTATCGGGTAAACCATTCATATTTTTATCATTTGTAGCTATAAATGGAGCATCAATCAATTTTGCTTGTTCAAAAGAACGTAAGTTAACACATTGTTCGTCAACCATTACAACATCAGCCAATCCCGAACGAATGAATGATAATTGCCTTGAAAGTGAACCCACTATTTTTGCACCATCATAATATCTTGTTAAATCAAGAGCTGTACAACATATTGCCCCCACATCTATTTTTTCTTCTAATCCTGCTTCTCTTAAATAATCAACTAATTCAATACCGGGTGCTACATTATGACCAATCATTAAAATAGTAGCTTTATTTTCAAAATCCATTGTTCCTGTTCCTAATTCAACAATTGGAACATTCGGCTCTCCCACGGGGAATCCATATGCTGCTATTTGAACAGCATCCGAAATTTCCATTCCCACAGAATCACATAGACCTGCTAAAAAACTTTTTGCTTCGTAATCTAAATAACTAGCTTCCTGACCTGTATGTCCCGCAGCGAGTAGGTGTGTTATATTATGTTGTACCCATTGCATTGCTTCTTCTAAATCTTCAAGATTTTCTGGTTTCATTCCAACTATTAATCTTGTACATGGCATTTCAACCTCTATATTATTACCAAAATTTATTGGAACATTCCCATATTTTTTTTTTAACCAGTGGAGTAAGTGATCTCCATGAGCTGAATGACAACTCGCCCCAATACAGCAAGCTATCTCTACTATTCTTGCTTGTTGAGTTTCCATGTTAATTCCACATGCTCCAGTTCTACCTTTTGAAAGATTACATTTTCCAAATGTACAAAGACAACACATATCACAAATTGGCATGTAAAAAGGCTTATAACGTTCCATTAATGTGAAAAACCAGTTTCTTAAGGTAGGAATTATCGGACGAGGTGTGGGTCCCATAGGTTCAAATTCTATCTCATCTGCATAACTTATTTTTCCAGTAGTGAATTCAAATCCTTTAATTGTTCCTAAAGGTCCCTTATAATCATCTATTTTTAATCTGGCACCTTTTTTACTCATTTTTTCTTTTCTCTTTTTATTATTGTTAAGAATTTTGAATAAATGATAATAATTAATGTTATTTTTAATTTTATTTTAAAATTTATATTTAACATATATTTAATGGTTTTTTTAGTTTAAAGCTTAATTCTTATATTTCAAAATTAATATAGTACCTTATATTACAGATTATATGTGTGAAATTTCACACTATCATATCAAGTCATTGATTTTATCAATCTTTATTAATTATTAGATTTTAAACTATTATTGGAATAATAAAAATGAACAAAAATGTCGAAAAATTAGCGAAATTATTAATTCATTGGGTAAACCATAATGATTCTCATAAGGAATCATATGAGAAATGGAAAAATATTGCAAAAGAAGAAGGACTTCTATCTGTAGCGGAATGTATAGATAAAGCTATTGAATTACTTGATAAAAGTACAGAATTTTTACTTAAAGCTAATACAAAAATTAAATTTTAAGAAATATAATAATTCTCAAATTTTACCAAGTACTTATCAACAAATCTGTTATCTATTAACTTCTTTATAGTAACAAAGACACAAGAATATTAATAAATAATAACAGAATTTAGAAATAAAGAAAAATAATTATAAGAATAAATTAATTAATGGTAAGAGTTGTTTTTTAAAATATTCAATATATTTATCAATTAGAGCAGGATTATCTGTGAGTACCCATAAATAAACTGGAATTTGTAAATCAGAATATTCAAATAATTTTTCTCCTTGGATTGTAAATCCATTTAAAGGGAATTCAAGCTTTATTGATTTTTCTCTAATTAATCCTATTGAATTATGAAAATTACTAAGAGTTTGTAATAATAATGCTGTATTGTTAATTAACATCTCATCTGTATTTGTTTGATGATAAGTTCCAAAAATTAAACCATCCATAGAAATTAAACTTGTGGCTTTACTATTAATAATTCGTGCAAATTCCTCTAGAATGTTCTCGATTATTTCATATGTATCAGAAACTTTCTTTAAGGCGACACTAAACATCTGCATAATAGTTTCTTTCTGAAAAATCGTAGTATCATAATAATCAATGTTAAAATCTTTAAAGTTATCTAAGACGGGATTGAAAGAATCTTTAATTGCTCTTACATTCTGTTGCCATTCGAGAGTCTTCCTGAAATCTTGATCACTTTTATGAAGTACAATAAGAATAGGTGATTTTTCATCGAGGTTGGTTAATGATTCTAATACTTGTTGGAAATATTCAGCAGATTCTTTAAATCTTTCAGCATCTTGGACATCAATTACATATAAAATCAAATCAACTTCCGTGAAAAAGATTTCAGGTTTATTAAAATAATATTTTTCTCTATATTGAACCTGTCCACCTAAATCCCAAGATACAATAGGATAACCAAAAAATTCTAACTTTTCTCTTTTAACACCTTTAGTTGGTAATAATGATTTAATTATTGAGAATTTATCTTGGAGTACAGCCAGAATGGATGATTTTCCTCCATTATCTAGTCCAATTAATAATAATTTTTTCTGTTCCTTTAGTTGCTCTTTTATAGTTTTCTCTAATAATTTTGCAATTCTAATCCATTTTATTATAATATTAGGTTCAATTTCCTTAATTTGAGGGGGATTATCTTCATTTAAATTTGCCATATCTAAAATTGATTCAATATTATACTTTGATAACACTTCTGAAGAGATTTGATCAATTCCTATCAACGTATCTGGTTTAAAACGTAATATCTCCTCCAAATCGTTGAAAATAACAGTTCTTTTAAAGAAATCCTTAATTTTTAATAAATTATCTTCCCAAGACATCTCTTATCATTAATAATAATTCAATATTATATAAATAATCTTTAGTATCACAGATAAAAAAAGTTTTATTTATAAATATGGTTTATAAATAAAATTGATAAAAAGTAAATACATTTCACTAATGCCATTTTACTATACAATAATCTTAGATTCATATTTTGTATCAATGACAAAAACATTGATAAAAAGGTTCAGAATTAATATTTTTATTTTCACATAAAATATATAACTAAATAAATAAGAAATATATTTATTTATTAAGATTTAAAATCTAGTTAATAATAAAAATTTTGGTTCAGAAACGTGTCTAATCGATATCCGGAAAATATAGTAATTTGCATTGATACGTCACGTTCAATGTTTAGGAGAGATTATTCTCCATCACGGATAGTTTGTAGTATAAAAGCTATAAAAAAAATAGTTACTGAGAGACTCAATCTTGATCCATCGACTTCATTTGCTATTATAAAATTTTCAAATAGTGCTAAAAAATTGATAGATTTTACTAATATACAAGATGATATATTTCAAGCTCTTACTTCTTTATCTGTTCAAGGGACTTCTGCAATAGGTGAAGCATTAGCTCTTTCAATAAAAATCATAATAGAGGAATTAAGGAAAATAGTTGAAAAGATACCTCGAATTCTTTTAATTTCTGATGGGAATTTTACAAAAACAGTTGTTGATCCTTTAAAGATGGCTAGATTGGCTCAAGGATTGAACATTAAAATAGATGCATTTAGACTCAGTAATGGTGGTAAAATAAATATATTAAAAAGACTAAGTGATGTTTCTGGAGGTAAATATTATTATAATAATGATGAAATTACTCTATATGATTCTGCTTCTAATTTTTCCAATTCGAATATAAAAACTTCTAATTCTGATTTATCAAATAAAATTGAGAATCCTGCTTTTCTTAGAAAAATTGCTGCTAATTTATTAAGAGTTCAAGATTTAACGAAAGATCAAGAACAAAGAATTAAACAAATAAGAGGTATGACTGATTTTAAAAAATGTTCAATCTGCTTTTTAGATAAAGATCCTGTTACAAAGGGATCTTTTTATTTGACAGGCAGATATTGCCCAAATTGTCAAACTCCCTTTCATATTCATTGTTTAGCTGGTTGGGCAGATTCTCAAGGGGATCCTAAATTAAAAAGATCAGGTACTTGCAGATGTCCACATTGCTTTTATTTATTAAAGATCCCTACGGAAATATCTCAAGCACAGAGATTAAAAATTCTAACAGATATGCAATCAGGACCAAGTACCTCTCAAAAATCAATAGATGTTAATACTGCATTTAAAATGAAAGCATCATTTTTAGGTGATGAAGCTTTATATAATTCCTGTCCTGTCTGTAATATGATTTTTGAAGAACATCAAGAAATTATCAAATGTGGGAATTATAAATGTGGTGTATTATACCATCACGATTGCTTTTTAAAATTAGAAAATAATATTTGTAAAAATTGTGGATCTAAATTAGAAATTAAATAATAGAAATTATAAGAATTGAATAAAATTCTTTATTTGATATAATTAATAATATGTCTGAATCTGCTTATATATATGGTAATTTAAAACTTGGGAGAGGTCATTTCGATCTACCTCCTGTTTTAATAGGGACATTATTTTATAAAGGAGAGACTATAATAGATAGAAATAATCCTGAATTATTTAGTGAAAAAAAAGCAAAAAACCGTATAAATAATCATAAAAAACTTGCTACTCAATATCATCTACCTGAAATGATTGAAATTACTGCTGATGGACCTAAGTCTATGAAAAAATATCTTGAATTTTATTTGGATAATTATAATACACCATTTGTATTAGGTGGTAATTTTAATGCTCGTGTAGAGGGAATTGAATACTTAAATGAGAGAGGTATAAAACCAACAGAATATATCTATAATACTATTTCAAATTTAAATAACAGTAAGGAGATTGAAATTATAAAAAAAAATAAGATTAACTCTGTTGTAGTATTAATTCTTGGTTCTGAAAACATGACATCAACTCAAAGATATAATTATCTAATAAAAAAAAGAACACCTAATAATTTAACTCTCATTGATGCAATAAAGAATCTTGGTGTAGAGAAGATTTGGATTGATGGGGGAGTAATAAATTTAGAAAGTTTGGCAAGTATTCTTGAAACTCAGCAAATTGTAAGTAAATCACTTTATTTACCTGTGGGAACAGCACCAAATTTATTTTTATTTAGATTTTCATCACCTAAACTGAATAAAAAATATCATACTCGATATAGAAGAGCAAGTATAATGTTTATCTCTACATGGGTTTCAAATTTTATCTTTTATGGAGCAATTGAAGATGCAACAGAGTCATTTGCATCAGTTTATCAAGCATTTAAATTTAAAAAAATTGTGAAAAATAAAAATATTAAAATTTTAGATTATTAGTGTCTCAACTAAATAATTTTAAATAACAATTTCGTCTTAAAGTATACAAGAACAATTTTATATCTTATTTAAGATAAAAAAAAAATTGTTATGAAGGAAAAATAATTAAGGTTTGAGAGAAATATGATAAATAATCAAGAGCGAGATGAAAAAAAAATTGAAGCTTTAAGACTAATTGATCTTGCAGAAGATTTAGTTAATCGAGGAAAAGGTAAAGAAGCTATAGATTTATATGAGAAAGCAGCTCAACTTTACTTAGATCTTGGTAGTTATCTTAAAATTGATGAAATATATATTCGAATTGCTTCAATTATCTTAAAATTTAAAAATCATATTCAAGCTGTTTATCGGTTAAAATCAATTATTCGAAAAACTGAAACTCTAAATTTGGAAGAAATTTCAGCAAAATTATTAATTCAACTAGGAAATATATCATTCAGAATGAAAGATTATGAAACTGCTGGTGAATCGTATGAAAAGGCTGGTGATTATTTTTATAATCTCGATCCTGAAGAATATTATAATCTCTCTTCAGAACTATTATTAAAGGCGGCTTTAGCTATAGAAAAAGCCCACTCTGATAGAAATAAGGGAGAGAGACTTATATTAAGAGCAGTTATGATAGAAAATAAGATAGAAAAAGTCCTTGGATTAGAAGAGAAAAGATCTATGCAATTATTGGAAATGGAGAAATATGAAGCAGCTGCTAATAAATATGTAGAATTATCAAATTACTTTCAAAAAACAATTAATAATATTAATGAATTAATAATAAATTCAGAAGAAATTGAAATTATAAAAAATACTAAAAGTAGATTAATTCATATAACTGCTGAATATGTGATTATAGCATTAATCTGTTTAAAGGCTTCAAAAAACAAAGAAAATAATCAAAAAATAGTATCTTTAGGAAATACTGCAATAGGACTATTAAAAGATGCCATTATCCTCCTAAAAGAATGTTTTCATTCCAAAATGATTGAAAATGATAAAGAAGATTATTTGAGAATAACATTTGATACTTTTCTCATTTCTTTAATTCAAAGTATTACAGAAACAAAGAAAATCCATCCTCTTAATTTTCTATTAGAAAATTTGGATGATAAATCTATTGTAAAAAGAATAAAAAAAACACCTTATTATCATTTAATTGAAAGAATAGAAAAAGTAGGATTATTAGAATCTTTAACAAATATTAATGATACTCATTTGGGACGTTTAGATAAAATTAAGAAAATTCTTAATCTATAATCTTCATAACTATTTTATTTTTATAATTAAGTCTTTATAAATAGAAAAAAAACTCCTTGCGAACTAAAGTTCGCTTCTAATCACAAAACTTTT
>CAZGJX010000019.1:0-47216 GCA_964525635.1 uncultured archaeon
ATTCTCGAGGCCGTCCGTTGTTGGCCCTCAAGCTGGATGTCCAATAATGTCCAGACTTTTTGCAACGGTGAAAAAAGAAATAATAAAGAACTTAATGAAATGATAGATTAATCAGAACTGATAAGCAGACTTTTAACTGATCCTAAACAAAATTCTAGGTCATTTGTGGGATTACGTGCCTACGAATGGCGTTTGTTGGAGCTATCCGAAATTCCTTTTACTCATACTCTTGAAAAAGTACAAAATTTGTTAACACTTTTAATAAATAAATCATATATACAAGAGGGATTTTCTTTAACAGGTGATAAAGAAGGACTATTAGCTTGCCATAATGCTATGATAACGACCATTCTTATTAAAATGAATTACGACGATAAAGATAAGATAGATATGGGAATAAAATGGATTTTAGATTATCAAAGTATTGAAAGAAATAAGGAATGTAAATGGAGAGGTAAAGATCTCTTTACAAAATTCGGTGGATGTATGAAAAAAACACCCTGTTTTTATGGTGTTATAAAATCTATGATAACTCTTACAGAATACAAAAAAAAATTTGGAAATCCACCTAAGATCGATAATAAACTCAACCAAGGATTAGAATATATTCTTAACCATAAGATATTTAAGAAACTTTCTATAAATGAGCCTATAGAACCCTCTATAATCCTCAACTTTTATCCTTATCCATACAAATCAAATATTATTGAAATTTTATCACTAATTAAAGTAAATGGGTTAATTGATGATGAACGTTGCAACGAAGCATTAGACATATTGAAACATAAACAACGTTCAGATGGATTCTGGCAAGCTGATATATCTTATATGAAATCTGCTTGGATTGATTTTGATGAACTAAAAAAACCTGGTCTTGGATAAGTTATATAATAAGTAGATTATTATATGAGTGATATTTTTTAAATAAAATTGAAAATTCTAAACTAAATAAGTCACCTTCTCATAATAAGGTGAGCGAGTTTTAATTTGAAGTATAATCTAACTTTCTTTTCTTTCTAAAAAATTCATAATTTTTATATATGAATCAGATAATTCGTAATGTAACTTATATTATTTTAAAAAATTCTTATCCTAATTATAATAAAATAGGTCAAGACTATGAAAAAAAAATCAAAAATATTTATATTCTGTATTAGAATTTTTTAATGTTATCATTAATACCTCCAACTTATGCTGATGATTCTGCGGTAGGTGTTGAAGAAGGAGATGTTCTAAAATATGAAAGGAGAATAGAAGGTGCTTTAATAGATACTCTTATAGTTAATATTACTAGTGTTGCAAATGTAAGTGGTTTTCTAGAGGTTAAAGCAAGAGTTGAATCTACTAATGGTACAATAATAGAACCTGAAGCTATTTGGCTTCAATGGAATGCAACACTACAAATCCTCGATATGCCCGGTCAAGGTCTTACATCTGTTCTTACAGTATATGCAATTACACCTAATCCATTAAATACAACCTTATTAATAGATTATCTAGATAATGCAGGTTATAGTGATCTTAGCGCAAGTGGAAATACAATATCATGTGTTTATCCACTAAATACATATAAATTTACTTATAGTGATAAAGGTATTTTAACAAAAGTAGGGATAACAGCATTAGGAGTTAAAGCCACAATTACACTTGTAACTGATAGTGACGATGGTGTTTCATTGGGATATACTATTTTTTTAATTATTCCTGTAGCTATAATTTTTGTATTTAATAGAAAGCGAAAATCAATTGAATTAATATAAAAAGAATAATACAAATAAATTTAAATTATAAAATTTTTTTTTTAAAATTATTGAATCCTCTTCTTATCTATTACTTTTAAATATATAATTTATGTTTAATTGTAATAAAAAACAAAAATTGTTCATGATTAAATTAACTTAACAAAAGATTGAGAACTATCTATCATATTCTAATCATTTATTGTTGTTTCATTTTTAGAAAAGATGACTTTTAAATTTAAAATAGAATCAGATTTTTCCCCAAAGGGGGACCAACCCTCAGCTATTAAAACCTTAGCAGATAATATAAAAGAAGGAAAAACATTTCAAACACTTCTTGGAGCGACTGGAACAGGTAAGAGCTTTTCTATTGCTAATGTAATTGAGAAAATCCAGAAACCAACTTTAATAATGGCTCCAAACAAAACCTTGGCAGCACAATTATATCAGGAACTAAAAACATTCTTTCCTAATAATGCAATTCATTATTTTGTCTCTTATTATGACTATTATCAACCAGAAGCATATTTACCAACAACAGGATTATATATAGAAAAAGATTTTAGCGTAAATGAGGAAATAGAAAGATTAAGATTAGCTGCTGCCCATGCTATAAGAACAAGAGAAGATGTAATAATTGTTGCAACCGTTTCATGTATTTATGGCTTAGGCGATCCTACATATTGGGAATCTGTTACTCTCTATATTGAAGAAGGGCAAGTAATAACAAGAGATGAGATTGTTTCAAGATTAATTGAAATCAACTATGAAAGAAAATCAACTGACTTTAAACCGGGATCAGTTAGAGTAAAGGGGGATATTATTGATATATTTCCTGCATATATGGAAGTTGCCATAAGGATTTCAATGTTTGGAGATGAAATTGAATCAATTCACGAAATACATCCTATAACAAATAATCCAATAAGAGATCTAAAGAATTATAGAGTTTTTCCAGCAACGCATTTTCTTCTTCCAGAAGAAAATAAAGAAAATGCTCTTCTGTCCATAGAGGAGGAACTTCAAGAACAAATTGACTATTTCAAGGATAATAAAATGTATGCTGAGGCACAAAGAATTGAAAAAAGAGTAAAATTTGATTTGGAAATGATGAGAGAAATGGGATGGTGCAAGGGAATAGAAAATTATTCAAGACCACTCTCTGGAAGAGATCCAGGTACTCCTCCAATGACTCTTATGGATTATTTTCCTGAAGATTACTTAATTGTTGTTGATGAGTCACATGTTACAATTCCGCAGATTCATGGTATGATTGGAGGAGACCGCTCAAGAAAGAAAAACTTAATAGAGTATGGATGGCGTTTACCTTCTGCTTATGATAATAGACCTCTTACCTTCGAAGAATGGGAAAGAAAAATTAAATATATAATTTTCATGAGTGCAACTCCTTCAAAATATGAGCTTGATAAAAGTGAAGGTATATCAGCAGAGCAAATCATTAGACCTACTGGACTTGTGGATCCAGAGGTAGAGATAAGACCTGCCAAAAATCAAATAGATGATCTATTAGATGAGATAAAAAAAGTAGTATCAAATAAGGGAAGAATTCTTGTTACCACTTTAACAAAAAGAATGGCAGAAGATATTGCTGAATATTATTCGGAATTAGGATTAAAAATAGCTTATCTCCATAGTGAGGTAGATACTGTAGAAAGGTTTGAGATACTAAGAGCATTAAGAGATGGTACATATGATGTCCTTGTAGGTATAAATTTATTACGAGAAGGACTGGATCTTCCAGAAGTGCAACTTGTGGCTATTTTAGACGCAGATAAATTAGGATTTTTAAGAGACCAAAGATCACTTATACAAACAATAGGAAGAGCATCAAGAAATATAAATGGAAAAGCCATATTATATGGTGATAAAATTACAGCAGCAATGAGAGGTGCCATAAATGAAACGAATAGACGAAGAAAAAAACAAGTTGCATTTAATAAGAAAAATAATATTACTCCTCAAACCATAAAAAAAAATATATTAGAATCTCTATCTGATGAAAAAGAATTTAAGGAGAAAGAAACTAAACGTCTGAGAAAATCTATCGAACAAAAAATGGAAGAATTAGGAGATATTGATATTAAAATACAATATCTTGAAGAAAAAATGTTTTTAGCAGCTAAAGAGCTTAGATTTGAAGATGCTGCTTTTTTAAGAGATAAAATAAAAGAATTAAAAATATTAATAGAATAAATATAATGAATTTTTAAAAATAAAAGAATTACACAAATTCTTTGAGATATTCAAATATGAACAAATCATAGGATAGATAATTTATTTTATCTAATAACGTTCACTCCTTTTTCTATTAGTTTTTTAATCATAGGATTTTTACTTAAATTAATATAATTATATTGAATAGATAGATTCTCAAGCAACGGAAGAGAATCTATAGTCTCTGGTAAATCAAACAATTGATTATGATCTAAATTTAATACCTTAATTGAAATAAGATTTCCAATTGATTTTGGGATTTTTCTTATATTATCCCATCTTAAATTAAGATTTTCAAGAAATTAAAGTCTTTTGATTGATTTTGGGAGAATATAAAGTTCACAATAACAAATACTAATTTCATTTACTCTAATTTTAAATGTAGAGAATTCCAATTCTGAATTCAAATTAGTTTTTCTTACAAAAGTAAATATTTTACCTGTAATTTGCTCTAATTCTTCTAATACTTTAGCTTCAAATTGAGGGATTTTAGCATTTCTGAAAGAAACTATTCTCTCATTAGCTCCCATTCCACATAATTTACATGATTTTTCATTATCATCCAATGTTGCTCCACATTTTTCACAGAATTTAAGATTTATCTGTTTAATAGGATTATTTTGTGATAAATCTTGATTATCTTCTTTAATTTCAAAATATAAAGATTCTTCTTTAAAATTAAATCCACATTCTGGACAATATTGTACATTTTTTTCTATTTTACAACCACAATCATGTTTTTTAATATTCATACCACATAAAAAACAACAATTTTCATATTCTGCAAACTTTACACCACATACAGAACATTTAAAATCCTCTGATTTCTTAATTTCTTTTATAATTTTAAAATTTTTTAGAAAAGTTTTTAATGAATTTAATTCATTTATATCTTCTTGGTTGGATTTAAATTTATTTTGGAATCAGGATAAATAGCATTAAATATTTTTCTTTTAAGAATTTCACTTTTTTTATTTGAATCCATTTTATTTTTCATTTAACTTATTAATTAAGATTTAGCTATGATACTAATATATTTGTTAAATATATATATTTAATACAATTATCTCTCAATTTTATTTTGTATACAACACTTAATAAAATATGGTTCAATAAGCTCTTTAGTTTTAAAATAATAAACTTCAAATTATCTTAATTTAATAAAATGGTTGTCGAAAAATATGTATATTCTATAAGTCAAATATATTTTAACTCAACTTGATTTATTTCTCAATAATACTTATAGAAATTCCAAATTATTAATTTAAATATAAAGGAGGTGAATATTATTTTAGAAGAAGGTGATCCTGCTCCAAATAATATCGAGTTACAAAACCAAGATGGAGATTTAGTTAAGCTAACCGATTATAAAGGTGAAAAATTAGTTATATATTTTTATCCAAGAGATAATACTCCCGGATGTACTACGGAAGCAAAAAATTTTAGAGATTCTATAAAAGAATATGAAGTTAAAGGTATTAGGATTATTGGAATCAGTCCTGATTCTGTAAAATCACATAAAAAATTTCAAACAAAATATAATCTTCCATTTCTATTACTTTCAGATCCAGATAAAATTGCTGCGAAAGCATTTGGCGCATTTAGTAATGGTCGAATTAAAAGACGAACTTGGTTGATAAATGAAGATTGGAAAATTGAAAAGGTTTATGAAAATATATCTGCATCAAAACATAATGCAGAATTGTGTACTTATTATGGTTTAAAACCTTTTCAATAATTTTTTCAACTTTATCCTTTTGAAAATTCAAATCATTGATTTTATAACTGAATAAAAAAATAGAAATAATATTTCCATACATTTTCTTTAAGAATTATAATTTAAAATCATAAAAATCAAAATTAATGATATATTTGATTTATTGAAAATATGAACCCTGTTTTATTTAAAAATAAATTAATAATTTCTTTATTAAAATAATTTAAAATTAGTTTTTAAAAAATTATGGAAAATTATATTATTATCAAAGGTGCTCGTCAAAACAATCTTAAAAATATAAATGTTAAAATTCCTCGTAATAAACTTATAACTGTTACGGGTGTAAGTGGTAGTGGAAAATCAAGCCTTGCAATGGATACTTTATATGCTGAAGGACAAAGAAGATTTTTAGAATCTTTATCTAGTTATGCAAGGCAATTTCTTGGAGAAATGGATAAACCAGATGTAGATTCAATAGAAGGATTATCACCAGCAATCGCAATAGAACAGAAACCACTTTCCAAAAATCCAAGAAGTACCGTTGGTACAGTTACAGAAATTTATGATTATTATAGATTATTATATGCTAATATTGGTATACCACATTGTCCAAATTGTGGAAAAGAAATTAAACCCCAAACCCCACAACAAATAATCGAACAAATATTGGATTCTATAGAAGAAAATCAGAAATTTATTGTTAAAGCACCTTTAATTAGAGATAGAAAAGGAGAATATAAAGACTTATTACAAGATCTTAAAAAACAAGGTTATGTTAGGGTTGAAATTGATGGAATTCAATATACTCTTGATGAAGATATTTCAATGGATAAGAATGTCAAACACAATATCAATGTTATCATCGATCGTCTTGTAATGAAAAAGGATATAAAAAAGAGAGTAGCAGATTCAATTGAAACAGCATTAGAGTTAACTGATGGTATTTTATTAATTGAAATCGTGGATAAAGAGGAACAAATGTTTTCTGAACATTATGCTTGTTTGGATTGTCAAATATCATTACCTCCTATTGATCATAAAATGTTTTCCTTCAATATCCCTCATGGAAGTTGTCAATATTGTCATGGCTTAGGTAATGTTATGGAATTTGATTATAACACAATTTTAGGATCAAATTTCGATATTACCCTTCAAGAAAGTGGAATTCGAAATATTCCCGGATTTAAAAGTGATGATGCTTATTCTTGGCAGATGTTGGAACAAGTTGCTAATTTTTATAATTTTGATTTAAATAATACACCTATTAAAGATATGGATCCAGAAAACCTAAAAAAGATATTATATGGATCTGGTGAAGATACTATTGATTTTCAATTTAGAAGTAATGGGAATAATTTTAATGATAATGCTAATGGAAAAGTCTCATCATGGCAAGTAAATAGGAAATTTGAAGGAATCATTCCCATGTTGCATAGAAGATATATGGAAACAAGTTCTGAAATATCTCGAGATATGTATGAAAAAATGATGAATAGTGTTAATTGTCCTGAATGTAAAGGCCAAAGATTAAAGCCTGAAAGTAGAGCAGTGACTATTAATGGTTTAAATATAGCTGAGCTTACAATGCTCTCTGTAAAAGAATCTGATAAATTTTTTAAAAATTTAAAGTTAGATAATACACAAGCTACTATAATAAAAGATGTATTAAAAGAAATTAAAGATAGATTGAGTTTTCTTGATAATGTAGGATTGGATTATATTCAGTTAAATAGAAGATCAGATACGTTATCAGTTGGAGAAGCTGAAAGAATTCGTCTTGCTACGCAATTAGGTTCAACTCTAGTGGGTGTATTATATGTATTAGATGAGCCTACTGTTGGTTTACATCAGAGAGATATCTCCCGATTAATAAAGATGCTAAAAAAATTAAGAGATCTAGGAAATACAGTGCTTGTTGTGGAACACGATGATGAGGTAATCAAAAATTCAGATCATATAATCGATTTAGGTCCATTGGCTGGGATACATGGTGGAGAAATAGTTGCAGAAGGATCAGTTGATGAGATCTTAAAATCCAATTCCTTAACTGGTAAATATTTATCTGGTAAAGCTATAATTAATATTCCGAAAAAAAGAAGAGAAATTAAAGATAAATTCATAGAAATAAGAGGAGCTAAAGAAAATAATCTTAAAAATATTGATATAAAAATTCCATTAGGTGTGTTTACATCTATTACAGGAGTTTCTGGAGCAGGAAAAACAAGTTTAATTATTGAATGTCTCTATAAGGGACTTCACAATATTATAAATACTCGGAGTAATAAATTAATTGATGGAGATTATGATGAAATAATTGGCTATAAATATATTGATAATCTTATCGATATCGACCAATCTCCCATTGGAAGAACTCCAAGATCTGTTCCTGCTACGTACACTAAAGCAATGGATTATATTAGAGAGATCTTTGCTAGGTTATCAGAATCCAAAGAAAGAGGATATGATAAAGGAAGATATAGTTTTAATACTAAATCAGGTCATTGCAAAAAATGTAAAGGAACAGGTTATATTCTTAAAGAAATGTATTTCTTACCAGATATTTATATAAGATGTGATTTATGTAAAGGAAAACGTTATAATGCTGAAACACTTGATGTTAAATTTAAGGAGAAGACGATTTCGAACATATTGGATATGACTTTTGAAGAAGCATTAGAATTTTTTGCTAATTTTCCAAATTTAAAAAAAACTCTTAAAACAGTTGTTGATGTAGGATTAGGATATCTAGAGCTAGGTCAATCTTCTACTACTTTAAGTGGAGGAGAATCACAACGTTTAAAGATAGCTAGAGAATTGAGGAAGAAAAGTACTGGTAATACTCTTTATATTTTAGATGAACCTACAACGGGATTATCAACTTATGATATTAATATTTTATTGAATGTACTTCAAAGATTAGTTGATAAAGGAAATACGGTGATAGTTATTGAACATAATATGGAAATTATAAAGTCTACAGATTATATAATTGATTTGGGTCCTGAGGGTGGAGAAAAAGGCGGGGAAATTGTTGCATCTGGTACACCTGAAGAATTAATTAAAAATCAAAACTCACATACTGCAATATATCTAAAAAAACATCTTGAAAATTAAAAGCCATTCCAAAATTTTTTTACAGGATCTTCAAAAGCATCACCAATTTCATCCTTGAATTCTGAAAACTGAGCTATATTTCCATCCCAATTCTTTTTTATTCTTATCTCTGGGTATTTATCTATGAACTTGGTTGATATGACCTCCAATTCATGAATAATTTTATCTCTTTTAACTTTTTTAGGCGAATTAGCAATAAATAAGATTTCATATTTTTTTAATAAAACAAATTGTTTATTGCTTAATTCAAAATGCGATAAACCACCTTCACTTACTTCTTCTGCGAAAGTATTTATTGCACTTAGAAGTGCTCCGAAAAGTTGAGTCTCTATCTGTGGATTAAATACACGATTAAACAAAACAATTCCATCTTCAGTGATAATCCATAGATCATGTAATATTTTTACCATTATTTATGCCTCTTTTATTTCTTTCATAGATATTTTTATTTTTTCATGGTATAAATTTTGATTCTTTAAATTTTAAATGATGACTATATTGAAATATTTTTTAAAAATCAATGAATATTCATGAAGATTTATAGTGTAAAATATAAAATTAAATTATTTATAAAATTAATTTGTATATCATTATTATTTAATTCTTTGTTCAATTGATTAATAAATGTGAAAAATTATTATAGAATTTGCTTAGGAATTTAATTAGACCTTCCTTAAGTTAATATTATCAAGTTTACTTTTCTTTACAAAATTTATATAAAATCATTATTGAAATAGTTGTTAAAAGTACTATAAGATATATAAATAAAGCTAAATAATCTGAAATAGTATAGTTTATATCCAAAATAAAAGAAGCAATTCCATATAGAATTAAACTTATGCTTATTGTGAGTATTAAGATATGATATCTATACTTTTTTCTTATATATATTTCAAAATAATAAAATGGAACAGAAAGTAAAATACTTTCAAAAATTATTAAAGGAATCAAATAATAAAATAATTCAATTCCAAATATAAGATTATTAATTAATTTAAAAAAAATAACTGCATTTACTAATATTATGAAATTATGCACTAAATAAAGACCATAAGAAATTTTTCCAAAAAATTTCAATGAATTACCTGTTTTTGGTAAATTAATGAAAATATAATTAAGAAATAAAAGAAATATTATCGTTAACAATGGAAAATACAGTTGTCTTTCTATACTAAAATGAATATGATCATCCATATTTTTAATATTTATAAATATAAAAAAAGATAAAATAATTAAAATGAATAAAGTTAATCCAATAATATGATTTTTCATCATTTTCTCTTTCTTTTTAAAATTAGAACTTAACCAAAAGCCAAACAACATACCAAATATAAAAATAAAGATCCGAATTACAAACATATCAAAATAAAAAAGACTATCTGTAAAGATTTTCATTGTAAATAATAAAATAATACAAATACTAAATGATATGATTAAACAAATAAAACTGATTTTAAGATTTTTTTTTATAAAAACATAAAAAATGGGAAACAGTAAGTATAAAAATAATATAAAAGAAATAAACCAATGTGTTGGTTCAATATAAAAAATCATATTAAGATCATTGAATTGAAAGGCCTGTAATCCGCTTATATGAACTATAACTGAATTTAGACTAAAAATCTCGTCATTAACAATGTAATGAAAGAAAACATAGAAAAATGTAGATATTATCAATAATGGGTAGATTTTTAGAATTCTTTTTTTATACCAACTTTTCCAACAATGATCATCATAATTCATTGTAGCTATTTGAAATGTTAGGATCATACCACTTATAAATAAAAGGATATCTAATCCAATATCTCCAAGGAAAAAAATAATATTAAAAAAAGGACCAATTTCTTCCTTGAATGAGGTAAATTCATTGAATATATGTAAGAATATAATCCATAAGAGAGCAATCAGTCTTATACAGAAAATACTATCAAAAAAACAACTATAATCTCTAATATCATCTCTAATTGGAGTATTTGTTTTTTCTTTCATATAATTCCCCTTAATCCCTAAGTAATACATTCTTTAGATTCATAACACTTTGATATAATTTTAGAATTTCTAAATAATTTTTTAAAGATAATAATAATTAGAATATTATAGAAATTACTATACTTTAATAAATAATTTAAAGGTAAATTTGATAAATCTCAAATTATATCATTTATTAATTTAAGTTGAGAAATATAATGACTGAAAATCAAATTTCTAATAAAGATAAAGATAAACCCATCAGAGCGCCTATAGCTTGTATTCTGGGACACATTGACCATGGAATGAATATTTTATTTTAATATATTCACATAAAGACAAGTATCCTAGATTATATTCGAGGTACAGTTGTTCAGCAAAGAGAAGCTGCAGGAATAACTCAACATATTGGAGCTTCTTTTTTTCCAATTGAAGATATAAAAAAATTCTTAGGTAAATCAAAAAAATCATTTGCAGAAATGGATCTTAACTTACCTGGATTACTGATTGTTGATACACCGGGGCATGCGGCATTCATGAATTTGAGAAAAAGAGGTGGTGCTGTAGCTGATATTGCAATACTTGTCGTAGATGTTACTGCTGGAACACAACCTATTACATGGGAAGCTGTAAGGATTCTAAAAGAAAGAAAAACACCTTTTGTTATTGCTGCGAATAAAATAGATAGAGTTACAGGTTGGAAATCAAATACTGATGCTGATTTTTTGGATACTTATAAAAAACAAAAAGAACATGTGAGAGAATTTCTTGATGTGGCTCTCTATAAAATGATTGGTGATTTCTTAGAGGAAGGCTTCAAAGGAATAGATAGATATGATAAAATAAAAGATTTTACAAAAAAGATAGCAATTGTTCCTACAAGTGCTAAAACAGGAGAGGGGATCTCAACATTATTAATGGTACTTATGGGTTTGGTTCAACAATATTTAACAACTAATTTACAATTTTCTGAGGGTTCAGCATATGGAGTTGTTCTTGAAGTTAAAAAAGAAAGAGGTTATGGAAAAACGATAGATGTATTAATTTATAATGGAAATCTTAAAAAAGGTGATGATTTCATTGTAGGAGGTCTTGAAAAACCAATTAAATCAAGAATCAGAGCTTTACTAGCACCTAAACCTTTGGATGAAATAAGAGATCCTAGGCAAAAATTTGATTCTGTTGACATGGTAAGTGCAGCTGCAGGAATAAAGATTTTAGCGCCTGATATAGAAGATGTTGTTGCGGGGTCTCCCTTTAGAAGTATTGTTGATTCTTCAACTGAAGACACAATTTATAATGAAATTGATGATGAAGTGCAAAGAATTAAAATAAAAACGGAAAAGGCAGGTGTCGTTTTAATGGCAGATACATTAGGTTCACTTGAAGCATTAGAAAATCATTTTTCTAAAAACGGTGTTAAAATAAGTGTAGCAGATGTTGGTCCTATAAAAAAAGAAGATATTATGAATGCTAATATTGTTAAAGAATTCGATCCTTATTCTGCTGCCGTATTAGGATTTAATGTTCCAATTTTACCTGAAGCAGAAACACAAGCCCATGTTGATAATATAAGGATTTTTACAAATAATGTAATTTATAGGTTATTAGAAGATTTTCTTGAATATTCAGAAACTAGAAAAGCAGAAGATACAGCAAAAGAATTAGGTGATTTGATTTTACCAGCAAAGTTGAAGATGTATCCCCAATATGTATTTAGAAATTCCAATCCTGCTGTTTTCGGAGTTCTTGTGGAGGGAGGTACTCTCAAACCAAAAGTATCTTTAATAACTGATAAGGGTAAAAAAGTGGGTAAAGTTCATCAATTACAAGATAAAGGTCAAAATATAAATAAAGCAGATAAAGGAACAGAAGCTGCAATATCTATTAGAGGTATTGAAATTGGGCGTGATATACAAAAAGATGAAACCTTATTTGTATCTGTACCAGAATCGCATGTAAGACAGTTAAATTTAAAATTTCTAAATGAACTCACTATTGATCAGAAACAAGTCCTAAAGGAATATGTTGTACTAAAAAGGAAAATGGAACATGCCTGGTGGGGTATGTAATTTATTAGTTTTAAATTGAGAAGTAATTCTTAATTCAATAAGAGTTAATTTTATTATGAATACCATAAAAGCGATTTTCTCAGAAGTTTTAGAAAAAATAAGGCCAACTCAAGAAGAAATATTGTTAATAAAAGAGATTGTAGAAAAATTAAAATTCTTACTGAATAGAAAAGCTAAAGAATTAAATATTGAATATATTTCTATTGAACCTCAAGGCTCAACTGGTATAAAACAAACACAATTGAGAAATGATTCTGATATTGATTTATTTATTGGCCTGGATTATAATATATTTAAACCTAATTATGAAGGATTAAGTAAAACTAAAAGAAAACAAAAAATAAAAGAAGATCTTTTATGGTATTGTAATAATTGGATTATTAAAACTTTAAAAAAAGAGAGAAATTTCAGTAAATTTAATCTATTATATGCAGAACATCCCTATGTTAAATTAGAATATACTAAAGATAATATTACAATTGATATTGATTTAGTACTCTATTTTGAGCTGGAATTAGAAAATATAAAAAATTATGGTCCGATTACAGCAGTAGATAGATCCCCATGGCATGGAAGATTCATAAGAGATAACTTAACAATTGAACAGAAAGATGATGTGAGATTGTTAAAGCAATTTTTTAAATCATGTCATTGTTATGGTGATAAAAGTCCAGTTGGCCGAGTTGGTTTTATTGGATATAGTTCAGAATTACTTATTTATCATTTTAAAAAAATTTTAGAAGTTTTTAATAATTTTAGTAATTTGGTTAATAATCCGTTAGATTATTATAGAAGAAATAAAGAAGAACTAGCTAAAATCACACATTTTGATGATGAATTTTTAATAGTTATTGATCCTATTGATAGAAATAGAAATGTAGCTTCAGCAATATCAAAAAAAGCATATCAATACTGTAATTATCAAATTTCTCAGTTCTTAAAGAAACCTGAAAAAAGATATTTTGAAATATCAAAAATACCTGAATTTAACCCAAACGATTTTAAAAACATCATTTCAAATCTATATATTATAGAGTTTAAAGATATTAATGGTAAAACCCATTATACAGAAATGAGAGATAAATTATACTCTTTTGGCGATTATTTAAGAATTCATGGCGAAAAAGAATTTACACATGAGATTAAATTTGGGAAAATCATATTTGAAATTTATTTTGAAAATGAACTCAATGAATATAATATTGCTATATTTTGTAAAAAACCTCTTATTTCAAAGAGTTATATTCGTCGAGGACCTCCATTAAGCGATAAAAAGCATACTCCTAAGTTTAAAGAAAAAAATCCTAATTATTTTTTAAAAGATGGTTTTTTATGGGTGGAAACTCAACGATCACATTATAATTTTTTAGAATTTTTAAAGATGGGAATAAAAAATAAAATTCCAGATAATTTGAAGGTTACAAATCTCTCAATTTCTAATAATGTGAAAACAGTATCTGGTAAAAAAGCTCTTTATATTCTCTGTAATATGGTTTTACCTTTTATTGATTAATATTAATATTTTATATAGAGATTTTGAGTTCTGCTAAACCATAAAGAATAAAAAACAAATAGTTTTAATTAAAAATCACTTATAGATTTTTAATTCACTTTAATTTTCTTAAATTTCTTATGATTTTATTTTTTTTATCTTGGAATTCATCAATAAAGAATTTTATTAGCGTTATTTGTAATAAAATTTTTATCATTTAGAATATTTATCCATGTAGATTCTATTTATACATTTAAATCAATTATAATACTAAAAATGAACTAAAATGGTTAAAGTTAAAAATCCTGAAACGATTCAAAAGGAAATTGCTCAAGGTTCTTATGAAAAAAAACGGATATTCTCTATCATTGCTCATATTGACCACGGAAAAACAACCGCATCTGATTACTTGCTTAGAAGAGCGGGGTTGATGAGACCTGAAGATGCAGGACAATTGCAGATGACGGATTCCGATGACGAAGAGCAACAAAGAGGTATTACAATATTCACTAGCGTTGTTCTCTTATCTTTTCAAGATCCAAGAGACCCTGATGGTGAAGAATATATCTTCCAAATAAATGATACTCCTGGACATATTTCATTTACTGGTGAAGTATCACGCGCTTTAAGGGGCTCTGATGGAGCAATAATCCTTGTTGACGCATTAGAAGGAATTATGACTCAAACTGAGACTAATATAAGACTTTCTGTTGGAGAAGAATTATGTAAACCTGTTTTATTTATCAATAAAGTTGATAGATTAATAAATGAATTAAGACTTAGTCCAGAAGACACTTATAAAAAAATTGATGAAATCACTAGACAAGTGAATGATTTAATAAAAAAAATTAAACCTGAAGGAGAAGATTTTAAGGATTGGGGTGTAGATTTTGCTAAAAATAGCGTTGCTGTAGGTTCAGCAAAACATGGATGGGGATTTACATATGAAATTCTTAAACAAAAAGGATTCACACCAATTACTGTTTTTGAAAAATACACTGAAGGAGATATCGAATGGTTAAGAGAAAATCTTCCATTAGATGAATCTATATTGAGAATGGTTGTTGATCACTTACCTGATCCTATAACTGCTTCAAAATATAGAATTCCTAAAATTTGGTCAGGTGATCTTAATTCAGAATTAGGTCAAGCATTATTGAAAAGTGACCCTAATGGACCATTATATGGGATGATTACCAAAATATTTCTTGATCCTGCAAAGAATTTTCAAGCTACCTTGATAGGAAGAGTATTTTCAGGAACTTTAGATGAATCAGAGACTCTCTATCTAATCAATAACAGAACATCTAGCAGAATAAAAAGACTTGGTGTAATGGAAATCACTGACATTTTAGATATGAAAAAAGTCCCTGCAGGTAATCTATTTGCTTTATATGGCTTCATCTGTCCTTCAGGTGAGACCTTTATGAGTAATGAAGCTGTCCCTAAAGATAAAGATGAAAAGAATAGATTACCATCATTTGAAAAGATCTCATATGCATGTGAAGCTGTTGTTTCACGTTCAATAAAACCCAAAGATGCTCATGACTTAGCAAAACTAGGAACGGTAGTAAATAAATGGTTACAAGCAGATCCTACTGCAGAATTTCGTTTGGATAAAGAGAGTAAGGAATATATCTTATCTGGAATCGATCCATTACAAATAGATATTCTTACAAAGAGAATTAATAGACAGGTATCAATAGATATTGGTGAACCAATAATTGTTTATAGAGAAAAACTTACAAAAAAAGGTCATGAATACCATACTAAATCTGGAAATTCTCATAATAAAATCATTATGTATGTAGAGCCTTTAGATGAAAAAACTGAAAAATTATTAGAACATGGAAAGATTACCGATTTAATGGATAACAAGACAAGAGCCCAAATACTTAGAGATGAAGCAGATTGGGATGCAAAAGAAGCTAAAAAAGTAGTAGATGTTTATAATGGAAATCTTATAGTAAATGGTACTAAAGGTCTACAAAGATTTGATCGTGTAAAATCTTATTTAACTGCATGTTTTCGAGATTGGGTAGATGCATGTATTTTGGCAAAAGAACCCGCAATGGGTATTAAGGCAATTTTTACAGATATGGATATACATGAAGATCCAGCTCATACGGGATATGGTCAAATTGCTCAAATGGTTAGTGCTGCTCTATCACTTTCAATGCTTGAAGCGGCCCCTCATTTATTTGAACCAATCCAAAGAATAGATGTTAAAACACCTCAAGGTACAGAACCAGGGGTTCTCGCTATAATTAATAAACATAGAGGAAGAGTGAATAACGTAAAACCTGAAGGTGAATATGTAAGAGTGGAAGGACAGTTACCTGCTGGCGAAACTATTGGAATTGCAGATGAAATTAGAAGTACAACTCAAGGAAGAGCTTTTTTTGGTTATGAATTCTCTGGATTTGAACAAGTACCTCGAAGTTTAGAAGAAAGCTTAATTTTAGAAATAAGAAAAAGAAAAAGCATGAAAGAAGAAATTCCAACTGCTAAGTCCTGGGAGAGATACATTTATAAAAGGAGTTAAATTTTCTTATATTCTTGATTTTATTTCTTATACTTTATTTTCTATAATTTTTTTCTTTAATGAAATACTGATCATCTTTTAATATAAATTGAGAAATTTCAAATAATTTAAATTAACATATTATTATTTTTTTTAAATCTTATAAATTACAGTATTTAAGATGTAAAAAATCAAAGAGAGTGAAAAAATTTTAATATTAATACATTTTAATTTTCATTTGCATTAGAACTCTTTAAAATTACATATTTTGCTCATTTGTGGATTTATCTTATTCATTTTTTTTAATGATAATTTTAAATAAAAAACACCTTTATATAAGATAATATTACCAATGGATCAATTGAAAAATTAATTTTTCAATAATTAAGATTTTCCTATTTTCAATAAAGAGTATTGATTAGAGTGACATATAATAAAAAAATATCCAAAACATTACGAAAACATACTATTATTCTGATAGTATTGATAATTTCTCCATTAGTTTTTTTTACTGTCTCGGCTTTAAATTCAGTAAAGGAAAATAATATTGAAAATAAAGAAGATCCTAATAATTTTATAAATCAGCTTTTAGAGGATATAGATTATAAGAATCAATTTGGGACTTACGGCTATTATAATATTGAAATTACTATATATTCAAGAACAGGAGAATTATTAAATATATTAGAAGAATATAAATCTCAATTATATGGCTATTTTGGGACATCTTCTCTTAAGAATGAATCTTTAGATTTTCAAATTTTAGGTTTAAGTCTTTTCTTATTATTAAGTTCAATCACATCAGTATTAATTTCAAAAAAAGGGATAAAAAAATCAAATTCAGAGAATATTGGAGAATCTGGATTAGATAAGAAAATAGATATAAATAATTTTCATGAAATAGAAGAAATAATCATTGATTTAATTCAGGAATATTTAGAAATGAACAAATGTTTCAATAAAGAAAGGATCATTCCTTTTCTTATTGGAAGAATAAGTAAAATGGATACTAATCTCAATACTAATGGAATTAAGACAGTAGTAGAATCATTGGAAGAAAAAAAAGTAGTTATTCAAGGTTCTAAATTAATAAAACAAAATGTCTTAAATAATTCTAATCGCTACATGATATATAGGTTTGTTAACGAAAATCCTGGTACATATCTTAATCAAATTATAACCGGTTTAAATTTAAATATATTCATAATAAAATGGCACCTAGATATATTGATTAGATTTAATTTCATCAGAGAAAAGCTAATAAATAATCAAAAAGTTTACTACGATTCAAAATTAAATTCTAAATTTGAAGAATTTTATTATTTAATATCAAATAGGAAATGTATTAAAATTATAAAATATCTTAAATCTAATGATCAAGGAAATACAATATATGAGATATCTAAGACCCTTGGAATGCATTTTAACACAGTTAAGAAATATTTAAATGAATTAGATAAAAATAATTTACTATTAAGCAAAAAATTCTCAAATAAAACACTGTATTTTCTAAATGGATTTTTGTTTGACCAATTAAATATTTAATTCTTTAATTTTAATTTCTTTTTTATTTTATAGGAGTCTTCAATAGAGGGAATTTTCAAGTTTATATAATTGACCAAAAATTAAAAATCTCCAAATTTACCCCAACGGAATTCCTAATTATTCCTAATCGAATTTCGTCGTATTTAAAATAATGATCTAAATTGATCAAAATAGCAATATTTTTATCAAAAAGGAATAAAAACTCGATTTTTATCAAAAAAATAATCTCTCTAATTCAATGACATAAAAGAATTTGGGATAATTAGGAACTTAGTCGGTTTTAAATTAGAAATATTTTGATTTCAGTCAAATTTAAAAAATTAAAAATACCCTCAATAAGGATAAGATAATATTAAAAATTGAATAATTGTTTTAATTCCTCCGTATTGTTAACAAGATAATTTGGACTTTTTTTTTGAAGATCAGTTTTTTTAGCTAAACCACTTGCTACACATACCATAGTAACTTCTGCAGCTTTACCTGCTTGAACATCAGTTGTCATGTCACCAATAAAAATGACCTCATCAGGATCTAGATCCCAAGTTCGTACTATTTTTACTATACCTTCTGGACTTGGTTTAACTTCAGACACTTCATTAAATCCTACAATCGTTTTAAAATATTTTATTAAATTATATTTTTTTAATACTTCTTCAGCATAAGCTTTTTGATTGTTTGTAAGAATTGCAAGATTTAGTTTTTTCTTATTCATATTATCTATTATATCATATATTCCATCAAATAAACCAGATTCCCCACGATATTCGTTAAACTGATTAAAAAGGAAAACGGCTATCCTTATTTTTTTCATAAAACTCATTCCTTCTAAAAAATCAAGCTTTAATAAATTATACGCGTTTAATATAATCTTTGGAACTGGATAGTGTTGTATTTCTTCAATTAAATGGGCAATTTCTTCTAAAATACTATTACTATCTATAGTTAAATTATATTTGTTAATAATATCTTCTACAGCTTTTTTGATGGCATCAATTATATTATAGATAACTCCATCTAAATCAAAAATTATCCCTTTATAATTATCCAAATTTATTTTTTCCATCTTATCATGAGTAAATGTTCAAATTAATTTTAATTATTTTATTTTTATAATATTATTTAGGAGATTAAAAATGAATATAATTATCTCAATAATATTTTGAGAAGATAAAATTTATGTCAGATAAAAAGGAAAATGTTGTAAATGATCAAGAGAAGGAAGAGGAGGATCAGCAAAATGAAGAAAATCAGGGAACTGATGATTTTCAAGAATATATGAAAGAAATGGAGCTACTTAAATCGGATTTCTCTGATCTAGAAGAATTAGATTTAGAAGAGATTCAAGAAATGCGAGATGCAATTATGGAAGTTAAAGAGATCGAAGATGATATTGTAGAAAATAATGAAGTTATAGAAGAACCTACTTTATCAGAAGAATTACAAGAAAAAGAAGCTATGATGATTGATTTTTCAGACTTAGGAAAGACAGATTTGAGTGAATTAATTGAAATGAAACAAGCGATCGAAACTGTTAAACAAGAGACAATGTCCTCAAAAGGTCAGAGATTGGAATCTGATCAAACTAGAGGCATTTCGGATGAATTAGAGAAGAAAATTCAGCAAGAACTTTCTAAAAAAAAGAAGAAAGAAAAAAAAACTATTATTACCGAAGAGGATTTTTTAAAATATGCTGAGAAGAGACGTGATAAAGTTTGGTACCATGCACTCTACTATATAACATTTAAAGTAGAGGATCATACTGCTAGTAAATACCTTCTTTATGATGTATTAAAACAAGATACTAGTAAAAGTCCCATTGATCCTATTCCAGAGCATCAATTTTATTTTGGATTAGGTTATCTTCTCAGGTTAAGTATAAATAATACCCAAATTGTTCGATACTTAAGCGGAGGAAAATTTAAAATAAATATAGATATTAAAATAATAAAAAAAATTCTGGAAGATTCTGGAGAACCTATTATAACTAAACCTGTAATAGAAAACGGTTTACAAAAGACGATGTTCAAAGACTTCCTCAATGATGATTTTTCAGACATTTGAAATTTTTATTAATTAGATTTCACGAACTTTAAATTAAACCGACAGACTCCCTCTTTATTAATTATTTAAAAATCTATAAAAGTATAATTTAATCTAAAAACTGTGTTTTTAATTATGCTTTGGATAAATAAATATCATTTATGTTTAGAATGTGATCAAGAATTTGAAAATGAATTAAATTTAGCAATCTGCCCAGATTGTTTGAAAAAAGAAAAAGATAATTATAAAAAAGGGATTCCTTCTAAATTTGAAACTGTAAATAATTACTTAAGGAAATTAATTCTAAAAAACGCCAAGTGATAATTCTTTTTTCATAATTCACTTTTTATTTTAATAAAAATTAAATTTTGATATTTTTCCATACTTACAACAAGCAATTAAACTAAAATTCTTATTCAAAAATGGATTATATAAAATAATATGGAGGAAAAACCTTCTTTATTAATTATTGGAAACTCTAATGTGGGAAAAAGTTCAATTACAAAATTGCTTTTAAAAGATGCAAGCCAGTTTAAAGGTAAAATTGGAAAAAATCCTGGGAGTACATTACTTATTAAACCAATTGATCAAAAAAATATACCATATAAAATTATTGACTTACCAGGATTTGGATATGCAAAAAGCTCAAGTCAACGGCGAGAAATACATATCAAACAACAAATAGTCTCTCACATAGAAAAAAATCATAAACAATACTTCTATAGCCTTGTTGTTATAAATATTCTACGAATAGAAGATGAATTTAAGAAATATTTTTATGATAATAAAGAGACAATTCCATTAACTTTTGAGTTAATTTCATTTTTAACAGAATTTTCTCTCCCTATTTTAATAATTATAAATAAAATAGATAAACTCTCTAATTTTGATAAAAATAAAATTATTAAATTCTTAATTGATACCAGTAAAGAATATGGATTAAATTTAATCCATTTAGAGAAATTTAAAGGTGATTATTCAGAAGCTATACCTTTTTTGGATTTTTCTGCTCTTAAAAAGCAAAATCTAGGTAAATTAAAAGTAACTATTAATGATCTACTTAATAACTATAAAAAATTAGAAATTTAATAAAAAAGCTGGAAAGAAAATTTGTTTTAGGAATTATATTTATGAGAATAAAGAATAATTATTTTAAAGTATAAATATTTCAAAATATTAGGCAATGAAATACATTATATTAATATGTGATGGTGCTGCTGATTGGCCTATCGAAGAACTTGGAAATAAAACAATATTTGAAGCAACTGAAACTCCTTATTTGGATGATATAGCTAGCAATGGGAAAATGGGCCTATTGAAAACTATACCTGAGGGTATGAGTCCAGGAAGCGAATGTGCTAATATGTCAATTATGGGATATCGTCCAGAAATAGACCTTACCGGACGTGGACCTCTAGAAGCATTAAGTGCGGGAGTATCTATGAATAATACCGATATCGCATTTCGATGCAATCTTGTAACAATAGAAAAGGAGTTAATTAAAGATTATTCATCAGGACATATTACAACCCAAGAAGGACGAGCTCTTATTAATTTTATTCAATCAAAGTTAAAAGAGGAGGGAGTAGATTTTTTTCCAGGTGTTCAATACCGTCATATTTTACGACTTGATGGAAATATGTATTCTGAAAAGGTCAAAACAATCCCTCCACATGATATCTTGGATCAATGTTATAAAGATTATTTACCAAAACTAATAGATCTTGATAATGAAAAAGCAAAAAAAACAGTAGATCTGTTAATTAGACTTATTGAGAAAAGTAATGAATTACTTATTCATCATGAAATTAATAAGAAACGAGAAAAAAATGGAAAGAGCATGGCAACTCATATTTTTCCTTGGAGTGGGGGAAAAAAACCTAATATTGAACCTTTTTATAAGAAATATGGAATAAAAGGATCTGTTATTTCCGCAGTTGATTTAATTCATGGGATTGGAATAGCTGCAGGACTAGAACCTATTCATGTTGAAGGAGCAACTGGTCTACCTGATACAAATTATAGAGGAAAAGTTGAAGCGGCTATAAATGAATTAAAAAAAAGAGATTTTGTTTACCTGCATATTGAAGCTATTGATGAAATGGCTCATACAGGAGATTATAAAAAAAAAATGGAAGCCTTGAGAGACTTTGATCACCAGGTTATTAAACCAATAATAGAAGCAGAAGAATTATTTAATAATGAGTTAAAAATAGCAGTGTTGCCAGATCACTTAACACCTTGTAAGATTAGAACTCATTCAAATGAACCTGTACCATTTGTAATTTACAATCCAAAAATCCCTAATTCACGAAATTTACACTCCTTCTCTGAAAAAAATGCTGAAGATGGAGAATTTGGACTTATTCACAACGGAGAGGATTTTATGAGATTATTTATAGGTAAATCCAAATTCTAATTTATTATTATGCTTTGAATAAATTAAAAATAAAATAATATAGTTATCAATAATAATATTCTATTTTTAAAAATTTAAATAATTAAAGAAAATAATAAGAGACTAAAAATTTTTAAAGAAGAGAGTTATTCTAAAAATAAATCTTTTATTCTAGTTCTTATTATTCAATAACAAACCATTTAATATACACATATTTAGTATAAGTGAGAGAATAATGGATGAAATTCTACAAAATATATTACAAATAGTTAGTGGAATAAGTTGGACAATTGTATATCTTGTAATAATAATACGAGGTTTTAAAGATAAAACATATGGAATGCCATTTTATGCATTAGCATTGAATTTTATGTGGGAACTTTTATATTCAATAGATATTGAAGATTTTTATAGTATGGATTTACAGAGAATAATAAATATTACTTGGCTTATATTTGATATTATCATAATTTTTATATACTTCAAGTATGGAAGAAAAGAATTTATCAAAAATTCTAAAAAAATAGAGTTTTATATCTGGGCTATTTTAGGATTTATATTTGCATTTTTCATTCAATATGCTTTTATAATAGAAATTGGAGGTATTTTAGGTGCTGCATATACCGCTTTTATACAAAATTTTCTAATGTCGATTCTTTTTATTGATATGTTGTATAAAAGAGGAAATGTTGATGGTCAATCAATGTATATTGCTATTTTTAAAGGGATTGGGACTCTTGCCCCTACAATATTATTTTCTATTGAACTTGAAAATCCAATAGTTTTAGTTTTTGGAATAGGATGTCTCGTATATGATGTTATTTATATAATTAAATTAAGAGAACAATTTCTTGTACAAAAACTCAATCCATTCACCCGAAAACCAATAAATTAAGATAATAATTAAAATAATAAATCTTAAATATCTAAGTGCTTTCTAAAAAGACTTTTTTTTTTATAATTTGAAATTATTATTTAATAATTTGTTATTTTAGGATCTTTTTTCTCATTCCAATTTACACAAAATAAAAAATCTCTACTTGGTTTATTTCGATATATTATAGGAAAACCACTTCTTTTCTCAATTTCTTGAGCAATATTGTCTAAAAATTCATATTCAGGAAAATAATCCTGTTTTGCTTTATCAGATTTGATTCGTTTATCAATTGATAATGCTTTAGCTTGGAGTGTAAAACCCTTTATTTCAAAAAAATTAGGGTTTGTTTTTTCTATAATTTTAATATAATCGTCTATTAATTTGGTTGATAGATTTAGATTCTTTACTGCTGTTAATCTTACTAAGGTTCTTGTTGATAAAGAATTTAATAATTCTAAAGATTGGTTTATTTTTTGCCAACCATTTTTAATCATTGGTCTACATACTTTTTTATATAGCTCTTCATTAGGAGCTGGAAGTGTAAGATATAACTGTGAGGGTAATGAATCCATTTTTGAAATATTTTCAGGTAATGTTCCATTTGTTACGATGAAAGTAGTCATGTTCCTTTTTCTGAATTCATTTACTAAATTAGAGATTTTTGGAAAAAGTAATGGCTCTCCATCTAAAGATATTGCAGCATGATTTGGATATAATGCTTCATTATGAGCAGTCATGATATCATCTGGATTTGTTAAGCTCCGATTGATTAAAAGTTCAATTTCATCATTCGAATCTAATGAATTCTTTATTTCATCTTCTAAATTATAATTATTTATAAAATCCCCTACTGGTTTTATGAAATCTTGATTTTTTAAAAGATTTAATGCTCTTTCAATTTTATTTTTACTAACACATATCTTTTCATATAAAGAATCTATGCTATGGATACCCTCATGCTTAAGCATATAATAGAGAATATCAATCATAATTTCATAATTATCTAAATATCTCTTTAAAGGCAGATGGTTGGTGATAATATCCTGTTGATGTTTTATCATTTCATCAATCAAATCTTTTGGTTCATCTGCCTCAACAGTAAATGACCCCCCCAATGAACCATTCTCTATATCTCGCCAACAAAATACACATTGATGATTACAAAATGGTAAAGATGGTGTATTTTGTAAACATCGATGACTTTCTATTCCAAAAACACCTTTATAGCAATTTCTGTTTTCTCTTCCTGTCATCAACTTTTGCTCTAACCAATGACAAGGTTTAATAGCAGAATGTTTATTTTTACCAATAATTCTATATGTAGTTTTTATATAACTTTCCACAAATTCATTGGTTATTTTATTATCTTTGATAAATCGATTATTCATTAGACCAAAACACTATTAATCTTATTTTTCCTCTAAAAATTATAAATATAAAAAGGTTTAATAGATAAATTAAATTATTTCTTAAGAATTATAAGTATGGAAATAATTAGAATCTCACTTATAAAATATAATTAGAGTGTTTAATATGATAAATAAAATTAAGAATGAATTATTGAATTTAGGATTAAAATTCATCAGTAATGACGAAAAATTAATAAGAATTTTCTTGGAAACAATCCCGTCTAATATTAATGAAATTGTAATTATTCCGACAGTAAAACTCGTTATGAAAAAACTTATCAACAAACTAGCTAGTAAAAATAAAAAAGGACAAGTATATAATGGATTATTAAATGAAGTGAGAGTTAGTATTATACGTTGTCATATTGGATGTCCTAATATGGCAATTTTAATGGAATGTTTAAAAAGAACTAAAGCTAAAAAAATCATTAGAATTGATATATGTGGAGGGATTACTGAATTAAAAAACCTTATTGATGTAGGTAATATAATAATTCCTAAAAAAGCGTATTGTGGAGATGGAACAACTACACAATATATTTTAACACATCCAGATTTAGCAAATCAACTAGATTCAATAGAGAATCCTATAGGACGATTTGAAAATATAATTGCTGGAAATCAAAAAATATATATTTCAAAACCAGATGAACAATTAAGTAATATATTATTTAATCATGGTATTTCTGATATTAGTTCTATAACTAAAAAGGTTGATTTATGGACAACCGATGCATTATTTTGTGAGACTTATGACTTTTTGAATGCATGGAAAGCTACAAATATAGAATGTATCGATATGGAATCTTCTATATTGTTTTTACTTGGTAAACTATATAATCTGAAAACATCATCCATATTAGCTGTATCTGATTTACCGGGTACTAAATACGATTTTTTAAATTCAAATGAAATTCATCCAAATATGGAAAATGGAATTAATAAAGCAGTCAGAATATTAATGAATTCCCTTTCAAAAATAAAATAAAAAATCTAAATATAACAAAAAGAAGAAATTATTCAAAAAAATAAGTTCCAACTATTGAATCTGCTTTACTAAATTCAGAGACTTCACCCACAAAATTCTCCAATTGCTTGGAAAATTTGGATTTAAAATCATTTGTAAAGTTTTTATGAGCCATATTGGAAGCTTGAGTTGTATAATCCACCAAGAGAGCACATAAAAAATGTTCTTTCTTGATAATTTTTAATTCACGACCTTCAAAAATAATTGTTTCTATGAATCCTGTAGTTTTAGTAGTTTCTTTGAATAGAGAAGAAATTGCTGAAAAAGCACCTATTAAAAGTTCAGTATCTTTTATAGTAATTTGATTACCAAATGTTTTTGAATAAATTTGAATTCCCGATTCAGAATAAACGAGAAGCATATGAATTCTCTGTATCTGTAATAACCATGGTTTTTTACTTGCTTTAAAAAATGTAATTCCAATAATGATCATTCCAATATTTTGAATAATATAACTTCCAAGATGTATGATTTGAGCAGGAGAATGTACTGGATGAATACTTAAATTAAGAACATATGGAATTAAAGGAAAAAATAGAGCAAAAAATATACTAAAACGAGTAATTTTATAAGACTCTTTTGAGTTGATGACGATGCTTTTTTTCTAGAGATCTATGTAACATCCTGAATAATAGAAAAAAACTGCTTAAATAAAAAATTGATTCTGCTATCCCAATGAAACTATCATCTAAAATAACAACTGAATAAAATTTTCCATCTTCTTCTACAGAAAAAGGGGGATTAGATAATAAACCTCCAATTATTATAAATGTAATAATTGTTAGAAATATTTGTCGTTTTGAAAATTGAACATCTCTTTCAAAGACTTCAAGAAGAATAATAATTGAATATAATACCAACAATTCAAAAATAGTTGATAAGATTAAAAATATTTTTGTCATTTCTAAATCTTCCAGAAAAAAAAAGACATGATCATAGTGATAACACTTAAAATATAGGTTAAATAAAAGAGACTTAAGTATCCAAACATTTTATATTTTGTCTTAAAATAATTTTTAGAAAAAAATGTGCAAAAAAAGATTGTTAAAATTAATATTATAGATGGTGGAATCATATTTATAAATATATCCACAAAACCTGCTTGAAATAACATCTTTATCATAATTTAATTCTCATTGGTATATTATTAATAATATATAATAAGCTAATATTCAAGTTTCTTTAAATATAAAGTTTATAATCCCTTTAATAAATCTGAAAAATTTGGCTCTTTAAAATATTTATTATATTTTTTTAACAACTCTATATTTACTAAGTGTATTTTTTTTCCAGCTTTATTTTTTGCTGATTTTATTAAATCTAACTCTTTCATTTTTTTAAGATGATATTGTATTGTCCCAGGATATACCTCTAAATCCTCCGAAATACTTGATATTGATATTGTATCATCTTTAAAAAATTCTTCAATTATTTTCGGAATTAAATCATTTATAAAAACCACTTTATAATCATCAAAGTCATCAGGAACATCTTTTATGAAATAATGGAGAGTTTTACCTATTTTTTTTGACCTTATAAGCCCAAAATTTTCTAAAGTCATTATATGTTTAAGAAAAGGAGTTCTCGTGATATTTAATTCCTCCTCTATTTTGTCATCTCTAGCATGAATCCCTGGATTATCACGAATAAATTCTATTATTGATGCTAATTTCTCATTATTTAGAATTTCTAATTTTGTTCTTCTTTCATTAGTAACAATCCAATTCTTATCCTCTAAACTTCTAATAGAAAGGAATATATCTTCTTTACTATAACCCTTTTTATACGATAATTTTGCAATACATGTTGCATATAATTTTTCGATGATGGGAAATCGTTGTATTTGTGCTTCAGATTCTATTTCAAATTCTGTATCATATCGTTTTAATTTAAGAATTTCCTGAGCAATTTTCAAAATGTCTTTGTCAATATCTGATAATTCTCCAACCAGCTCCTCCTTTTTAACAGGTTCTTCTACTTGCTCTTTTTTTTCTTCTTTAAATACTAATGGAGTAAAATCAGTCTCTCTAAATGAACTTTCCTTTAATAATATTTTCTCTTTTTTTTCCTTTGAGTTTCTTCTTTTTTCTAGCGACATGATTGTTACTCTATATTAAGCATATTTTTCTAAAAATTGGACATATTTAACTTGTTCATCCTCATCCATATATTTTAACTGTTCAACTATCTTATTATAATGTTCTGGCTTTACCTTTGGAAGCTTTCGAATCCTTTCCACTAATTTACGAGGTATCTTTTCTTGGTAAAGATTAATTATTGCCTTAATATATTTAACTTGTTGTTCTTTTGTTAAAAAGGCCAACTCTTTTAATAATTCATTCTTATCTCTCTTGGGGATTTTAAGATTAATTATTTGTTCCCTGATATCTTTAGAAAGAAGTGTAAAAATTTTAGAGAAATATTCTTTTACAAGCTTTTTATCTTTTTTATTTTTTACAGGTATAAGAGATTCGTGTAATTTTAATTCTATTTCTTCTTCCTTTTTCTTTATTTCATCTTTGGTTTTTGTTTCTTCTTTGCTAATCTTGACTATTTCTTCTTTAATTATATCTTTTATTGGTTCCTCTTCTTTAGTTTTTGTTTGTTCTTCACCAATCTTAACTATTTCTTCTTTAATTTTGTCTTTTTTCATTTCAATAATATCTAATTCATCAATTTTTGACAAATAAATGGAATCTTCTGTATCAAGTTCTTTTGTTCCTTTTATTTTCTCTTTTTCTTTAATAAATTTTGTTTGTATAATAACTAACATTAAGAGGATAGCTGCTTTCACTAAAATAAATATTCCTACTGCACAAAATATAGTAGCTATTATACCTAAAATAAACGTTCTTATTACAACTGTTATTTCAACTTTTTGTTTATTATGTATTTTTTTTCTATACAAAAAATCAATTGATAAACATATAATTGCTCCGATTAAAGATCCAATAACACTACTAATGAAAAAATTATTCATCAAAAAGTCTTTAAAAGCTTCAGGACTTTCAAAACCTACAACAAATAGATTTCTAATAAAAATTTCAAATTCAAAATAAAAATCTATTCTACTAATTATGTGAATAGCAAATATAATGAGTATAAATCCTAATATAGAGGAAAATTCATTAAGAGAATTTTTTATAAAATGCGCGATATCATAAAAAGTATATTTATTCTTTTTACTAATTAATATTACATAAATTAAAACCAAGACACCCTTTGCCAATAAGAAAACTCCAGTTCCATAAAGAAAACATCCCAATATTCCAATACTAATGCTATGTACTATAACTTCTTCATATTTGCCTTCTTTGATTCTTTTATAAACTACTTTTTTATCATATAAAGATAAAAGTAAGCCAAAAAGACCTATACTACTATGTCTAATAACTATAACTAACCACAAATCTGGTTCCTGAAATATTTGTAATAATAAAATAAGAGAAAGAATGGATACAATTAAAATAGGGATATATGAAAATTCATTGAATTTTTGAATCACTTTGTTTATTGTTGAATAAGTTTTTTCTTTTTTTACAGGATAAGTCTCTTTTTTCTTTTTCTCCCATTTTTCCCCATTTTCCCCTTTTTCCAATATAAATTCCTTTTTATGTGGTTTTGCTAATTTTATCTCAGGTTTAAATTTTCTTTCAATAAATTTTACTCCTGCAAGACTAAAAGGTGTACCACATTTTTCACAATAAACTTGGATATTATCTTCTATTAATCCTGATAGTTGAGTGGGAAAATGAAATCCACATTCATTACAAATATAAATTCTTTTTGACATATCCTTTTACACTATTTATATAATATTGTTTTTTTTATAGGATTTATTTTTTTTTATTCTAAATAAATGATTTACCTTTTCTTTGAATATTTAAATCTTTTTATATTTATGTTAGCAACTTATTTCCTAACAATTAATATTGTTATACTTTATTAATTTTTAACTTAAGGCTAATCTATAAAGAAAAAGAAATTCTTAAAATATAAAAAATTTGTAGTCCAGTTATTATATAAGATTTTTAATTTATTATTAAATATCTAAATATTATCTAATTTAAATCTAATATTTTTAACCAGCTAATTGATTTAACAGTATTCTGGAGTTGATGATCATCGTTTACTATATTGAATATTAAATTTTTAAATAATATTTCAGCTTTAGTCTTTATTGGTTTTATAGGAATTATATTATCGTTTTTTCCATGAAAAATTGTTACAGGAATTTCAATTGGTTTTATACTAGAAGGAATATATTCATCCGCAATTAACAAAGGTGCTAATAAAATGAGCCTATCAACTTTTTCAGGATTATTAATAGTAAATAGAGTCCCCATTAAACCACCGAAAGAGGATCCGATAATTTTCCATTTCTTTTCTTCACTAAGAATTTTATTCAATTGTATCATTCTAATCTTTAGAAGGTCTTTACGAGGTATTTTTGAATTATATTCTTCAAAATCTGGAGTCAAACAATCAGTTATTGTACTTCTGAAAAAATTACCTTTAAATCCATGACCAGAACTAATTAGTCCATGAATAAAAATAACATTATTCATTTATAGTCCCGTCCTGAGAAGATTTATCATTGTCCTTCTCTCTTAATTTCCTTAATTCTTTTTGATATCCAATATACATTATCAAAGCAACTATTGAGAAATAAAGAATAACTAAAAAAATTCCAAAAAAATAGTATTTACCAGTAAAAGATAAGAAATATAGAGAAATCCCTACTAGAAATCCTGTGATTATTCTAGATTCTGTCGTACTATTTCGGAATAATAATTTTTGTGTACCCCAATCAATTATACAAGGTATTGGAAATATTAAACAGATAATAATAGCCAATTCCGGATTTATTATAAAATTAAAAGATATTTCAAAAAAATAAAAAAAAAATAAAGATACGATACCACCTATTATTGCTCCTGAACATCTTGAGCAAAAATAAATATATGTTCTTCCAAATTTGAGATGATATGTATGATCACATGCATAATACGGATGGTGAGTTAAGCTCATATGATAAAAATGTATTTCTTTTTCAGCAAGAAAATAATTATATAAGAATAGCAGGATTGGAATAATGAAAATAATTGATATTATTGATTGAGTAAGAAATTTAAAACCAAAATTTACTATTATTTTCTCTAAACTAACGTTTGGGTAGCTAAAAGATTGAAGAACTATTACAATTCCACTAATTAAAAATGAAGAAATCAATACACTCAAGAATGAATAAAAAATTTTAATTCGATCCTTAAATTTCAGAGGACTATATTTATAAATTCCAACAAAAAATCCCAGAATTGCTACAATAAAACACCATTGTAGTTCTAAAGTATCATAAAATGCCAACTGGTAAAATAATTCACCAAGAAATCCATTTATTAATCCATGAAATGATCCTGCTAAAACAGAAAAAAATGTAAACAATAGCAAAGTGAAACCAAATTGCATTGAAAACTGTGATTGATCAACAAAATTGGTTGATATTGAACCCATAGTTTCAGAAAAGTAAAAATAAGACATAATTATAAATATTCCCTTAAATATATTTAAGGTAATTTTTCTCAGAAGCGTATATTCTTCGATTTCTTTATTTATTTTATCATTATATCCATTAATTTCATTCTTCATTAGGGATCTAGGTATTTAATTGTTATAATTTAATAATAATATATAAATTAATTATAAATGGTGTCTAAATACTGAATTAAACGTAGTTTTGTTTTTTCAAATCCTTTTCTGATTGTTTTTAAAATTATCTTCTTTGCAGTTGGTAGTTTAAGAATAGATGGATCTTTCTCTATAAGTTTTATTGCTTCATCATTGTAATCTATATTCTTTATCAATGAGATATAAGCATCTTGTTTAGTTTTAAATACTATTTTTGTTAATTCATCATAATTATTTATATCTTGTTTTATTTGCATCATTTTCATAGCATCTTTCACTTGAATAATAAAGAGTTTTTTGTTTATTTCCTTCAGCTTATCAAAATTTTCATGTTTTTTTCGACAGTGGATATAAGTCTGGTCACCTTCTATATATTCTTGGAAATGGTTATTTATCAAATCATCGAACAATTCTTGGCTTGAACCATGTTGTAGAATTTGTTTTGCACAGTCCAATGTAGTTTTTATTTGTTTTAATGTGCCTACTTTAGCAGCATTATTACTCCAAGTATCATAGAAGGTTTTAACTAGTGGTTTAACTATTATATTAAATACACCAGCTTTTAATTCAGAATCTATCAATGTTCTACCGAATTGTAATGTAGTGTTCATTTCTTCAATCATTCTATCTTCTAATATTTTATAATTTCTTTCTACGTAATCCAATTTATTCTTTCCTCATATTGATATTTAATTTAAAAATTAGTAAAAAAAATTTTTCATTAAATAATTTAAAACTTATTTTCTTCTATTATAATATTGAATTTATCATGAGAAAAAAATTTATATATTTATAATTTCGTTTGAGTTAATTTTTATGCGATATATCTTTAAAATTTTAGTTTTGGGAAATTTTGATGTACTTATTCCATATTTATCTACTGCTTTCAATGAAATAGGTGAAGATAAAGAAACTTATGAAGTTTGGAACAGGGAGATAACCGTATTAGAGGATATATGTGAAATTGAAATAGATGCTATAACTAAACTAACTGCTGATTTTGATCAATTAATCCCCAGCGTGGACGGTATTATATATTTTTTAAATCCATTAATAAACGAAGAAATTGAATACTTCCAAATGATACTTGATATTTTAGAAAAAATAAAAAGAAATATCCCTACTGTGATATTATACTATAATGAAGATGGCATTCTACCAATTTCAGTTATTGATTTATTAGAGGATACATGGATTGATTATCCTGATTTTGAAGCGTTTATAAATGTGCATCCAAGATACTTTAAACAAGTATTACAAAGTTTATCTTTTGCTATGATATCAGGAGATGATCCATTAGATCTTGAAAATGCGTGGTTAAGATATCCCGTTTTGGTTATGCAGGCAAATTATTATTATAATAAAAAAGATTTCTATAATGCTGGTAAGATCATTAAAAAAATAGCCTTTATAAATAGTATATTCAATAGAGAAAATAACTATATTATAAATGAACAAGCTGCTTATCTTTTCTCAAAAATAGAGCTCTATCAAGAAACTGCTAATATTTTGAGTCAAATAGATACAAAAAAATCGATGGAATATAAGAAATTATACGTCAAGGCAATGATACGTGAGGGAAATAAATTATTTAATAAGGCAGATTATAAATATGCCGCTAGACAATATGAAAATGCCGCTCAATGGGCGTTAATAGAATTAAAAGATAAAAAATTAATTATAGAGTGCTTTAAATTGGCAATTAATTCTTGGATTTCTGCTTGTGAAGTAGAAAATGCCTTCACAATTCTTGAGCGCCTTCCTCATGAAGAAATAAAACCAATATTGCAGGAAGTTGCTGATAAAGTTATAGCTGCTTCTGATTATTTGGTATCCCAAGGTGATTTAAAAGGTGCGAGAGAAGAAATATATATTGCTATAAATACATATCAAAGAGAAAATCTCTTAGAGATTATGAAAAAATTCGCTATAAAGTTATCTGAGATTTTAATACAACTTCTGAAAGATCAAATTAAAAAACATAAAATTAATGGAGCAAAAAGGAGTTATGATGAAATCCTTAATTTATGGACCTATTTCGAAGTGAGGAGAGGGAATCTAGACCTTGTTTTAGAGGGCTTAATCATTCAATTCCTTGATAAACTAAATTTCAAAACAGCAGTCTATTTAATAAATGAATTAAATTCATTAAAATTAAAGAAAAAATTAACAGAATATAGTTCTCAAGTAGAAGATAAAAATAAACTATTGAAAAAGAGAGATAAGGAAATTAATATAAATCAGGGAATTCAAATTTTAATAAATTTTATCGAAACTGAAAATGAAATTATCAACACAATGAATTCTAAAAAATTAGAAAATGCTATTGAATTAATCGAAAAGAACCAATATATAAGAGCTGCTGATCAATTAGAAAAATACGTAGATTACCTTAAAAATTTAGGTGAAATAAATGAAGCAGATAGAATTTTATGTGAATTATTGGATATTTTAGTTCAAGGAAATCAAATTGAGGAATTTTTAAAATATTATCCAAAAATCACTGGGATAAGAGTAAAGAAAAATTACATAAAATATATCTTTCCCTTTCTCATTGATAGTTTTAATAAAATTAACAAGAATTATAAATATGAAAAAAATGAAAAAATATTCGAGGATCTTAATTTAATATTAAGGAATCAAATGTTATATGAACAATCAAAAGAAATTAGTAATATTTTTATAGAAATAATTAGAAATGAAGCTTTGAAAATAGTTAAAATGGAACAGAATACTATTGGAATTGAAGGGGCAATTAATCTAATTAAAAAAGTTGCAAATATATCTTCTTCATATTTAGATAATAAAGAGTTTCATTTTGATGAAGTATATCAGATAATAGCAGATATATATATAAATTTAGGAGATTTATCTTCAGCATTAAGTAATATAGATAAAATTGTAGAAAAGACTATAAAGAAAGAGGCTTATAAAAAACTAGCAAAACAAGAGGATACCAAAATTTTATTAGAATCAAAAAGAATAGAAGCTTCTCTTAAAGTAAAATTAATTAAAGAGAAATCAACAGATATTAAAATGTTAGCTGAAGATGCAAAATCAGATATGGTATCTAAGATGAAACAAAGAAAAGGTTTTAAAAGAGCATTTTTCGAAAAAGCACTTTATTTTTTAAATGAGAAGAAATATAATAATGCACTAGAGCTTTATGAAAATAGCATAGTTCGCATGGAAAAAACTAAACAATATTATTTAGCTGGAGTTTCTATAGCAATAATGTCTTTGATACTAATAAGAGATGATAAAAAAGATGAATTAATTAAATTTATTGAAGAAAAATCCTACTCTGATAATTTTTATCATAACTCCTTTCCAGTTATTTTAGTTGAATATCTTACTAACTTAATAAAAATTAAAAAGGAATTAGAATTTAATGAAACTTTACTTTATATGGAAAATTTACCTTTATTTACAGAAGAACGAGAATTACTTTATGATATATTAAACAAAACATATCCTAAAGAACCAGAATTTAAGGAGATTAAAAGATCAACTAAATCAAAAGTAACTGGAGAAGATAAAGGAAAAACTTTAAAAAAAATATTAGAATTAGATCAAAAAATAGATATCCTCCAACAAAAATTAAGAGATCATAAATCTATTTTTCAGGAAGTATATAAAAAACGTAATGCTTTAAAAAAAAGATATTATAATGAATTATTATCTTTATTAGAGAATGATAAATATAGGGAAGCAGCAGATAAATATTATGAATTAGTAAATATTTTTTCAAAACGGAAAGATTATGAAAATAGCACTCTACTTTTACTACTTCATGTATTATCATTGATTAGAACAAAATCATCTTTAAATGAAATAAAAAATGTTACTCAAGATTATTTAAATACACTTGGTACGTCTAAAGCTATAGTAAGTGAGATTTTTCAGTTTGATATTCTATTGTTAATAATTGATGTGTTCTCAAATAAGTATAATAAATTCATACCTAAAATAAATGAGATGTTAGAGAATTTACCTTTATTTGAAGAGGAATGGAATTTATTACCAATTACTTTATAGATTCTATACAACATCAGCAAACTTTTGAAGATCTTTTACTCTCATCCTAAGGGTTACTTCTGTAACTTTAGCTAAATTTGAAATTTCTTTTTGAGTTCTATTTTCATTACATATTTTTGATCCAATGTAAATAGCAGCAGCAGCAATACCTTTAGGATCTTTACCTGCCGAATTAAAACCATTTTCTTTCGCTTTTTGAATAAGTTTAACCGCAATATTTCTACAATTCATCGATAATTTTAATTCATCATTAAATTTATCTACATATCTATCTGCTGTAAAATATTGAACTTTTAGATTAAGGTTTGGTAAAACTTCCATTAAAATTAAACGATAACTTTTAACGACTTTCTTTTTAGGTATTTGAGCTATTTTAGTTATTTCCTCTATTGTACGTGGAATGCCATGAACTCTAAGTGCACAGAAAATTGAAGCTGATAATAAAGTGTCAATACTTCTACCCATTGTTAATTTTTTTTTTACAGTTTGGGTATATATACGTAGAGCATCTTCAGCAACAGTATCTGGTACTCCTAATCGTTTTTGTAATCTTTGTAAATTTGGTAAGGCAATCCATAGATTTCTTTCAAAACTTGTGGTTAATGATCTATGAATTTTAGCCAATCTATTAAATTTTGATTTATATTTTGGGCTTAATAGACTTCCTCGAGCATCTCTACTGCCTTTAATTATAGTTCTTGGACCAATAGGACTATATACCCTTTCATTACTTTTTCTTTTTTGAATCTCTTCCTGAGTAAAGGCTCTTCGAGGAGAATCATCAAATATTCGTGAAATTACTAAGCCACAGTTAAGACAAACATAAAATCCATCTTCTTCTGATAATTTTGGAGAATCACAACAGGATTCATTTATGTCTCCCTCAAGGAGGTTATCATTATCAATTTTAGAGGGCATAATATATAGATATAAAATGAACTAATTAGAAATTTTATCTTATATTCAAATTAGTGAATAAAATATTTAAATTTTAATTTTACTTAAATATTGTTGCTAATTTTTATCATTATTATAGATAAATTTTTTTATTCTCTAAAATTCAAATAAAATGAGGGGTGTTCAAAATTTCCTCAGATTATATATATTATAGAATTAATTTAATAAATTTTTGTTAAAAATAAAATTTAAAAATGAACTTTGAACAATAGAACATATAATGTGAAATAAGAAAGTTTAAAATGTTGAATAATTATGACAAAAAAAAAAACCATGGCTCAAGAAGATCTTATTAGTGAATCGGATGATAATACTATAGATTTTATTTTAAAATTTTTTAAAGCTAAATCACTAAATATTGATAAGGTTAATAACCAAGTTGTTATTAAAGGGATTCTGGATAATTCAATTGACTCCTTTAGTTTTTTAAACGATAATGAAGCTAAATTTATTAAAAAAAGTTTAGAAGCTTCTAAACTTGGAGATCTTATACAATATAAAGATAAGAATATCTATAATTATATTTCCTTTGATCAATTGAAAAACTCAGAAAAAGAAGGTATTGAAATTAAAGAGTTAGAAGAAAAGATCATAAAGGCAGTTAATATTAGTACAATTTTAAGTAATTTAAAAGGAAAAGCAATTAAAATAGAGAAAGAACAACAGAAAATTATTGTTGCAGGATTGGATCAGGCTGGAAAGACAGCAATCTTAACTAAATTTGGAGGTAAATTCGGTTTAAATGAATTGTCTAAGATAAAACCTACAAAAAGAGTACATAGACGAGAAATCAAAACAGAATCTTTTTCTATTTTTATCTGGGATTTTGGAGGGCAAAGCAAGTATCGAGAAGAATACCTAAAAAATCCAGATACTTATTTTCTTGGAGTTGATTTATTTATGTATGTTATCGATATTCAAGATTCTGATAGATTTGAAGAATCTTTTACTTATTTAAAAGGAATAGTAAAAGCATTAAAAGATCTCGAGGAGAATCCATTTTTTCTGATATTTTTGCATAAATTTGATCCTGATCTTCAGCAAGATCCAAAAATTCAACTTAATGTTGAAGTTGTCAAACAAAATTTAAAGGAATTTTTCTCTCAGATCGCTTTTACTCATGAAACTTACTTATCATCTATCTATTCAGCAGTAGCTAGAGAGCCTCAGTTTGCTAAATACATGAAAGAAATGATTGCTGATGTTGGGACCTCTTTGGATGATCCAACTCTTCAAAAAGTTGAAGGTTTAGCAAAAACTTTAGAACAAACACTAAATGCTGTTATTAGACTCTCTGAAAGCATGTCACATGAATTAAATCAAATGGACGTAAGAATCACTGCTATAGAAAGTGGAGCAATTCAAATGGCAGAATCTGGTATCCCTGTACAACTAAATCCTCCCGGTCAAGCCCCACCACGTCGTGGGGAAAATGTTAGAGTAAGAGTTCTTGACGAGCTAAAAGACTTATTTGCAAAAAGAAAAAAATTAGATATTTAATATGTATTATTGAAGGTTTTTCTTTTTTTCAAATTTTTTATCAATTTAAATAATGCCAAAAGATAGATGGCTCCAAATATTAATATACACAATAAAATATACCAAACATTCTCAAATAATAATGGATTTAATTTATTTTGCTCTATTGCTATATTAGACACGTTTTCTATATAATATAATAGATCTATTATCGGGTCACTAAAAACAAAAATAGTAAGAATAAATCCAATAATTCCAAAAATAAATCCAACAATTACATCTGTAGGATAATGAACTCCTAATTGAATTCTAGAAAAAATAACTAATCCTATAAGAACCAAAAATAATAAAATTAGATAAATTGAATTTGATAAACATCCAATTGTTAATCCTTGTGAAACAATATTGTAAGTATGCCAAGATGGAAAACTATTTGAAAATGGTCTCCGTGTAAAAACTTTGATATTCTCATGTTTTTTAAAAGGTCTTTCTCTTTTTACAATTGCTTTTATTATGACAATTATAACCAAACCAAATAAATAAGCAAATCCTATATGGGATAAATATACAGGATCATACCATATAAATAAAAAGATAGTAATTAAACTTACCCATATTGTTTCTTCTCCTAAAAATGAAAGATATTGTAGCAATTTGGTAAAATAATGACCTCCTTTACCATTATATTTAATTAAAATTCTTTTATCCCACTGATTAATTTTTTTTTTCAAATCATTTAATTTAATAGAATCCATTTTTGTATCTTTAAAATTACTTGATATTATTTAAATATTGATATGCTTCTTTTATTTTTAAGATAGAATCTTGAAAGTAGTTTAGATCATGTGAATCGGAGCCTACAAAAATATTACCCCCTTTTTTTTTCAAATTTGTGATTATTTCTTTTGATGGAAAAGGTCTATTAAGAGAGTATCTTAGACCAGAGAGATTATATTCAATACTTATATTATTATTTATACAAAGAAGTCCTATATCTAAAATCCTTTTATCAGAAATATCACAATTATCTGTAGGTTTAATATCATTTATATTAATATATCGAAAGATTGTATCAATATGACAGATATTTTTAAATATTTTAGAATTTATCATCTCTTTTGTAGAATTAAAATAATCATCTATAATTTCTTTTATTGGTTTTTTCTTTAAAAGGTCTATAATATAGTTTCTTTCAGTAATAGGATATTTAATATCACATTCATGAATACTTCCGGCAATAAAATCAATACACTCCCCATAATCATCTAAAAATTCTAAAATATCCTTTTCCATTCCTATATAATAATCTATTTCCAAACCACTTAATGCAAAATTATAGGTTTCTTTAATTTTATCGATTTCTTCTAAATATATATCAATTTTACCATCATAAAATGGATGATTCTTATCATTTTTAACATAATATAGTTCATAATGTTCTAAAAAACATACATTAATATGATTACTTTCAGCAATTAAAAGATAATCCTCAAAATTTGGACCATTCTTGGGAATATCGGAACTCCATCTTGTATGTACGTGATAATCAGTATATTTATATCGCATTTATGTAAAGTAAATTTAATTTAATATCATATCTCTTAATTAATAGAATGAATAAGTTAAGAAAAGAGTATTGATTTCTCCTAATCAATGATAAAAAACTTAATTTTTGATTTAGGAAATGTTTTAATTAATTTTAAACCTAAAGAACTGTTATTAAAATATTCAAATAATCTAAAAAAAATTGATGAATTTATTGATAAGATTATTGGAAGAGATATTTGGTTAGATCTTGATCGTGGATTAATTTATTTTCAAGAAGCAAAAAATATTTACTTAAAAAAGTTCCCTGATTTAAAAGAACTAATAGATATATTTTATACACATTGGAAAGAATTATTTTCTCCTATTGATCAAAGTATAATTATTTTAAAGGCTTTAAAAAATAAAGGTTATAATATCTTTCTACTATCAAATTTTATCAAAACACCCTTTCTTTATGTGGAAAAAAAATTTGATTTTTTCAATATTATAGATGGAAGGATAATCTCTTATGAGGAAAATATTATTAAACCAAATATAAAAATCTATGAATGTCTTCTAAAACGATTTCATCTTAATCCTGATGAATGTTTATTTATTGACGATCAAATTCAATTTTTAACTCCTGCAAAAGATTTAGGATTTCTTATTATCCATTTTCATAAATCTTTGAATCTAAGGGATAAATTAAAAGAATTTGATATTATTATAGAATAAAAAAAAAAATAGGTATATCTTATCTCCTCGAACTTATTATTCTCTCAATTAATATAATGATTAAAATAATGAAAGCAATTGGTGGAAAAATAAGTAAAAATAATCTGAATATAATATCTTGTTCTAACTGTTCTGAAGCCACAAACATTATTCCATCAATAAAAGTACTTACTAATGAAAGGCATGTAAATATAAATAATATATTGTTAATTTTACTATCACTTAATTCCTTCAATTTTTCTCTTCCTTGATTATGTAGATATTCAAAAACGTTTAATTTATTCATAAAAAATTCTTCCATTTGAGAGATTCTCCAACTTATTACAGCTTCATTATAGATAAAGTGTGCAAATGGAGCAAGATTTTGTAAATAATTTGCTTTATTTACTGAATAAAGTTCCATTTCCATTTTTAATTTATTAATCCATTTAATAGCTTTTCTAACAGATTTTTTTCTCAATGTTTGATAAGAAGCAAGTTGTGTGAGTTGTCTATATAAAATTTCATTGAAAATTTGAAGTGTTCGCCATTCTATTTCACAATATCTTAAAATTTCCTTAGCATAGAATAATTCTATTTTATCTAAATTTGCCCATAAACTATTTCCCCATCCTATATGGACAAAACTTTGTGTACCTTTGGCAAAATTGATTTTTCCTTCTGGATGACTTATTGCTATAATTTTATTCATAATTTCTTCAATTGGAACTTTTTTTTTAATTTCATTATCATTTCTAATTAATACAATATGACCCCATAATGGAATATTTGCTTTTTGATTTGTAAATAATTCTTCATAACTAACCACTGGGTTTTCAAGTTGGAATTCTTGATCAATTTCTTTAAAGATTTTATAAACTTTTTCTGCTAAAGATTCAGAAAGTGTGATTAAATCGGGATATCTTATTATAACTCTCATAATATCCTGTAATATCTTTAATCCCCTATCTTCTTCATAAGATACTAATTCATGTTTAAGATTAAACATCACTTTGCAATAAATCATCCCCACACCATATTCATGAAAACTCATTGTTTCAAATATAAATTCTGGATTATCCTTGAAAACATCATCCTTAATAATATCCAATGGTAATTGGAATTTTTTATTAATACTAATGGTTATTATACTATTATCCCGCTGTGTCTTTCCACTACCTCCTGTTTTCTTGAATAGAAGTGTATCAATTTTTCCTTTTATTATTAATTCATCTTCTCCTAGCCAGGTTTTGATACTTCCAGTTGGATTTTCTTCACGAATAAATTTTTCGATTAAAATTTGATTCGGATAAATATCATTTAATTTTCCGAAAAAAACCTTTCTGAATTTATCATAGGATCCAATTAGACATGAATAATCAATTATCATTTTCGAATTAAATGGAGCTATTACATAACAAACATAATCTTTATTTTGATTTTCCAGCATTTTTGAAATATAATTATTTAATTTTTCATTTTGAAATCTAATAAAAGATGAAAAATAAAAAATAGATTTATTATTAAAATCTATACTTTTAGAAGTTTCAGTGAACTACACACAGCCTAGAGGCTGTGGCTTCCTACGAGTACTCAATCGCTTCTAGTACGGATTGGTCTGTATGTCGTAAAAAACCATTCCATTGTAATTGGAATGATTCCTCGTTCACAGAGGACTTATGCGATAGGAAATCATATTTATGTTTTACTGTAAAGAATTTTAACATGATATTAATTGCCGAGTTGAGATCCCGGTCGATACGATTTCCACAGTCACAAATAATAATTTTCTCGAAAATTGAACGCTTTTTCAGTCTTCCACATTTACAACAGGCTTTTATTGTCTTTGATTCATTAATTCTTATTACTCTCTTACCTACTTTTTCTGCTTTATAGGTTAAAAATTTAACAAATCTTGACAAATACCCTGTGTTTTGAACCGAATGGTTGAGTGTTTTATGGATTATATTCTTTTTACTATTTTCAGTACCCTTCTTTTTCTGAGCCATTTGTTTTACTTTTAACTTTCCAACAATGATTGTATTCGCTTTCGTATTAGAGATAATTTGGTGTGAAAGCCAATGTTGATAATCTTTAAGTTGATAAGAGCATTTTTTAATCATCTTACATAATTTAGAATTATACCAATACCATCTATTACTATATCTCTTACAATGGTCTCGTTTTGATTGTACCTCCTCTATCTTTTTTTTCCAATAGAGATCTGGTCTTCTATGAGTAAATTGTATTGATTTTCCGAAAAGATTCATAGCAACCGTTTGATTAATTCCTAAATCAAATGCTTGATACAAGGAATTATCATGATAATTAGGTGTATTAACTTCATATGTGAGGGAAATAAACCATTTCTTATTGGATTGAAACAATTCTACTTGCATTATCTTTTCTTTGGGTATAAGAAAAGGGGGAATAGTAAATTGAAGGAGGATATTTGAAGGATGTTTATGAGAGAGTGTAATGGAATTTTCATAGAGTTTAAATCCAGATTGGTTATAACAAAGAGTAGTAAAGTACTTCTTTCCTTTAAAAAATGGAGGTCGTGCTTTTTTATCTCCCTTATTCCAAAGAGAAAAAAAAGATTTGTAATTCCTATCAAGTTTTTCAAGTGTAGTTTGAAGGACCTTCGAATATACCCATTTATACTCCGGATATTTTTCTTTTATTAAGGGTAATGCTCTCGATTGAGTGAGATAGGTAATATAATTGCAATTTTGTTTTGATTTCTTTTTATTTTATCGCCAATTTTCCATTCGTTCTGCCAACGCAAAATTATACAAGAGACGACATCTTTCTGAGAGTATCCAGAGTACTTGCTCTTGTTCTTTAGAAGGAAAAATCCTCATTTTTTGCGAAAGTTTCATTAATACAATTATATAATAGGATTTAGTAAAAATAGGAAGAGTTTGACAATTTAATAATTTCCTTTTTTTACTCAATTCATCCCCTCCTTGAGGGGAAGGGTCTTCTTAAACAATAATGTAAAATTTTATTTTTCTAATTTCATAATCTTATATTAATGAAACTAGCTGATTTCAAATCAACTCTAGGAAAAAAAGATTTTAGATTAAAGTCAGTTAAAAATCGTGTAAAAGAGCAAAGAAAACTTTTTGGTCCAGAATCTAGTGGACCACAATTAGACTTATTTTATGGATTTTTATGTATTATATATGATGGAATTGATTCTATAGAAAAAATTAAAAAAAAAATGCGTTGGCTCTTTCTATCTACTATGTCTCAATTGGTTATAGAAGATCAAGATATAGAAGAGTATATACATCTCGCAAGATATAAGAATTTTATAAAATTGAATACTGATGATAATATATCCCTTACAGATCAAGGAAAAGCATATGTTGAAAAAAATTATTGTCTAATGCTTATAACTTCCCATTGGATGCACAAATTTCTCAGTGAAAAATTTGTGTTAATAATAACAGCTATATCTTTATTTTTTCTCTCCATATTAAAAATATGTTTTGGAATGTCTATTGATAGTCAGGGAATGATATCAGAAGGATTGGAAAACCTAACAGATATGATAAAAATTGCAATAATCTACTTCGGAATTCGTTTCCATAAAGATCGTACTGCTAGTATAGTTATAATTTTATTGATGATTTTTACAGGATTAACACTAATTTGGTCAAGTATAGAGTCATTAATCAATTTATCTCCAATTATGGTCAATTTTGAATCATTTCTCATAGGAGGATTATCTATTTTAATAAATAGAGCATTAATGTATTATAAAGGTATTGTGGGACGAGCTTCGGGAAATCTGTCATTATTAAGTGATTCAAAGGATTCTGAAATAAATTCATTAATTAGTATTGGGGTTCTAATTGGATTATTTTTTGCTATTTTTAAGTGGTATATAATTGATTCTTTTGTTAGTCTAATCATAGCTGGTTTAATTATCAAGGAAGGGATAGAATTTCTAAGAGAATTAATTGTTAAAGAAGATGAATTTGATATAAGTACAATTCATGTCAAGGCTGATAATATCTATAAAAATCGACTGACAGGATATTTAATTGCGAATATAAGAAGAAATCGTATTAGTTCATCTAAATTGTTAATTAAATTTGAAGAAGGATTAGGACTTGGTAGAACTTATTGGGAAGGATGGGCGGATTTTTTTTATGATGAATTAGGTGAAAAAATAGCTAGAAAACACCTAAATAAATTAATTGAGGGAAAAGAAATAAAGGAGATAGATAATGAATTAATTTTAACACCTAAAGGAATTGATGCATATCATAAAGCAAAATCAAGACAATATAGTAGACAAAATAGAAGAAATAAAAGAGATTCTGAAGAAAGAAATAATAACTTTGTGGGAATAATTTGGATCACTTTCACAGTATTAATTATAACATTATTAATTATTTACGGTCCAAAAATTGTTGAATTTATAAATTCTTTTATTCAATAAATTCATTATTGGAATTAAGAAATGAATAGTCTTTTCCTATATAAATTATGAATAATTTTTTAACAGTATTGATTTATCTTATCAAAATAACCATTGATATGTTCCAATATCGTATCAACATTTGTACTATCATTTATAATAAGAGTTAAAAATACATTTTTCTCATCACTTTTCAATATCATTAAAGAGATATCTTCCAATTGCGCTATAATTTTTTGTAGACTCCTTCCTCCAATAGTTTTCCCTAATCCATCCGCACTTTTCAAGACAGAAGCTACCATTGGTATAAATTCTTCCATATTATAATCTAAGTCAGTCTCTTTTACAATTAACCTTCCATCAAGATAAGACAATATTATTCCTGATAATTTAGCTATGGTTTTTATATTAGTGATAATACCTGATAATTGATCATAGTCTGGAATATTTGATGATTTTTTACTGCTCATAATTAAAAATAATTTATTTTTAATATCTAAAATAATTAATATCTATTTAATTAATTAATGGTAAAAAAGAAAAAATGAATATAAATAAAGATAATATAGAAATTCTAAAAAATGATAATGATAATTTTATTCAGAATGAATTAATACCTTTTCTTAAAATTCCTAGTTATACATTGAATAAAGAAGGAATCAATGATGCAAAAGATTTCATAAAATCATATATTATGGATTTCTGTGAAGATATAAGTCAATTTGAAGGTCAAATTAATCCTTTCATATTTGCTAAAGTTAAAGGTAAAATAGATACGCCTTTATTAATCTATATGATGTATGATACCCAACCTATAAATGAATATAATAGATGGATTTCCCCTCCTTTTAATGCAAATATAAGGAATCTTCCTTCTTTAGAAAATATTGGTGAATGTATAATTGCTAGAGGAGCATATAATTCAAAAACTCCATTGTTAGCATTTCTGAATGTTGTTAGAATTCTTAAGTCAATGGATATGTTACCTATATCTCTATATTTAATTTTTGATGGAGAAGAGGAAATGGGGTCTCCTACCTTTTCAAAGATATTAGAAGAAAATAAAAATCTTTTTAAATCTTGTATAGATGCATATTATCCCTCTATTAAACAAGATTTAAGTGGTAAAGCCGTATTAAAATTGGGATATAAAGGATTGCTTTCTTTAACTATCAAAACAATTTCAAACAACCAAGAGGTTCATTCTTCATATAGTAATATTGTTCCAAAACCCTCTTTAGATTTATTAGAAGTAATACAAGGAATTTATTCAAACAATCATTTTCAAATTACTCCACTTTCAAAAGTTTATGATCTCTCAGATCAAGAAATAGTATTGATAAATAGTTTAGCTAATAAAGAAAATATAAATGATATTTTAAATAAAGCAGGTATAAATCAAATAACTGCAGATAATCCTTATAATTTATTTAAAAATTATTTATTTGATCCAACTTTTAATCTTTCTACATTTAAATCTGGGTATTTAAAAGAAGGAATAAAAAACTCCGTACCAAATTTAGCTTCATGTAATATAGATATCCGATTTGCGCATCAATTATCTTCTAAAGCGATATTTGATGTAATTAAAAACAAGATCTCTGAATTAAGTAAAAACATTAGATCTAAAGTAGATATAAAAATAAATAATGGGTATGAAAGTTCGAGAATAGATAGTAAATCCAGATTGGTAAAAAGTCTTATAAAGACTTTTGAAATACTTAATATCAAAACAGAAATCTGGCCTATTAGTGCAGCTGCAGCTCCGTTAAGCAAAATTCAAAAGGAATTAGGAATTAATTATATAACTGCCGGCTTGGGAATTGGTGGAAATGCTCATTGTGCAAATGAATTTGTTCAAGTAAAATCAATAATTAATACAAGATTATCATATTACTATTTCTTAGAAACCTATTCTAATTTTATTTCAAAAAATAATTAGAAAGTATGAAACAATCCTCTAAAACCCCTTTTTTTTGCTATAATTGCTTGTTGTGCACATAATTCAGAGCAACATAGGCAAGATATACATTTTTTTCTTTCAAATTCAGGAAGTCGATTTTTATCAAACTTAATAGCTTTCGCTGGACATATTTCAGCACAATCACCACATTTTACGCAGTATTTCTTTTTTAATACTGGAATTTTCTTCTTTATTTTATAGAATACCGTTGCAAAAAATCTGGACATTATTGGACATCCAGCTTGAGGGCCAACAACG
>CAZGJX010000020.1:0-47175 GCA_964525635.1 uncultured archaeon
CTACAAAAATAAGCAAAAAAAATGAAAAAGATTAAGAGTAAAATTTACTCAATTAATAATGAATCTTTCTCATAAGTTCAAAATCTAATTATTAAAATATAAAAATCCTCTTATCCTAATAATATCATATTTGTTAAATTTAAGAAATAAAAATATGTCTAACTCAAAAAATCTATCTGAAGATAATAATTTAAATCAAAGTAAAAAGCATTCTACTGAGAAAAATTGGTATAGACTATTTTTGATATTGAATCTTATATTATTAATAATTTCTATAATAATTCCCTTAATTTTGGTAAATCTTAATCAAACAGGTAGTTGTCTTCATCATATAGAGGAGGAGGGGGGTTTCTCTTGGATTCTTGGTAGGGCTCTTGGTTTTAGTACACTGATTTGGTTTATTTTCTCAACATTTATTGGAGCCAAGACAAAAAAAATAGCAAAGTTATTTCATTCCTACCCAAAAGCTAAAAATTATCACTGTATAAGTGCTTTTATAACAAATATTTTATTTTTAATACATGTATTAGTATTACTCAATTCCGATCCTTGGGGACCTTTAATATTTGAAAGGGAATATAATCATATGCCCCCCGCATTATTTGCGATAAAAATCTGGACAGGAATTATATTTGGAATTGTTATGTTTTTATCATCATTTTTATTTTTATATCTCAAAGATGTCAAGAAATTGAAGAAATTTGGATATAAAAAGTTTATAAAAATTCATTATATTATGCTTATATTGACTATAGTACTAGCTATCCATATATTCTTCATAAATACAGAAATAATGATTATCTCTTGGGGTTAGTTGAAGTCTAAAAAACCTTTAAAATAAATCGGAATCTCAATAATTTTCATAATACCAATATTCTATAAAATATAAAAATAAAAGGGAAAGGAAAATTTAATAATTAATAGAATAATTCTCCAAAGTAATTTTTATGAAAAAAATCGGATATATTATAATTTCATGCTTTATTCTTGTTTCAGCGTTATCAGTTTTTGTTACTTTACAAAGTGGCAAAAGATTTGAGGATTATGATGATGATGATGATGACGACGATAATGGTGAGTATGAGAACTATATAAATTTCGAAAATAAGATTATTCAAGATTACTTTTTAAATAGAATCTTTATTAAAGGATATTTCCCTATTTTGTTAAATCCTATAAAGAATTTGATTATATGAATTAAATTATAATGGTAATATAATAGAAACTGCCTATTATTGCTAATTTTTATAAATATATGCAAAATTTTAAATTATAAAATCTTATCTTTATTTCATTTTTTTAAGTTCTTAATTTCAAATAATCCAATTTCCTTTTTTAGCTAAAACATCTTTATGATTGAGTAAAAAGTTATGTATAAGAAAATAATTAATATTGATATAATTGAAATGTAATCTATTTGCATTCTATAATTAATATCTTTATTAGACTTTAGATTCTTGAATTTTCCTTAAAAAAAATATTTTACCAAATAAATCAAGATCTCTAGGAATGCAGGAAATAACGAGTGAACGTTTTAAATTTATATCTCTAATAACAATATCATAATTTTTTTGAAATTTCTTATAATATATCGAAATTGTATTAATTGATTTTTTCTCAAAAATAATTTTACCAAATAATTTCTTTAAAATTATTCTTCTATCAGTAATAATGTAAGTATTGTTACTTTCCCATTTATTATGATAATTTTTTGTAGAAGGATAAACACATAAATCTATAATAAGACAAAAACCACCCAATATTGTTAATATCTCTGATATAGATTCTGATTTAAATATGTCAAATCCAATGGAAATAAAACAAAATAATGCAAGAAAGAATATTGTTATCATAATAATTACATCAAAATATCCCTTAAGTATATTTAAGTTCAATTTATGAAATGCGATAATTTTTTCATCAATATCAAAAATATTACTAAATTCTAACATCAAATTTCTATCAATAGAAATTTCATCAAATGTTTGAATTTGAACTGGTTTAAGATCATAATAGTGTGATTTCCTTCTCTTATAAGATATTTTAACAATTTCAATCTCTTGTTTATTGATTTTTAATTTCTCCAAGTCTTTCTGAGAAAAAAGAAATCCATTTTGTTTTTTCCATTCAAGAAAATAATACATTATTAAATTATACCATTGAATAGTATTATCAATTGGTCCAAAACCAATATATTTACGAAGATTATTTGATGATATTATATTAAATCCATCGAAATTTTCAAATCTTGATAATCCAATACTTCTTACAAGATTACGATCAATCTTAACTAATTCGATTTGAAAGTCAGAATTGAATTCAATGAATTCTGTATTTATCACTCCTAATATAGTTAATCCTTTTTCTTCTAATTTGATTGAAATATAATTATTTAAAGAATATTTTTTTAAATATTTTAATTCATTCAATATCGTAGGAATTATAGCAATAATAGGAATGATTAATATTAATAGAATTATAAATAGAAATGCATTGTATTTGAGATAATTAAAACACAAGTAAAATAATAATAGAAGGATTAATTCAAATATAATACCCGTTATAGGAAGTAATTTTTTCTTTTTTGAAATATAATTTAACCTTTCATTTGAAAGATTAATTTTGATTGGTTTTTCAAGATTAAATAATTTTTGAAATTTATTTGAATTATCTCTGAAATTACTGTAATTATAAATAATGGTGTCAAATAATTTTCTAAAATAATTAAAATCAGAAATCTCTATTCTAAATTCACTAATTTTTAAATAAGGTTTGTATATTATTTCTAATATACAATTATGTTCTTTATAAAAACGATATCTCATAATAGAATTATATTCAATCCTATAGTTTAACTCTGATTTTCTAGCGCCTTCACTAACATCTTTATAAACTTGATAATAAATGGCTTTATTTGTAAGAAGAATATATTTATTATTTCTATAATTAGAACAATAATAAATCGTTTCCTCATTAGGAATATATTTTAATAGAATTTCAGGAAATGATTGCATCAATTTGATATTTTTTTTTTAGTATTTCAAATCAAATCTAAAATATAAAAGAATTATTGATATTTATACTAATTCAATTAGAGTTCAGAAAATTATTGATGTTATTTATCAATAATCTATTTTCATTTTATAATTAATAACCTTAATATAGTTTTCCAGATAATTATAATAAATATATTTCTTTAAATGATAAATTAATCATCATAAAAAATCTAAGTGTGATTTTTATGGGTTTTCGCGAATATATAAAAAAGATAGAAGAAGAAGATATACTTCGAAAAGTAGATATTGAAGTATCAAAACATTTAGAAATTTCGGGCATTCTAAAAGAACTGGAGCCTACTCCTGTAATTTTTAGTAAAATTAAAGATAATAATTATCGACTAATAGGTAATCTATTTTGTACAAAACAATCAATTGCATCATATTTTAATGCTACTCCATCAGATTTAATACCAATGTTAACAAGCGCAATTGAAAATCATTCTGAACCTGAAGTTATAAATAATGCACCATGTCAAGAAATCGTACAATCCGAAGTTAATTTAGAAACACTACCAATACTATTTCATTGTGAAAAAGATGGAGGACCATATATTAGTTCTGCTGTTGTTGTAACACGAGATCCTGATTATGGCCAAAATTTAGATTTTCATAGAGCAATGCAATTTTCAAAAACTCAATTTGCAACTCGAATCGTTAGGGGTCGAGATTTTCATAAATTTTTAGAAAAAAATGGAGAGCTTGATGTTGCTTATTGTATAGGTAATACTCCAAATATTCTTATAGCAGCAGCAACATCAGTGGATACTGGTATTAATGAGTTGCGTATTGCTAACGCACTTGAACCTATTCAAGTAACAAAAGCTAATTCAGTTGATTTATTAATACCAGCAGATAGCGAATTTGTGATAGAAGGTCGTGTATATTTAGAGGAAAAACATGCAGAAGGTCCTTTTGTTGATCTAACTGAAACATACGATATGATAAGAGAAGAACCTATATTTGAGGTCAAGAAGATAACACATAAAAAGGATGCGATTTGGCAAGCTCTTCTTCCAGGTGCACTCGAACATAAAATATTAATGGGTATGCCTCGAGAACCGACTATATTTAAAAAGGTAAATGAAAAAGATGTCAAATGTTTAGATGTAAATATAAATCCTGGAGGATGTTCATGGCTCCATGCAATTGTTCAAATTGATAAGAGAAGCGATTCAGATGGTAAAAAGGCCATAGAAGGAGCTTTTGAAGGTCATAGAAGCTGTAAACATGTTTTCATTGTTGATAAAGATATAGATATTTATGATCCTCTTTCGGTAGAATGGGCAATGGCAACACGGTTTCAAGGGGATATCAATATGATAGTTAAGGATAAAGAACCTGGAAGCAGTTTAGATCCAAGTGCTGAACCAGGTACAAAATTAACAACAAAAATAGGATTTGATTTGACTGCGCCATTAGTTGTTAAAGGTAAAAGTTTTAGAAAAGCAGAGTTTCCAAAAGTGGATATAAATAAATATTTTTAATATAAAGGAGTTGATTATATGGACTTAACATCTGAAGAAAAAGATATGTTGGATGGTAAATATGGAAAAGCAACACAAAAATCTATGGAAATTTTAGCTACATTAGGAGATATTTATGAAGCAAAACGAATGATTGATGTTGAAAGTGTACAAATTTCAGGTGTATCATATGCAAACCTCAATGAAGCAGGATTAGATTTTCTTAGTGAAATGGCAATAGATGGTAAGACAAGAGTTCTTACTACATTAAATCCAGCTGGTATGGATCGTGATAATTGGCAAGCATTAGGAATTGAAGAAAGCTTTGCTATCAATCAAAATAGGGTTATAGATGCTTTTGCTAAAATGGAGGTAATTACCACTTGTACATGTACACCTTATTTAATTGGCAACCTTCCTCATTACGGTCAACATGTCGCATGGGCAGAAAGTAGTGCTGTTTGTTTTTGTAATTCTGTTATTGGCGCTTTAACTAACCGTGAGGGAGGTCCAAGTGCTTTAGCTTCCGCATTAACTGGAAAAACACCAGAATATGGTTATCATTTAGAAGAAAACAGACATGGTGAAGCTTTATTTGAAATAAAAGCAAAAATAAATGGAACTGATCAATTTGGAGTTCTTGGTAAAATAATTGGTGATAAATTAGGTGAACTTAAGAAAAAAATACCTTATATCACTGGAATTCCATCTGCAACTGTAGAAGAATTAAAATCATTCTGTGCCTCAGTGGCAACTTATGGAGGGACAGCTTTATTTCATATGGAAGGGATAACGCCTGAATCACTAAAATATCCGAAACCGACTGACCCAAAAATAGAAATTAATGAAAAAAATATAGAAAAAACTCGAGCTGAATTAATTGATGAAGATATTGAAGTTGATTTTGTGAGTATAGGATGTCCTCATGCCTCTATTGCCGAAATAGCAAAAGTAGCTAAATTATTAGAAGGAAAAAAAGTTACTAAGGAGTTTTGGATTACAACTGGTCGCCCTACAAAGAAAATAGCGGATGAGGCGGGTTATACCAAAATTATTGAAGAAGCGGGCGCTAAATTTGCTGCAGATACTTGTTGTGTTGTAGCACCAATAAAAGGTAGATTCAAAGGAATTGTAGTAGATTCTGCAAAAGCATGCTATTATGGTAGAGCTAAAAATAAATTTAAAGTAAAGATAGCTTCAATCGAAGATTGTGTTAAGGAGGCGATAATATAAAATGAAATTAGAAGGAAGAAAAATCTATAAAGGAATTACCAGTGGTGAAGCTATTGTTACCTCTCAAGGAATTTCTTTCTTTGGAGGTGTTGATCCTATAACTGGAGAAGTCACAGAAAAAGGTCATGAATTAGAAGGTAAATCTGTCTCTGGGAAGGTCTTGGTTTTTTCCACAGGTAAAGGATCAACCGTTGGATCTTATACTATGTATCAAATGAAAAAAGGAAATAAGGCTCCAGTAGCTATAATAAATGAAACTATTGATACTATTATAGCTGTGGGTTGCATAATTAGTGAAATTCCATGTGTAGATAAAATAGATATTAGTCTAATCAAAACAGGACAAAAAATTACTGTAAATGGAACAGAAGGAACAATTGAAATTGAAGAATAGTAAATATTAATTTATTTTATAAAAAAATATTTTTTAACATTTCTTTTTTTTATTTCTTTTCTCTTACTTAAATAATAAATAAGAAACTCATATTAGTTTTTAATAAGTATTATTATAATTTTTTTTTATAAATAAAATATTATCTATAGCTATTGAAATTCCCAATTTATAATTAAATAAATTACTAAACTCTTTTTAAATAAATTTTAAAATAATATAATAACTGCAATGAACTTTAAAGATAAGCTAAACTTGGAAGAATATCAAAATTCTCTTTATCCATTCAAACTATGAAAAGAAATTATAATAAGCAAAAGGATCTTTTAGAATTCTGTCAATTAGTAATGAGATCTGTATATAATAAATTAAATACTAAAAATAATTTTAATAAGAAAAGAATTTTAGATTTATTTTTATCTAATGAAACATCTGAGGATTTATTCAGAGATTCTGGGTTAATAGAGGAGATTAGGACAAGAATCCAAGCTAAAAGATGTTTGCAAGTAATTTCCTTGGCTTTAATTAATTCATTTAACTATATAAATCTGAAAAAAAATTTAATAATACTTACAAATTTATTATCATCAAGAGTTTTAGATATAATAAAGACATATATACCACTTTTAAATGAAATTGATCAAGATTTGGAGATTTCAAAATGGTTACCCAGAAGAAATCTTCCAAAAAAAATATTGGTAAATAAAAAGGTAAAAAAATGTAATAAATGTCTAAATTTATTACCAATTGATAAATTTGAAAGAAAACATGGGAAAAGAGGAGAAAATGAAGGTATATCAAGTCATTGTTCAATTTGTAAAGAATGCAGAATTGAAAAAAGATTAATCAATCTACTAAAGAAAAAATTAAAACTTATTTTAGAGTTATTTGATGGTAAATGTTATGAATGTGGTGTAGGTCTAGAATATATTGCTTCATTTGAGTTTCATCATCATAATCCTAAAATTAAAAAAAATAGCTGGAATAAAGTAAAATTTAGGAGCTATGATTTCATTAGAAATTGGGCAATAAAAGAAGAAGTTGTACCTTTATGTGGAAATTGTCATTCGATGAAAAAAGCTTCTATATTCAATGATTTTAAAAATATTATTACTTTAAAAAATATTTTTAGCAAAAATGCAGAAGAAATAGATTATTTAGTAAAAAAAGCAATTAATGATCATCCTAATTATATTCATCTTAAAGATTATAAAAGAACAATAAAAATCCAAATCAAGAAATATTTAAAAAAAAGATATATTTATACAAAACTATTTAAAGGGCGTTGTATAGCTTGTGAAGAAATAGTGATTAACGATTTCCTTCCAGCATTAGAACTACATCATCGAAAACACCAAAATAATGAAAAGAAGTCAACTTGGCGTGAAATATCTTATGAAAATTGTAAAAATATTTCTTTCATAATTAGAATGGAGAATTGTATATGTCTTTGTACTAATTGTCATAAATTAGTGAGATCCAAATTAAATATTCATATAGATAATATACTGAGAGAACTTAGACTTCCAAGAGATTTAAGTATTAATATAATAAATAGATATAAATCTTTAATGAAAAAAATAAATGATTTTTTAATTCCCTATGATATTGATAATCCTAAATCTTGTTTAGAATTAGATTTTTCTTATCCATATGATATTTGGAAAATCAGACTATTTCAATTATATAATTATACAATAAACAAAAAATCCAATATTTTTAGCATTAATGAATTGACAGAAATATTTGGATTTATAAGAAAAAAAGTTAAATATAACATAGATCGGTTTAAATCGTTTAATTATGTGAAAGAATTTGAATTAAATGATTTGAATAAAGATAATGGAACTAAAATTCAAAAATATTATTATATTACGGAGTTAGGTTTATTGAAAGCTCGAGATATTGAGAAAAATCATCCTGATATTACTAAAGAATTGAAATTAAATCTTTTAAGTATTGAAAAATATATAAAAAAACAAAAAAAATGGATTTTATAGATTTTTTATTTAATCAATAGAAAAAAAAAGATTTTCTAAAAAAGATCAAACTTTTTAGAAATCATTTATTAAATCCATCAAAATATCATTAAATAGGAGTGACAATGAGTAATAAGAAAGGTTTTGGAAAAGGTTATGGTAAGACTATACTTTTTGGCGAGATTTATTTCTAATTTCGGAAATAAACGCAATCATTTTGTAGTTTATGGTCTTCCTGCGATTGCTTCTGCTTTAGGATCTTACACAACTGCAGAAGTTAAAGTTATAGAGGGTCAAGGCTGGAAAGTGAACGATAATAGACCAGCAACTCCAGGATATAAAAAGCAAAAATTCAATGAAGCTCAGCAATCAATTAAAAATGTTATAGAATTTCTAAATATAGCCACAGATAATCAACAATTAGAGTTAACTTTTGCTGGAGATCTCTATGCAGCAAGTGGAGTTGGAGCCTCAGCTGCCCAATGTACATCTTTAGCTCGTGCGATCAATGATGAATTCAGTCTTGGTTTAGATGATGAAAAAATAAATGAAGCTGCTTATGAAGGAGAAAAAGGGTATCATGGAACACCTTCAGGAATTGATAATACAGCATCCACTTATGGAGGTTTAATTTGGTTTGAGAAAAATCTCAGTGGTGGTAAAAATACAATTGAAAGACTTCAATCAAAAGAAAAAATGTACTTAGTCATAGGAAATACCGAGCTAACTGCTTCAACAACTGAAGTTGTAGGTGATGTGAAGAAATTAAAAGAGGAAAATCCAGAAAAGTTTGAAAATATATTCAATGCTTACAAAGATTTAGTTCGTAAAGCCAGGAATGCTTTAATTGATAGTGATGTTATTACGATTGGAAAACTAATGAATGAAAATCATAAATTACTTCAAGAAATTACCGTTTCAGGAGAAGTTAATGATTTATTAGTTAAAATTGCACGGGATTGTGGCGCATTAGGTGCTAAAATGACAGGAACAGGTCGTGGCGGATTAGTGATTGCTTTAGCTCAAGATGAAACTATGCAAGAGAAGATATATAATGCGATCCAAGAAAAGGGTTATATGGCTTGGAAAACTACAATTGGATAATACGTAAATTATTTAAAAATCATTAATTTGCTAAATTAACAATTTTTCTTTTTTGATTATTAAGTCTAATGATTTAAGTGTTGAATATGACTAAAAAAATCTCTTTATTAAAATTAGGGGGAAGCTTGCTAACTGATAAAAATAAACCATTTTCATTGAGAGAAGAAGTTATAAAAAATACGATAAAACAAATAGCAGATAGTCAGGAAAAACTTATTATAATTCATGGAGGAGGATCTTTTGGCCACCCAGTTGCCAAAAAATATAATATTTCTAATGGTTTAAATAATTCAATAGAAAATCAAATTTTAGGTCTTACTCAGACACATGAAGCAATGAATAAACTAAATACATTTATTATCAATGAATTTATAGAAATGAATGTTCCTGCATTATCAATACAAACCTCTGGTATTTTTATTAAAGAGAATCAGAAATTCATAATGAAATCTGCTGATATTATTGAAAAAAGTTTAGATCTTGGTGTAATACCAGTTTTATATGGTGATATAATATTGCATAAATCTGATACTTTTTCTATTATTTCAGGGGATCAAATTATTTTAGAATTATGTAAAAATTTGAGGAATTACCAAATAAAAAAAGTTATATTTGCTACTGAAATAGATGGAATTTATATTTATGAGAATAATAATACTGAAAATATAAAATTAGCTACAAATCTCAACTATAGTGATCTAGACACTATAAAATTAGCTAACTTGGGTCAGAAGATAGATGTAACAGGTGGTATGAAAGGAAAAATAGAATCAATTAAAGAAATATGTGAACAAAACCTTCCTATACAAATTATTAATGGTTTAAAGAACAATTATATTCTAAAAGCTTTAAAATCAGAAGAAATTGAAGGAACCTATATCAATTATGACACAGTAAAAGGTAAGAGAATTAGTAAAAGAAAAATAGAGCATATTAAAATACCTATTAATTATAATGTTCAACATTATACTAATTATTTTGATGATATAGAATTATTATATCATGCCTTCCCACAGATTAATTTTGATGATATTGATCTTTCAACTGATTTTTTTGGTAAAACCATATCAGCACCTATTTGTATAGCTGCTATAACTGGAGGTCATCCTGTATCCTATAAAATAAATAGGATTTTAGCAGAGGCTGCAGAAAATCAGACTATTATTATGAGTGTAGGAAGTCAACGTGCAGGATTAGTTGATCCTGAATTAAAAGAATCTTTTAGTATTGTTAGGGATGTAGCTCCAAATATTCCTATTATTGGCAATTTAGGAATAGGTCAATTAAGTAAACCTGATTTTAATCCTGATGAATTTATTGAATGTATTAATATGATTAAAGCAGACGTCATGGCTATCCATTTTAATGCTTTACATGAATTATTTCAAGAAAAAGGGGATCGTTCATATAATAATCTAGTCGATAATTTTAAAATAATTAGAAAATCAACACAGATTCCAATCATTGCTAAAGAGGTCGGATCTGGATTTAATCAAGAAGTTGCATTTACACTTGATAAACTTGGTTTTGATGGTTTTGATGTTGGAGGAGCAGGGGGTACTAGTTTTGCTGCAATTGAATCCTTTCGTAATAAAAAACTAGATGAAACTTATACTAGGAATCCCGCAGATCTATTTCGAGATTGGGGTATCCCTACACCTATAAGTATAGATTATGTAAGAAAAGCATCTGAAAAATTAATAATTGCAACTGGGGGATTGAGAAATGGAATAGATATTACTAAATCAATTGCTTTAGGTGCCAATATAGCAGGTTTTGCATATAAATTTCTTTTAACAGCTTGGAATGATTATAATAATAATACCATTTTAAATTCAATTAAAGAAATTAAAACACTAAAAAATGAGTTACGTTCATGCCTTTGGTTAATGAATGCAATTAACATAAGTGAAATCTTTAGAAAAAGAGAAAAACTTATTCTTTTAGGAAAGTTATATAAATGGTTCAATCAATAATAAAATCTTTTAATTCAATAAAGACAATGAAAATTCAGCTTTTCATTAAGAAAATAACAATAAAGAAATAAATATAGTATTCATTAGATTGATAAAATCATTTTAACTAAAATTTATTTATTTTTTTTGTCGAGAGATATCTTTTTATAGATTAAGGTAGAATTATTTTTATAAATAAAAGTTAAATCTCTCTTAAAAGGTGATTAATATACCTATAGATTGGACAAAAGCTTCCAAATATCCAGAAAATTCTCAAAAAGTAGATGGAAAATATTTGTTAGAGTTAAAAATTAGAATTAACGAATTAGAAAGGACGATAGAGAATTTAAATTTAAAATTACATAACTCTCAAAATACAGAAAATGAATTAAGAGAGGAATTAAAGATAAATGAAGAAGAATTAAATAGATTAGATAATTTAATTAAATATTTAAAGACTAAAACAAATTTAAGCAAAGCACTTATTGAAGATATGCAAACTAGATTATCTAATAAAGATTTACAAATCAAAAACCTCGAAAAATATTTGATTGCAAATATTAATCAAAATTATGATATCGCTCACAAATTAAAAAATTTAGCAAGATGTTTAGATAAAGAGAAAAAGAATGAGAATGAATTGAATAGAGTAAAACAGATAATCAAAAATAAAGGATTTATTACTGAAAAAGAATTTGAAACAATTATGGGAAAGAAAAGCTTAGAAGAATTCCTAATAAGAAATTAAGAACAAATAAATTAATCTTATTCTATAATAAGAGATTTTTTATTAAAATTAAATTTCTCCCCATCGCTTAATATTGTTATCAATATTAAGTAAGTCTAGAATCCGTCCTACTATCTGCTTAGTAATTTCATCTACGTTTTTAGGTTTGATATAATAAGATGGTATTGGAGGGGCAATTATTGCACCTAATTTAGCCAAATTAAGCATATTCTTCAAATGAATGACGCTAAATGGACTTTCTCTAACTACAAGAATAAGATTTCTTTTTTCTTTTATAGTAACATCAGCTGCTCTTGTTATAAGATTATCTGCATAACCATGTGAGATTGCTGATAAAGTTTTCATTGTACAAGGTATAATAACCATTGAATTAAATAAATGAGAACCACTAGCAGGTGGTGCTGTCAAATCATTTTCTTCATAATAGTACGTTGCTAATTTTGTAATCTCAGAAAGATTATAATCAGTTTCGAGTCCAATTACTTTTTTTGCAACATTTGAAATGATTAATTCTGTTTCTATTGATTTTTCTTTTAAAATCATTAATAACTCAATAGCTAATGGAATTCCTGTAGCACCTGTTATTGCAATAATAATCAATAATTATCACATTAGTATTTTTTTTTTATTTTAATTAATCTACTATTATATAACAATTTTAATAATCCAGAATATCTTTTTTTTTATCCAAATTTCCAATTCTCTAAATATTTAAATTAAAACTATTATAATCTATTAAATAATCTTTAAAGTGATAATTTTGAGTGAAATATTAAATATTTCAATTATTATTATGTTCATTTTATTCTTTATTATTATATTTGGTTTTTTTCTTATTTTATTTTCTCAAAACAAGACAAAAAATGTTTTTATATCTAATAATTTATTTCCTATCAGATAGTCTTTATAATCTATTAAGCATTGGACAAGTTATTTCAACAGAATTGGATATAATTATCTTTTTCTTTTTAATTAGTGAGATTTTCAATATTCTGACTATATATTCTTTGATATTACTTCTTGAATTTTTTGAAAAGAATATTCAATTCTCAAGAACACAAACTATAATGACCATGTTAATTTTTACTCTAATAGGATTAATTCTATCCAATCCTGATGTTAATATTAATATTACTGGGGACATTTATGTTGATTCTTTTTATTATGATAGTTTAATTATATATCTTGAAATGATATTTTATTTAATTGCAGGATTTTGGATAATTATAATATTATATAGAAGTAAAATAGCAGCAAAATCTCCTAAACAAAAAAAATTAATTATTAATGTCATTTTAGGAGTATTTTTTGCAAATTATATTCCGTTTTTATTTATATTATATGAATTTTCTGAATTGGAATCAATCTTTATTTTACTTACTACAATAATTTTTATTTCTCAAAATTTAGGGATTATTTTTATTGGATTTGCATTTCTCCAAATAAGAAAATATCCATGGTTAATGCAAAAACAGAAAGTTTTTCTACTTTTAATTTACAATCAACATAGAATAAATCTATTTCATAAGATATATAGTAAAGAAATTAATCTAGGAGACTCCTCACTACTTGCTGGAGGCTTTACCGCAGTAACTTCTTTAATTCAAGAAGCAACAAAATCAGAAAGTAAAGTTAAATCAATATTATTAGAAGAAAAAGAATTGAAAATTATTAATCGTGAAGATTTTACATGTGCTCTTATTGTTGAATATTCTACTCAAGCATCTGAATTAGCACATATGAATTTTACAATTGACTTTGAAAAAAAATTTTTAAAAGAATTAAAAGATTTTGATGGAGAAGTTTCAATATTCGAATCTTCTGAAGAAATAGCATTAAAATATTTTTCTTAACGCTATTTTAATAATAATTAAATCACAATATAATTTGAAAATTTTTGAAAAGAAAAAAGTATTAAAATTATTGTAACAATATACTTATTTTTATAAAAAGAAATTTTATTCAATTATATTAAAATTATTTTATTCTTAAAATTATATAAAAAAGTAAAAAAGAAAAAAATGATAAAAATGGCAGATGTAGAAGGAATAAAAACACCATTTGGAATTTTTTGGCTACTTAGTATTGGATTCTTATGGCTATTTTGGGCAATAATGCCGGGAAATGTATTCGTTTGGCTTTGGATTGCGGGACTCTGGACTCTTATTGGATTTATTTTACTTCTTGGTCTTATTTTAATCAGTAGAAGAAAATAAATATAAAATCACTTTTTTTGTACTCTTTTTTTTTTTATTATTTCTTTTATTATAATTTTTAATGTTAAAAATGTTGAAATAAGTCAACACTTCCATATTTAGAAGACGAACTCAAAGTGGATTGACATTTTATTATTTGTGTGGTTAACAATTTTAATTTGGAATTATTTTTATAATATATCATAAATTTAAGGATTAATTATATGGAAAATAAAGTAAGAATAGAAGAAGCAATGCTAAGCGAAGCAGAAATTTTATCTAAATTATCAAAAGAAGCATATCATACTGATATAGATGTAGGAGCTCCTGGTGAACCTGGTGGTCCTCCAGGATATGATTCACCTGATTTCCAGATTTGGGCTATGAATTATCTAACCTATTATAAAATTCTATATAATGATGAAATCGTAGGAGGAATAATTCTAAATTCAAAAAATGTTAATCACCATATCTTAGAAGGTATATTTGTTGATCCAAGATATCATAACATAGGAATAGCAACAAAAGCAATGAATTTGGTTTTTAATAAATATCCAAAAGTAGTGTGGACATTAGGTACACCAAAATGGAATGTAAGAACTAGACATTTTTATGAAAAATTGGGATTTAATCAAATTGGTTGGGAAGATGAGGGTTATGGTTTGGATTCAAGAGGTATATGGTATCAAAGAACAACAAATAAAATAACTTCCTCTGTTCAAAATATAATAGATTTGCGAGATGGAATGAATAAAGTAGTTGTAGAAGGTAAAATAGTAAAAATGAATCCTTCTAGAAAATTTAAATCCAAAAAAGATGAGAAAGAACTTACTGTAGCAAATGCAATTCTATGTGATATTTCTGGAGAAATCAACTTAGTATTATGGAATACACAAATTTCACGAGTAAAGATTGATGATAAAATAAGAATTGAATTTGGATATGTCAATTCTTACAATGGTAATCTTCAATTAAATATTGGTTATGGAAGGTTAATCAAACTTCTCTAAATTTTAAAAATAAATATTCTTTTGTAAATAATCTTCGGGATTTTCGAATTGGTGAACAATTTTTTCTGCGGCTGTTCCCCTATATACTGCCTTAAATTTTGATTTAGGTTCAAAGGTAAGTTCCAATTTATTATTCTCCTCCTTATCATTTAAAGTACGAATCCTATTAATTGTCCAATCTAAATCGTTATTATAAATTATTGAATCCTGTTTTTTACGCTCACCTATTTGAAAACGTCCAAATTTTTCATATAACTTAATAAGACCCCTAGTAACTAAATTAAAATTTTTATAATGTTCACCATAGGCATATTCAGACATCAGAATGATCCTCTTTATTCCATTTTCTTTCATTGCATCCACTACATTCTGAGTCCCTTCAGAGAATAGAGGAATGCGCTGAGTACGCATTCTCTATGAAATGAATGTAGCATCTACATCTTTGAGAGTCTCAATGATTTTTACTTTATCAAACACATCTCCTACAATAACCTTGAGATTTTCATGTTCATATGTGATCTTTACAGGAGATCTCACATAAGCAATAATCTCATGACCCTTAGCTAACGCTTTGTCGAGGAATTGTTGTCCTAATCCTCCTGTGGCGCCAAATACTGCAATTTTCATAATTTCATCACTTTCTTTTTTCAATATCTTAATATTAGTTTTAAATTATAGGAAAAATCTTTTTCTGCTAATATAATATATATTAAATGTATTTAGTAATAAAAATGATATATTTTAAAATGCCTAAAGCGAATGTAAATAATATAAAGATTGAATATGAGACAATCGGGAATCCAAACTCAAAACCATTATTATTGATAGCAGGGCTTGGAAGTCAATTACTCGCTTGGTCGAATGAATTGTGCGAAAGTCTTATAAATAGTGGTTTTTATGTCATCAGATTCGACAATCGGGATGTTGGATTATCAACGAAACTTGAAGACTTTGGTTTACCGGATTTTGTAGAAATTAATACTGCTTATGGTCGTGGAGGAACTCCTAAAGTATCATATACTTTAGAAGATATGGCCAATGATGCTATTGGTGTCTTAGATACTATAAATATAGATAAAGCACATATTTGCGGTGCTTCAATGGGGGGTATGATCGCACAGATTCTAGCATATAAATATCCTTCTCGGGTACAATCTCTCACAGTAATTATGAGTACAACTGGAAATCCCGAGTTACCTCAAGGAAAACCAGAAATCATGGCGCAATTCTTTGCACCTGTTCCTTCTGAACGAGAGGCATATATTGAGGAATCTATTAAACGCGACAAACTCATTTATGGAACATTTCCTTATGATGAAACTCTAGGAAGGGATTATAGAACAAAAGAATATGATCGCAGTTATTATCCTGAAGGAGTAGCACGTCAATTGGCAGCAATGGCAGTACCTGGTAATCTAAAACCATACCTTAATACTATAAAGGCACCAACACTAGTTATTCATGGAAGTGAGGATCCTTTTAATTCTGTTGAAGCAGGAAAAGATATCGCCTCATTAATACCTAGAGCAGAATTATTGATTTTAAAGGGAATGGGTCATAGCATTCCAAGGGAAGTAATACCATGTGTTATTGACTCACTAGTTATAAATAGTAATAAATCAATAAATAATATATAATTTAAGAGAGGTTCTTATAATGGACATTTTTACTCATTTTGTTTTTGGATCCCTAATATATATCCTGTTTTTAAAAGAGGTGACTTTAGACTATATATATCTTGCAATATTTTTCTCAATTTTACCTGATTTAGATATTTTCATAACACCTTTAAAAAGAATTTTTAAATCAAATTATCTTGAGCATCGTGGAGGCTCCCATTCATATATTATTGGAATTATAATCTCTCTTATTTTAAGTATAATATATTCCATTTTAACACAACAATTATTTTTTATGTCTTGGATTATAAGTATGAGCTTTTATAGCTTACATGTATCTATGGACCTTCTTACCACTACTAAAATTCCTTGCTTATATCCCCTTTCTAAAAAAGAATATAGTTTTTATGTTGAAAAAGCAGGTAGTTTATTTACACTGGTGAATTCAGGAATTTTTCTTATATTATTAGGCTCATTATTTTATAATTCAGCAGATATATTCTTTTTCAATATACTTATTAATTTTTATACATCCTTTTTTATTATTTATTACTTATATCGAATTATATCGAAAATTTGGCTATCTAAAAACCTTGAAAAAAATCAGAAATACTTTCCAGGAATTTTACCTTTTTATTACACTATATATAATCATCATATTGTTGAAAATGAAATTTCATTAAGTATAGAAAGAAAATCTCATTTCTCGAAGACAAAGGGGATAAAAAATATAACTATTTTCCTAAATCCTGTAGAAATGGTTCTTTTCGAAAAGGTAATAGAAATGTGTAACTCGCATTACTATTATGCAAAATGGACTAAATTTCCAATATTTATCAGAAATGAGGAGATTTTTTCTATCAGGTTTTTCTTTTTAGAAACCATGATGAGAAAAAGAACTATGTATATTCAATTTGATTTTGGTAAATTTACACAACAATTAATTGGTGTCAATCGAGGATCTGGAAGTATAAAACCTTAGAATTTTAATTTGAGAAATTTTTTAAATAGTATTTAGATTGAATATTTTTAACTTATTATAGATCTTGTAATAGAACCAACACTTAACTACTTATTATTCAACTACTTTTTTAAAAGGAAATAAATGGGGGAGAGAAAAGAAAAAATGTTAATAAAAATTTAGATTAAAATAGGAATTAAAAGTACAAAACCTCAATTAAATCTATATAATATTCCTTAAATAGACATAGAAAAGAGCTCAGGAGATAATTATTATATCTAATATTCTATGCCAATACAGTTTAAAATCACTCTACCTAAAAACATTATTAGTACTGAAACTAAGAATGAATCACTTAAAATGTGTAAGCAGCAATTATCTCATCATCTATAAGTCTTGTTTTTTCACATAAACAACATACAAGAACTTTTTCATTCTTATTTTTAGAAGGTAGCATAATAGCTCCACAATCATTACAAAATTTTAACATATTTTCACACGTCCTACTTTTTTTTTATAAAAAACATTATTTTCCATTATTTTTATTTTCTTATTATATTATTTTTTAATATTTTATTTTAAATCTTGTTGTATAAAGATAAGTTTCATTTAGTTCAATATCTCTTTTATTATATATTTCTTTTTCTCGAGTAGCTATTAATGAATAATAATTTAGATTTTTCCCTTGATATTATTTTTTTATTCCATCAAATATAGGATTTGACCATATTAATCGTACTTAATCTTTATTATCTTTCTTATTATCCATCATAAATAATATTTAACTCTAAATTTATAACTTTTCTTTTAATTCGATAAGTATTAATAATTTACCATTTAAATTAGATTAAAAATAAATAGTTATTGCTTAATCACTTTTTCTAATAAGATGCGATAAAAATTCTATTTGATAATGAGAAATCTTCATATTTTGTATCATTAGGGAAGGGTTGTCTTTTTTGTTTATTTAAAAAAGGCATCCTTATTACAATTTTTTCTTGTGTCACATAAACATTATTAAAATATTTATTTGTATTCTTATCATAATCTATGAACTTGTCTATAGATTTATCTTCGTGTATTTTTATACGATTGTAATTTAACTTATAATTTTTTCTTTTCATATTACTCGCCTTAAGTATTAATGGAGAGATTTCTATCAAAAGATTATAATTGTTGTTTAATAATCTTATATGATATATTATGGAAGTAAAAAATTAACTCTGTAATAAGTCATTAAAAAAAAAGAGATAGATTTCTTTCTATTTTTTTTTATATCTATATATAAAATATCATGCATCTTATTTATTTCTTTGCTAAAAAAGAATAATATTTTCGATTATTTGGCTCAAAAATTTTAAGTCCTCTTTTTTTCAAGAAATAAATTAAAATTTATTCTTATGATCCAATTATTTAATAATTAGAAGGGTGCTCAAACTTTTTTTTCGAGTTTATTTTATTTTTCAATTTAATCTTGTTATTTAATGATCATTATGCTATATTCTTAAGATATTTACTAAAATAAAAAACTTAAACTTGATTAATATTAATCTAATAAGATTTTCTCTGTATTTCCTTTAGAGGATATCTATTTTGATTGATTTTATTATCATAATATTATATTAAAAGTATAAACTATAAAACTTGGAAAATCAGAATTTTATCCAAATTGGGAACTTTGATAAATAAAGCAAATTATGTAAAAATCTCTTTAATTAACCACTTTAAGGGTTCTATTAATAGCGGAGATTGTTCAGAAACATCTAATGAATAAAATTTAAAAGGAATATCTTTTTTATTTCTTATTTCTTTTAGTTTAAGGATTTTCTTAATTTCTCTTTCTCTTAAAATTTCCTTATTTTTAAATGTATTATTTATGATTAAAAGTGGAATTTTACCATGCATTTTGCTTGAATAAGAAGAGATAAAATTTTCCATAAATAAATTAACTTCATTAAAGGTGTCCTTATCTTTATTATTAACCATATAAATTATAGCTTGAACATTCTTCAATTTAACCTTACCTTCTAAAAATCTGAATGTATTTGGAATAATAATATTATCAATTAATACAGATAGAATTCTGGTAGGAATGTCTAATTTTCTTTGACTATAAAACTGGATTGTTTCAATAGTTTTTAAAAAAGTATCTTTACCAGATCCTTTCGGTCCTAAGAGATAAATTTTTTTTTGAAGACTAATGTCTTGTGTAATAATTTTAATCTCAGATTCTGGAAATACTAAATCATAATAACTATCATAAAGAGAAAAAAAATCCACATTATCCTTTATGCAATATTCTGTAAATTGTTTTATAGTTGGATCTTTTTTATATTTATGCAAAACTAAGTTAAAATTTGGGAGTTTTTTCAACTCAGATGCGAAATTTTCTAAAATCGATTGTTTTAAATTTAAATATTTTAAGATATCAGTGAGTTCGTTTTTAAAATATGATGCTCGGATTATACAAGAAATCATGATTAAATCTTCCCCTCCTCTTGCAAGGTTAGATTCCATAAAGAAAATGGTATTTATCGTCTGAAATTTTCGAAAAGAAAATGTAAATGTGCCTTCAACAGTGCCAAATTCTAAAATCTTCGATAAATCGGGAAATTCATAGATATTACCTATATCTGATTTACTATAAAGTATATTAGGACCTATACGCATGTCAAAATATGAAATAACTAAAAATTTTTCTATCATTTTTTAATTTGATACTCAATTTCAATTTAATAACATAATAAAAATTCATAGTAATAGTTTTATTCTTTAAAAAATATAAATCGATAATAAGGATCCTAAGAATCTTTCTTTTTAGTATATCCAACAGATTAGGTATGAAAAGAAATAGGAAAAAAGCTCCACCAGTGTGAGGAAAATTAGATAAAGAAGACTTAAAAGAACTCTAACTCTAAAATCGATAAAATTTTAAAAAATTTAAGTATTTTTCTCTTAAAAATGCGATAATAAACCCAAAATTTAAATGTTTATTTAATTTTAAATTACTATTAACTAAAGTGAAAGATATATATAAAATAAGATTATTGATTACTTATGTCTAAGGATTATATTAAAGGACAGATTAATGCAAAAGAAAGTGAAATAACTAGAATTGATGAAGAATCATCTAATCACCTAGCTTCTGCTGAAAAAGAAGTTGAAGAGGAATTTGATTCTAATATTGAGAAATTACAAACTAAATTTGATGAAGAAGAAAAATTAAGAGATGAGGCTATTCAAAAAGCAGAGGAATGGACACAAAAAAAGAAAGAAAAGATTACATCTGCTAAGACTGTTGGAAAGGAGCTTACCCAATTAAAAAGCGAGAAAGAAAAAACTTTAAATGCTAAAATAAAAGAGATTAATACTAATAAGAAAAATCAAATTCAAGAAGTTAAAAAAGAAATAAAAGTATTAGAAAAACAATTAGCAAGTTTAGAAAAGGAACAAGCTTAAGCAGTTCACCAATAGGATCTCAAATCTCTTTTTTTTTATCTATATAAAATGAGAAATTTTGTATAATTTATTAATTTTGTAATTAATCCGAGAAAATGTTCTAAATACACTTGAAAGATTTTTCTATCAAATTCTTCTTTTTAGAAACCATGATGAGAAAAAGAACTATGTATATTCAATTTGATTTTAGTAAATTTACACAAGAATTAATTGGTTTTAATCAAGGATCTGGAATTACATAATATTAGAATTCTAATTTGAGAAATTCTTATTTGAAGATGATTTTTCAGTTTAAAATCAATTGTAAAGACTTAAATATTTATAGCTTTGCAACAAGTTGTATTTTTCCCAAAAATTCCACTAAAATCGGACGTTGAATTGATTTACAGAGATAGAATTGATATATTAAAAAATTTAAAATAAAAATTTTTTTTTTTTCCTCAACTTATGTAATTAGTTAGATATTAGATGGATTAAATAACTTACAAGATTTTTCTAAAGATTTGTTAACAATGAATAACACTTTTCTTAAACTTTTATATATGATAAAATTTTAATGAACACATAGAACAATTTTTAAAAATTGATATATCATAATGTTTATATCTAAAGAAATTAAAATCTCCTTTATAAATAATTACAATATATATAAATTGGTGTAATCAAAATGAGTGTTGATTGGATAAAAGCTGAAAAAAATCCAGAAGCAAAACAGAAAATATCAGGAAAATTTATGATCGATATTAGAACCAAGGTAAATGACCTTGAAAAAGAATTAGCAGGTCTAAAACATAGTTTTAAGCAAAAGGCCATAGATTTAAAAGAATCTAATGAAAAACTTGAAGAAACTGAAGAACAATTAGATGAGTTAAAAACTGAATTTATAGAAAAGATGGAATTATTAACTGAACTAAAAAAAAAAAAAGAAAATTTAAATCATAAAATATCAGAGTTGGAGAATAATTTAATCAAATCAAATAATACTCTAAATAATTTTGAGCAAAAGGTCTCTGAATTACAAAATCAATTGAATGAATCAGAGAAGAACAAGGAAGAATTAAAAAATGTGTTGATAAAGACAGAAACATGGGGCAAAGATTTTGAAAATCAACTTAATGAGAAAAATAATCAAATAGAAGAATTAAGTAAGAGAATTGATGAAAAAAATGAACTAATTGAAACCAAAAAAGATGAACTAAAAAAAAATAAGAATATAATTAATGAATTGGAGGAGAGGATTGAACAAAAAGATAGAGAGTTTGAATTAAAAAATCAAGAAATTGAATTGGATTCTTTAAATCTGATTTTCCAGAAAATTAAACAAATGATGGAGCTTAAAGGATTTGTTTCAGAAAAAGAGTTTGAAAAATTTTTGCGGGAAGAAAATATTCCTGTATTCTAATTCTAAATTTATGCTGATATTATTATAATAAGCTGAAAAACATATTTTATATTCTTTATATTTATCTTATTAAGATTTTAGAGTTGAATTCATATATTATAGTAGTAAAGATATAGCATAATATCATATTTCAATAGAGAGTTAATCAAAAAACTGATATAATAAGCATGAATTACTAAATTATAATATTTTAAAAAACAATAAAATAATATGAAAGCAATTGTAAGTGTAGTTGGATTGGATAAACCAGGAATTGTTGCTACTGTTTCTACTACTTTAGCAAAGCATAATATAAATATTATAGATATAACTCAATCCTATGCTCATGATTTTTTCACAATGATTTTAATAGTTGATTTTGAAAAGAGTGATATTACCTTGAAAGAAATTTCAGATGAGTTAAGAGAAGAGGGAGAAAAAATTGGAGTATTCATAACAATTCAACATGAAGATATTTTTCGTGCAATGCATAGAATATAAAATTAAAGGTGAGTTAAATAGAATCATATACAACTACGGAAATTTTTGAAACAAAACGTATGATTGAAGAGCAAGGATTAGATGTAAGAACTATAACAATGGGAACTAATTTATTAGATTGTGCTGATTCATCTTTAGATAAAATGAAAGAAAAAATTGATTCTAAAATTTATTCTTTAGCGAAAAAATTATCTGAAGTAGCAACTTCAATAGAGGATGATTATGGCATACCAATAATTAATAGAAGAATAACTGTAACACCAATTTCATTATTATTAGGAGCATTGGATTCAGTTCAAGAAATGCCTTTAGATGATATTCAAAAATTTAATGATCCATTATTTCAAAAATATAATATAAGAGAACCAAAGATAAGTCAAGACGCATTAAATTCATCTAAGGAAATAGCAGAATGCCTTGATAATGTTGCTAAAAAAGTAAATGTTGATTTTCTTGGAGGTTTCTCAGCTTTAGTTCACAAAGGATTTACTCGTGCAGATTTATGTTTAATTCAAAGTTTACCAGAGATTTTATCTTCAACAGAAAGAGTTTGTAGTTCAATAAATCTTGCATCAACTCGATCTGGTATGAACATGAATGCTGTTAAAATAATGGGTAATATAATTCATCAAATAGCTATGAATACAAGAGATAATAATTCTATAGGTTGTGCAAAATTAGTTGTATTTGCTAATGCTGTAGAAGATAATCCATTTATGGCAGGAGGATTTCATGGTGTAGGAGAATCTGAATGTTGTATCAATGTAGGTATTTCAGGTCCAGGTGTTATTAGGAATATTGTTAAACATCAAAAAAAAGTAGATTTTGAAAGTTTAGCAGAGTCTATTAAAAAAACTGCTTTTAAAATAACTAGAATGGGTCAGCTGGTAGCTCAACAGGCTGCAAAACGATTAAATATCCCTTTTGGAATTGTTGATATCTCATTAGCCCCAACAACTCGCCCTTTTGATAGTGTTGCGGGAATCCTAGAAGAAATGGGTATTGAAATCACAGGAGGACCTGGTACTACGGCAGCGTTAGCTTTACTAACTGATGCAGTTAAAAAAGGAGGATTAATGGCATCATCTTATGTTGGAGGATTATCAGGGGCTTTCATTCCTGTTAGTGAAGATAAATTTATGACAGAAGCTGCTAGAAAAAACATTCTAACAATAGAAAAACTTGAGGCTATGACATCTGTATGTTCAGTAGGCTTAGACATGGTCTGCATTCCTGGCTCAACATCACCAGCAACTATTTCTGGAATAATTGCAGATGAAGCTGCCATAGGAATGATTAATAACAAAACTACAGGAGTTAGAATAATTCCAGTAATAGGAAAGAAAACTGGAGAGGAAGTAGAATTTGGGGGACTACTTGGAAAATCTATTATAATGCCAGTAAAACAGAGTTCTTGTGAAACATTTATCAATAGGCAAGGGAGAATACCTGCTCCAGTCCATTCACAAAGGAACTAGAGATATTCAAATATCAAAAAAGAAGATAAAATTAATAGATTGCAGAAGAAATTTAAGTTAAAAATCTCGCTCATAGACAAATGATAATAGATCATCAAATACTTCAAATTCATCGAAGTTTATTGAGGATTTTAACTTATTCAAAGCTTCTTTAGCTTCTTGATAATATGTATCAGCTAATTTTTTACAAGATGATAATACATTTGCTTCATTATATAATTCCTTTACTCTCTCTACTTCTTCCTCACTTATATTTGGTTTTTCAAAAATCTCTAAAAGTTCATTTTTCTTATTATTGTCTAATTGATTAAGTGCTTCAATTAATAAACAAGTTTTTTTTCCTTCTTTAATATCACTATCCGCTGGTTTTCCAGTTTTTTCTTCATTTCCAAAAGTTCCTAAGATGTCATCTTTAATTTGAAAAATTATTCCCAAATCCATACCATAAATACTTAATAATTGTTTGTTTTCTTCACCAGCATTCGCATATGTCGCCCCAATTAATATTGATTTTTCAATTAATGCTCCAGTTTTTAAGGATATCATTTCAATGTAATCATCCATAGCAAGATCTCTTTGATTTACCATATCAATTTCTATTAATACTCCATTAGCAATTTCTATGAAAGCTTGTTTGTAAAGGAACAGGGCTTCGAAGTTTATTTTTTCATTGAATTCATTTTCTAAATAAGGTTCCATACCAATAAAATAAGCTGAATCCCCTCCAACAATTCCCATTGAATTTCCAAACTCAGTTATTTGCATTCTTTTTAAATTATATTTTTTATGGAATTGTTGATAACGATAATGGAAAGTTGGTTTTCCTCTTCTAAAATCATCATTATCAATAATATCATCATGTATTAGTGAGGCATTATGGAGAAATTCTGTACCTACACAGGGAATTAAAATTTTTTCATCTTTTTTTTTGGAAAAAGCATTATATGCTACGATGCATAAAAGAGGTCTAATTCGCTTTCCTCCACTTAAAAAATAATCTTTTAATTCAGAATAATACCTCTTAAGGAATTCATTACGAACTAAATTAATTTTGTTATCATAGAAAGTACTGATAACTTTATTTATTTTTGATTTATAAATCTCTGTATATTCTAAAAATTTCATTAATATTCATTTATCAACTCAAATAATTAGACATTTAAATTATTGATAAGAATTAAATTTATCGACTGAGATGGATGTATTCATATTTTCAAGATATTTTAAATTCTTTTAAATTAAAGGACTATTTGGAAGTAATGCCTTTAATATATTTCTATCCCATAACTTGGTTTTTAAATTAATAATACCAAAAAGATCTTCACAAAAATTCCAATATGCCCAACCTATGCTCCGTTTCTCAGCTTCTTCTCTGATATAAGTCGTCCAACGGACTCGAGAATTATAATCTGCATGAATTATAGCTCCAAATTCTCCCAAAAAAAGTGGAATATTATTATTATTTCTTGCCCACTCAACAGCCTGATCAAATGCTAAACTAATAGCTAGTTTTTGTTGAGTTGTACCTTCCCACGTATTCCCTAACCACTGATTACTATCTAATTCCCAACTTGCTCCTTGATGAGTAAATTCAAATGGTTCATAGAAATGAAAATTTATTACAATGTTATTATCATTTTCAGGCACTTCTAGCATATTTAAATATCTTAATTTATTATAGAAAACAGGACCATAGATAATCTTCCTATTCGGATTTGTTCTTCTAATAACAGGAATAACTTCTTTAAGATATTGATTCCAGAGATAAGGATTTCTATCAAATTCCTCAAATGGTTCATTTAAAAGTTCAAAAAATATATTAGTTGGTGCATTTTGGTAATGTGTTGATATCTGTTCCCATAATGAAAGGAATCGAGTCTTATGGGCTTCTGGGAAAAGCATTAATTCCTTATAATGATGAATGTCTAATATAGCGGTCAATCCTCTCGAGAGGGCATTTTGAACAACCCAATCAATTCTTTCAAAAAAAGAAGAATCGATTCTGTAAGGTGAATTTATATCAGCATGACTGGACCATCTTATTGGAATTCTAACTAGATTAAAACCTGCTTTTTGTACAAGGTCAAAGAATTCTTCTTGTAAAAATAATCCCCAATCACCCTCTTTTGGTGCATCTAAGATATTTCCTAAATTAATTCCTCGTAAACTATGTAATAAAATATGATTATTATTTAAGTCCATATAAATCAGATATAAATTAATTATTAAAAAGGATTTAGATTTAATTAGTCATCATTTATCTAAAACTTCTATGATTCTTCATTTATTAGTTTTTCTTCTTTTCTGGTATAATTAAATTATACAATAATAATACTAAGCTAATTTTTTAAGGTTTGAAGAAATCTATCAACCTCTTTTCTATATTATGCATTAATTCATCCAATTTCCTTTCATTAAAGCTTTCAGAAATACCAATAAGATATTCTAAGTTTGACTTGAGAAAATTCAATCTCAATATTCTCACAATGCGTATTTTATTATCAGTTTTAAATATATGACTTTCATTATCTAAAAAAGATTCTATTCCAAATTTTTCTTTAAGATGATTAAAGGTTTCGAAAGAATCACATATTAGATTAATATTATAATCATTAGATTTCGATTGTGTAATAATTTTATTTTGGTTATCAATAACTATAGTTAGAATATGTGAATATTTTTTAATTAAATCATCTAATAATTTTTTAATTTGATGGGTTATTTCTGAGAAACTACTGAGAATATCTGAAAATGTATTGTGTACGCTGTAGATTAAATCTTCATATATACTTGTATAATAGACATATAATTCAATAGGCAAATCGAATAAATTTTGAATCTGGTGTGGCATAAGTCTAATATTATTTTGAATTAGTTTGGGAATTCTATCTATTTTATGATAAATTAAAATTAAACGTGCTTTTTTACAGATACTTCTCATTTTTTTATACACAATTTGTACTTCTTGAATTATTTTCTGCGTATTTTCTTTAAGGATTTCAAAATCAAATATATATAAAACAATATCTACATTTTCAAATGCTTTTAACAGAGTTTCATCCTTTAAAGGAGGATCATTCTCCTTGTTTGGAAGATCTAATATAGTTAATTCAATATTTAACCAATCATATTCATTTGATTCAACACCTTTTGTGGATTCCAATGGTTCTTTAAATAAAGTATTAGGATTTAAGTTTTCAAAAATAATCCTTTTTAAACTTGTCTTACCCACACCAATCCTTCCAACAAAAAGAATTTTATGTTCTATGTTTTATCAACTATTTATAAAAATAAATTCAAATTAAATTGAATAATTTAATATATAATTATACTCTCTATTAAAACTCTTCATACAAATTTCTTGTATATAATCAGATATTATCTTTGAAAATAAATATGATAGATTCTCTATATTATTTAAAATAGCTAATTAAGTTTGATTTTATTCTATGAATTACTTTATCCAAGTTTATTTCATTAAAATTGTCAGAAATACCAATTAGATATTGTAAATTTGATTTAAGAAATTTAAGTTTCGCTATTTTAACCACAAATATTTTATCATTTGAATTAAATAGATGACTTTCCATATCTGAATATTCTTCTAACTTATTTTGTTCCCATAGATTGTAAAATATAATAAAAGAATCATAAATAAGATTTATATTAAAGCTCTGAGTTTTTGATTGTGTAATTACTTTATTCTGGTCATCAGTTATCAAACAGAGAACATTAGATTCATTTTGTATGGAATCATCCAAAATCTTTTTTATAGAATGAGTATTGCTTGAAAAGCTACTAAGTAATTCTGAAAAAGTGTTATGAACACTATATATAAAATCCTCTTTTATACTCGTAAAATAAATATTTGGTTTTATAGGAAGGTTGATGAGAAATTGAACTTGATTTGTTAAAATTCGGAGATTATTTTGAAGTAATTTAGGTATTAGATCAATTTTATGATATATTAAAATTAATTTTGCTTTATTATTTATTTTTTTCATAATTTTATATATTTTTTGTATTTCTTCTATTATTTCTTGGGAATTTTTCATTAGAATAGTATAATCAAACATATATATGATAAGATCCGCTTTTTCAAAAGCATTTAATTGATTTTCACCTTCCTTAAAAAGATTTTGAATTTCTTGTCCAGACGTATCAAATATACTTAGTTTTACATCTAACCATGTATATTCAGTTGTCTCAATTCCGCGGGTTGGTTCCAAAGAATCTTGAATTAGAGTACTTGGTTTAGAATTTTCAAATATAATTTTTTTTAAGGATGTTTTTCCCACTCCTGCTCTTCCAATAAAAAGTATTTTATTTATAATTATAGATCATCTGCTAAAAAAATGAAAATATTAAAAAAATTAGTTTTTTAATAATCATTTTAGCTTTTAAATATCACTAAAACAAAAAATTTATATTTCAATATTTTAAAATCTTTCTTATTTAATAGATTAAGATGATAATTTTATCCTTATTAACAGAATTTTAGTTTAATAATAGGTTAATTATCAATAAAATTTAAGAAGAAATTATAAAAATTTCTATTTGAGTGTATTTTTTTGTTTAAAATAACAGAACCTGTGATTTATTATAAATCATCTGAAAATATGCAAGAAATATCAGATAATTCTGTGCAATTAATCGTAACTTCTCCCCCTTATGGAAATATAAAAGATTATGGAATTGTTGACCAAATTGGATATTCAGATTCCTTTGAAGAATATTTTACTAGATTAGAAAAAGTTTGGAGTGAATGCTACCGAATTCTTGAGCCTCAATGTCGAATGGTTATTAATATAGGAGATCAATATTTAAGGACATCTGAACATGGTCGATATAGAATAATTTCAATAGCAAGTAAAATTATTGAAACTTGCAAGAAAATAGGATTTGACTTTTTAGGAGATATCATTTGGCAAAAAGTAAGTACTACAAATACAACAGGAGGGTGTTCTTTAATGGGTTCAATATACTATCCTAGAAATGGTCTATTAACTTATGATTATGAACATATATTAATATTTAAAAAATTTAAGGGAAAATCAAAAAAAGTTGATAAAGAAAGAAAGGAATTATCAAAAATATCATTAAGTGAATGGAAAAAATGGTATGTTGGACATTGGAAATTTCCAGGCATAATACAGAAAGAACACATTGCTATGTATCCCGAGGAATTACCTTATAGAATAATTAGGATGTTTTCATTTGTAGGAGATTTTATATTGGATCCTTTTACGGGTTCAGGAACAACCTTAAAAGTAGCTAAATCTCTATTTAGAAAAGGATTAGGATATGAAATTAATGAAAAATTTAAAGATATTATAGAAAATAAAATAGAAGAAGCAAAAGCGGGGTATTTCAATGACTATCAATATTTAATCTACAGATTATATCAAAAATCAATAAAAGAAGATTTTATTTTTGATTTAGAAGCCCAAATCCGTAAGGGGATAATAATTCTTAAAAATCCCCAAGATCAAAGAATAATAATAGATTATCTGATAGTACCATCAAAAGAAATTAAAAATATAGGATTTCAAAATGAAATTAAAGCTAAATTTGATGAAAATGAAATTAAAAATTATTTAAAAATCATAGATGATAACAGTAATTTTGATAAATATGTTATTGTTTTTAACTATATCAATCCTATTTCTGTCAATTTTGATGAGATTGTTAACTTTATCAGAGAGGAATTAAAAATATCTAATAAAATAAAATTAGTATTGTTTAATGATATTATAAAAGAAGATTTTAATATTTTTAATATATAGAATAATATATTTCATCTAAATTGACTTGAAAAATATTAAAAAAAAAAATTGCGTATTAGAATCCGCAGGATAATTCCCAAGGTTTTTCTCCTTAAACCTATAAGATAAAAAATCGAGAAAATTTTTAAGCTTTAATCTTTAATCCTTCAAAATAATCAAAAAAGCTATAATCTATAAAGCCTCAATAGTACGGAGTCGAACCGTTGAGCCCAACAGGAGGGCACACCCTCAAGCTTCCCGTCTCCTATCTATAGATTTTACGGTTTATTCTACGCGTAGTTAAAATGACACTCATTCAATAAGTTCAGTAGACCAATTTTTTGCTTGTAATAGTTTATCCATATCCGATTTTTTTTTTTCAAAATCAGATATTATGTTAGCTATTTCATCTTGCCTTTTTTGAGGAATGTATTCAACTGCTTGACCTCCAAGATAAACTGGACCACGTGGTTTTAAATATTCTAATCTTGCTAAACTTGATCTGAGATCAGCTATTAAAAAGATCATCTCTTGAATTGTAATTTTTTTGCCATCAAACTCAATTTGAGTAAGAATATTTGTTTTAGCTATTTTCACTTTAAGACTTCGTATATTATCAACTAAATCTTCTATCTCGTTTGTTACTTCATCAAAGTCAACTTCGGTTTTCTTATTTTCCAAAACATTAAAGGTTTCACTTCTTAAATTATATAATCGCGCTAATTTACTTTGTAGTATTTTTAATTCTTGTAATGCTGCTCCTAATTTCATATTAACATCAATATTGTATTATAATTGGTTATCTATAGGAAAGACAAAATATTATAAAATATAAATTTTATTAGATTTTATTTTAGGACATTTAGTTCTCTATTATAATAACTCTCGCAGGGGCTCCATCACTTTCCAGTCTTAATGGTAATCCTATAAATAAATAATTGCCAGGGACGATATTAGATAAATCTAATCCTTCAAAAAGAGTCATATTGTTTATAATTAATTCATGAACTTCATTATCTCCTCCAAATTTTTTCACACTAAGATAATCAACACCAAGAGTCTTTATTTTTTTTTTTATTAAATATTCAGCTGCATCTCTTTTAACATAAATAAAATCTTTTCGAAATTCTTTATAACCTCTCAGGGAATTTTTAGTTTTTAAAAGAATAATATCATCCTTGAGAATTTGAAATTTTTCTAAATCTTCTCTATGAATTTCAAGATCAATATCAGTAAGGTCTAAGACTTTACAATTACCATAAAATGTATTTAATGATATTTCATCAGCCATTTTCCCATTATTATTAATATGACGAGGAGCATCAACATGAGTTCCTGTATGGCAACCAAATTTGATCCAAGACTCATTTACAGAATTAATTGGAATTGAAGTATATTGATGGATTGAAATTTTCTCATTTCCGGGATATACTATTGTATCATTATTTATTTTTAAAGAAATATCATAAATTCTAACCATAATTCATCAATTTTTTTATAATTTTATTAGTTAAAAAAAAATATTGCTTTTAGAAAAAAATCAAGATTTTAAAATATATTCAAGAAATTTAATTCAAGAAGATTAATGGTAATATATTAAAATTAAATATATCACATGACTAATTATAATAATATCCATAAATACAATTTTTGAACTTCTATAATAAGATTTAATAATATAACTAATGAATAAATAAAAAATATTGTACCTATAGTACATTACTAATCATATAAGAAATGGTTTTTTTTTTATAAAATTATCAACTGATGAATTCTTTATATATGATTTTTAAAAAAAAAAATAAAAAATAGTAATTTTTAAATATTGGTCAGATTAATATAGTTTATCCTAATTTTAATAAAAAGTGTTTAAAAAAATGAGTCGATCAAGTTTTAATTTTACTCAAATGGATTACCAAAAAGCTCAAAAATATATAATGTTAGGTTTTTTGATTGCTATAATAGCTATAGCAGTTATGTTTGCTAGTCAAGCTTTGGCTGCTAATGCACAGGATTGGGCTGATTTTAAGATCGCACGTTTAGGTGAGGAAGTCAATTGGGGCGTTATAACAGATAATGATCGTGATGTACAAGTTGATGCTATTAATTTTTGGGTAGAAATTATGGAAACCATGCAGGCTAGTTTTATAGATTTAATATGTAATTTTATTATGTATGTAGCACTAGCATTTGTTTTTATTGGTTTCGTTGGATTAGCATTTACCGGAACAGGAGATGAGAAAACAAGGAGATTCTTGTTAATGTTTGCTGCTTTCCTTCTGTTTTTAATGATATTCGCCTTGCTTTTCCCAAATTGGGGATTTTCATTAAACGTTGGTCCCTAAAACAATATTTAACTCTCTTTTTTTTTTATTTAATTTTATTTATTCAATAAAATAGAAATAGAAATTTGTATATATGTGATTTTGATATATGATGCTTTTTCATAAAGTTTAATATGAATATCATTTGCTTATTGATAGTGGAAACGTTTTATTTATGAAGATATAGATTTTAAATATGTTATGATAATGAGTTAATTTTTTTGGTCTTATAATATTCCATAATTCAGCTAGCTTATGAATGAATTTATTATTAATGAGTTTCTTAAACTTAAGTTGGAAGGAGGAAAAACAATAATATATGTAAACAATCAGAAAGTAATTCAGTGTAAATACTTATTATTGTATGATGTAAAGATAAAGAATAAAAAATCCAAACATAGGGCAAACAATATAACTATAGATGTTCAAGCTGAGAAATTAGATCATACCTTAGAACGTAATGATGATAATAAAGTAAACATTCCACCTGAAACAGAGTTTTGGGCACATTCATCTAATTTACAAGTGTGGTATGAAAATAATTATGATACAGAAGTACTTCATACGAATTTAGCTTTTCCACTCTTGAGAAGGTTAACTAAAGCTGGAGATGAGATAGCAAAGGAAGTATTTAAAAAAGAGATAATTAAGAGATTTAGAAGTGGAAATCTAAATGTTATGACTTTTTTGATAAAAGAGGGATATTTAAATCATTTAGATATTGATGATGCAGATATATTATATCAAGAATTAGATTTTGAAGAGTATAAGAAACTTCAAAACCTATTAAAAAAATCTAGTAAAATTAAAGAAGGATTTATATTATAACAGTTTAATATATAATAGAATACCTGCGCATAGGTTATTCATCAAATAACTTCCCTGTGAAGGGTTTCTTTATTTGAATCATCATATTAAAATTATTTGCCACAATCTTCAGCTTTTTGTAAATTTAATTTTTGAAAAGCTTCTTCTTGTTTATTTCTCAGCCTTGTTTTTATATTTCTATTTACTTGTTTTAGATATTTAATTGCATTAATCTTTCCGCTTTTGATATTGTCGAATAATTCTTGTTTATTAGAACCTCCAGATATTGTCAATGCTGTCTGAAAAGTCTGTGATGGTTTTAATGTTTTAAATTCAATTTGCAGAGCAGATAGAATTTCTCCAGGTTGATCATGTAATGTATTTGATAAATCTAATTTTTCTTGTTCTAAATTAAATTCATTAACTAAACATGATTCATAATATGTAGATTTTGATATTGGAGAAAATCCTGCGTATAAATTACTTTTATCAAATTGATAAATTATGTCATTTTTTTCATCATATCCAGATAAATCATTTTCAAATCCTTCTAAACCGTTGATATCAAAATCAAAAATGAAATAAATATTGAAATCAATTAGATCAAATTCTGAGATGTTTTGAAAAGTAAAATATGTATTAATGTAAGGTAAGTGTGGTTTAGAGAAAATATCAATATATAACCGGATATATGGATTATTTTCACTTAAATCATAAGTATTCAAATTATCTTTTCGAGACAATTTTTTCAAATATTCTTGAATATCAAAATCTAATGTTATTCTATCGATGGATTTACCTTTTCTACTATTAATTAATTTGTAAATAGGTGTTGGTTCGATATTCTTAAGGATTATTGGCACATTTCCTATTTTATTCCCAGATAATTTAAACCTAAACCAAGGGCCTGCTAATTCTTGTTTGGTTAAATATAATAGATATTTATTATTATATATTAATTCCTTTATTGAAAATCCCATTAAATATCCAGATGTATTTCATGTGGCAAGTATCTCGTTAAATTTTGCAATGATTGAGTTAATTATCAATACCTCTCTCTCTTTTTTTTGACCTCCATTTTATTATTTATATAAAAAAGATATCTTCAGAAGATTAAAAATCAATTATTTTAAGAGTTAAATTTTTATTAAACTCTCTCTAATACTTTATGAGCGATATAAGAAAAGGCCTCATTAACATTCTCTCCTGTCTTAGCCGATGTTAATATATAATTATAATCATATTGATCTGATATATTTTTAATGTCTTCTTCCGTTATAACAATATCACCTATACGATCACTTTTATTCCCAACGATAACCATTGGAATCTTTTCTTCAATTGATTCAGTTATATCATCATGCCATTTTTTAACGCTTAATAAAGTTCTTTCTCTTGTTCTATCTACAACAATCATGGCGCAGTGAGCTCCATTATAAAATTTCTTTCTATAGTTAATAAAAGTGCCCTGCCCCCCTACATCCCAAATGATAAAATTAACTGATGTCTTTTCATTTAGTTCCTCAGTATGTTTAGTTATATCGACGCCTATAGTTGAAGTGTAATCTTCTAAAAACTTTTTTTTTACAAATCTTCTAATGAGGGAAGTTTTTCCAACTTGAAAATCACCAATTAATATCAATTTTGTTGAGAATTCACCTTCTGGTAATTTTCCACCTCGAGTTTCTGAGAGAACTTTAATGATTTGAGGTATCTCTAAACTTACATTCTCTTTTCTATCTAATAATAATTCAACTTTTCCAGCTATATGTTCTGAAAAGACTTTTAATTTTATATCTGAAGTCTCAGGTTGGGATAATGTAGTTAGTATTGAATTAGGACCTTGAGAACAGAATGCAAACTTTTTATCTCCTGTGGTTGTGATATTAAAGAAACTACTTTCTGTATCAAACTCTTGTTTAATTCTATCAATATAACCATCAAGCATGGATGAAATTGCTCCTATTACCGCATCTGAATCTTCTTTCATATCCTCCTTATTTTCAGATGTGATAATTAACCCATTTCTGTCAACAATAGCTACAGCAATAATTCCTTCAACATTGTTGATATAATTTTTTAATAAGATATTAAGAGATCTTTCCATACTTATCAGAATTTCTCTATTCTTCTAGTTCCTTATCATTATTATTTAATTTATTCAATTTAAATATGTTTAATAAGATAAAATAAAATTAGATAATTCTTCATAAAAAAAAAAAAATGTGATCCTATTAGATAGAGGCCCTTTTTTTCTAAATAAAATTGAAATAATCAATAATTTTTATTCATTTCATTGAGATTTTATAAATTTCTTGTGTAATTTCCCGATATACTTTTTCAAGTACAATAGCAAAAGCTTTTGGATATTCTAAATTATTAGGTAAGCCTAAGTTTTGTAAAGTTTCAATATATTTACCAGGTTTCTTAAAATGAAAAGTTATATCTTCTTTTCCTTTTAAAAAAGTGTCTTCTTTTTGTAACTCTTTAAAATGATATTTAGGTACATTAAATGAAAAATAATCATCACTATCTTTTCCTTTTTTTTTACGTGGAGATTCTCTCTCATCGGAAGTTTTAAGAGTTGTTCCGATTTTTAATTCAGATAAAAGTTCTTTTTTATTTTTTCCTCTTAATTTCAGCAAAATTAAGGGATTATAATCTATCACTCTTGAAATATAGAGTATTGTTGCTGCTATATGCTTACAAGGGATAGCTTTATCTGGGCAGGAGCATGATGCGTTTAATACCTCTGAAACATCAGGAAATAAGGATTGATTATTCTTTTCAAAAAGATTAATAATATCTTCTGTTAATTTCCCCTGTAATAAAGTCATTAAATTGAATAAATTACTTCCAAGTTCTTTGATGATCGTAGACCATTCATCATCAGGAATTATGTTAAATATCACTTTTACTCTATATGGTGTAGGGGCGGTTCCTTGAACTAATGAAAATATTTGTCCCTTGCTAATAAGCAAATTATTTATTCTCTCTTCATCTTTTGCATATAGAATACCACGACGCATTCTATAAGGCCGTCCAATTTGAAGAATTGAAAATATCCATTTTTTACCCCAGGATGTTTTAGCATAATTCACTAAATCTTTTTTAATTTGTTTTACTTCATTTTCTTTTTTCTTTCTATCTAAAGTAAAATTCTCATTACTAGGTTTTTTTTTGTAGTTTTTTAAATCTCTCACTTATGATCACTCTAACTATTTTCATTTTAAAGATTTAATGAAATTAATTCTTTTAATTTATCATCATTCAATTGAGATAGCCAAGACTCTCCACTTGTAATTATTGATTCAGCTAATTCCTTTTTCTCCTCTATTAAAGCATCTATTTTTTCCTCAATTGTTCCTAAAGTAATAAATTTATAGACATTTACATTTTTAGTTTGTCCTATTCGATACGCCCTATCTGTTGCTTGTTTTTCCACTGCGGGATTCCACCACCTGTCGTAATGAAACACAGTAGTTGCTTTAGTTAAATTTAAACCTGTTCCTCCTGCTTTAATAGAAAGAATTAATATAGGAGAACTATTTAAGTCATCAGATTGAAATTCTTCAATTAATTTTTCTCTTTTTTTAGCGGGAACACTTCCATGAAAATAAAGAATTGGAAAATTATACTTATTATTTAAAATTACTTCTAATAAATCTCCCATTTGAGTAAATTGAGTAAAAATAATAACTTTTTCACCATTCATGATCACATTATCAATCATTTCAAGTAATCTTTTTAATTTTGGAGATTGGGAAATAAGATCTTTATAATCTTTATCTGAGATTCCAGATGGGATAGATTTATGCAAATATTGATAGGGATGATTACATATTTGTTTAAATTTGGTTAATAAATTTAAAATTAACATATTTTTAGTTTTATTATTAGAAGATGAGCTTTCAAATTGTTCCAAAGCTTCCTTAGCAAGGTTTTGATATAATGACGATTGTTCTTTACTTAAGTTAATGTATATCTTCATTTCATTTTTATCAGGTAAATCTTTAATAATAGACTTATCCGTTTTTACTCTTCTAAGGATAAAAGGAGCAATAATTTTCTTTAATTTTAAAATAACATCTTGATCATAATATCTTTCAATTGGGATTATAAAGTTTTCTTGAAAATGGGTCCTATTACCAAGTAATCCTGGATTTAAAAAATTAAATAATGTCCATAGTTCTATTAATCTGTTTTCAATTGGCGTGCCACTCAAACAGATTCTATACTGTCCCTGTAATTTGTATATTGCTTGAGTTTGTTGAGCTTCATAATTTTTCATGTTTTGAGATTCATCAATAATTATCCCACTAAAAGGAATAGTCTTTAATAAATCGATATCATTTCTTACAGTAGCATATGATGTTAATATTATTCGATGTGGTTGTATGCATTTAGCAAATTTAGATATATCTTTTTCTCTATTAGATCCATGATGAAGTAGGATATCTAACTCTGGAGCAAACTTATTTAATTCAAGTTTCCAATTGTATAATACAGATGTAGGGCAAATTATTAATGTACTACCTAATTCCATTGGATATTTCTCTTTAAAATATAATAATAATGCAATTACTTCAATAGTTTTTCCCAATCCCATATCATCTGCTAAACATAATCCGAAATTTAATTCACACATATTGGCCATCCAAGTTAAACCATCTTTTTGGTAAGGTCTTAATTCTCCATTAAAGTTTTTAGGAGCAGATTTTTTCTCAAATTTATTTAGAAATTTAATTTTATTAATGATTTCATTAAAATCACCTTCCATAATAACTTCATAATCAATTCCATTATCTTCTAACTGAATATTTCCAGATAGACCTAATTTAAGAGCTTCCATATAATTAATCTTACCCTCTGGTTTATTAAAGTCTCCAGAACTAATAGACGGATTAAGAATTCTTTTTAAATTGATGATATCTTGTTGTTCTACTAAAATCCACTCACCTCTCCAATTAATTAATGGATGGTCTGATTCTATAATATTTTTTATTTCATTCTCTTTTAATATCTCACTACCAAGTTCAACTTTCCATTTATAATTCAAAATATCTTGCAATTGAAAAATCGGACTTATTGAACTTGTTTTAGGCTTAATTTTATCTTTTTTAGGTATAGAGATGACCATTTTTGTTGATAATCGTTGTTTACCTCCAATATTAAAGACTTCTGGTAATATAACATTAAATCCACTTTGAATCAATAAATCCTTTGGATAACTCAGAAAGTTCATTACTTCTTCTGAAGTACAAATGACTTCTTTTGGATATTCATCATTTAAAGCTTTTTTCAAAGGGGGGTATATTTTTATTGCTATATATAAGCTCTTTAATATGGATTCAATTAGTTGTTCTCTGCTTTCAACAAGTTGATATATTTTATTTCCTATATTTTTACCTCTCCAGAACTCATCTAATGAAATAAGATCATCTGTATTTTGAGATGAAATATAAAACTTCAACAACCACTCATTTTGATTATTTTTAGGATAATCTAATTTTAAAATAAGTGAGATTCCAAACCTAGTTGTTGATATTTGGGTTGTATTTGTCCAATTATTAATCAGTTTAGGAATAATCGTCTCATGAAATCTTGAAATTTTAAAGATATTATCCTTTTTTAACAAGGATTTTAGGAATTTATAATCCCAACTTAGATTTAAATCTCTTTTTTTTTCTTTGAGGATCTCTGGATTGTAAAATTCTTCAAAAGTTCCAAATTTTTTTGATTTTAAAATAAAACGAATCAATAGATCTCCAATAGTATTCATATAATTAGTGAATAAGAATGAAGGGTGCCATAACTCTTCTGTATAATATTTTTCTTCTAAATTAGAACTATTTTTTAAAATTCTAAAATTTGCTGGTAAATTATGAGCCTCCCATGAACAATTTTCTATTATTTTTTTAAATCTTTCATTATCATATTGGTTTTTAAGAAATATATGCCAATTACCTTTAAAATTTACCTCTGTTTTTTTCTCTAAGGAAGGAATAAAATTACTCCTATTTAACATTTCAAATACTAATTTAGTTAATAAGGCCCATGTAATAATTGAATTATTATATTTAATGGATGATTTATTTATTTCTTCACTCTCATATATTTCTAATTGATTTAATAATCTTGCTGCTGGTATTATAGGAAGAATTTTAGCATAGATTTTTTGTACAACAAAATTATTTTCATTATAAATTGCTAAATTTATATTACATGATATTAATGAATCTATAGGGATTTTAGGAAAAGTTTCTTTAATTTTACTAATTAAATGTTCTTCAGTTGGATTATTTGGGATCCATAGGATAAAGAAATTAGTGTCTTGGGGAATTTTGGTTTTTTTAGGATACACAGAGAATTCACTAATATCAGCATTCCAATAACTTGAAAGGATATAAGTTAATTGTAAATTAGAATTTGGTTTCATTTAATCAAAGGACTCCAAAAGTTATATTCTCAATATATAAGATTTCTCAGATTTAATAAAATTTTCGAAAATATGGATGAATTTACTTAGTTAGTTAAAGAACACCTTTAGTAGAAGGGATTTCAGATCCTATAATTTTGATTGCTTCCTTTATTGCTCTTGCCAATGCTTTAAAAGCAGCTTCAACCTTATGGTGTTGATCTTCTCCATAAAGAATATGTAGATGTAAATTCATTTTCACATTCTCTGAAAAAGAATTGAAAAAATGGAGTATATCTTCAACAGCAACATCTTCGATATTACATTCATTTAATTTTAGATCTATAATTAATGCTTTACGACCACAAAAATCTATAACACAACGAGCTAACGACTCATCCATAGGGATTAGAGCTGAACCATATCGATTTATTCCTTTTTTATCACCTAATGCTTTAAAAAGACATTGACCAAGTGAAATTCCTATATCCTCAATTATATGATGTGTTAAATCTCCTGATGCTTTAATCTCTAAATCAATTCTAGAGTGTTTTGATAATAAAACAAGCATATGATCAATGAATTTAAATCCTGTATCAATTTCACTTTTACCTTTACCATCTAGATTTAATTTAACAAAAATATCTGTTTCTGTTGTCTTCCTTTTTAATTCAGCAGTTCTTGCCATATTATTATGTACCTCTTTTAATTCTCTTTTTAAATATGCTATAATTATTTTTAGTCAGAGTTTTATTTTAAATTATTTAAAATTTTTTCAAATATTTTTTTTTTTGTTATTTAAATAATTATAGTCTCATTAAAAGAATTATTAAGTCATTTTAAAGTATTGCTCAATATATTCTCGATTACTATTCTCAATTTGATACAAATCATATATTTCATAATTAATCAATTTTTGAATTTTTTGCTGCTGTTTTGATTGATCATCTAAATCCAATAATATCTTTACATTAGATCTAATCCTCTGAGCCTTTATTTTTTCATTTTTATTTTCTGGAATCTTTATTGGTAAAAATTTAATTTTTTCAATTAATATCCGTGGAAACAATTTTTTATACGAACCAAAAGATTTCATAAAGAAATAGGATAAGAGATGAGAATTAATTAAGCCCAGAAGAAAAAGATTATCAAATTCTTTAATTGGAGAATCTATTACCTTTAAATTATAAAAACTTTGTGAGCATAATGATAGATCATTATCATAAGATGCACATATTAAATTATTTTGATTAATTTGCCTTATGATAATTCGATTTTTGTAATTATCCAAGTTCTTATACTGAATTCCTTTTTTTTTCATATTTATATATTTATAAGTTTTTATTTTATATCGCTTTAAAGAATAAATATATGGCTTATAATCGCTTATTTCTCTAATAGGGGGTTTATCCAATATTATTTTTTCAGTTTGATCTTCTGTGAATCGTTCTCCACATATTCTACAATTTTCTTTATTTTTCGGAAGGGGATAATATTTCTGACAGGTATTGCAATAAAAAACTAATCCTTCTTTAGAGAGTTCTACTCCTCTATTTAATTCGATTTTAAATCGATCTTCTTCTATAAGATTTTTAACCTTTGGAAAGTGATCAATTAAATGGTTAAGAATTATATTATCTTTAAAATTCAAATGAATTAGAAATTGATTATCCCAATTTTCAAGTTCTGTTTGTATAATTTTGTGAGGATTCTCAAATTTAGAATTAGCTATATTAATATGTATTTTGTTATTATTTCTCATTGATTCTTCTTTTTCTTTTTGAAAAATTATTATTATATTTGAAACAACCGAATTCTCAAATTTTGGTCCAGTATAGAAGATTTCTATAATTTTTGTAGTATTTTTTACATAATTTCTTATAGGTGCTCTATTTGAAAGTGCTAACAATGAATCAGGAACAATATACCCCAAATATCCCTTATCCTTTAATAATTTTATTCCCAATTCAATAAAAATTTGAAAATAATCATATTGACCTATATTTGTTTCAAATTCTTGATTTTTAATGATAGTTCTCTGATTTTTTGGGATATCTCTTATAAATAGATAAGGAGGATTCCCCACAATAAAGTCATACTCATTTTTTTTTGAAATTCTTAATGAATTCTTATTGTATATGTCAAAAATAGGAATACAATAATCATATTCACTTTCTAGAATTTTGTTAAAAATGTTATATAAAATCAGGTAAATATTAATTTGACAAATTATACAAGCAATAGGATTAATATCTACTCCAATTATATTTTTCTTTAAATTCTTTATAATATTTTTTAATATATTTGCATCTAATTTGATTATATCATTTACTTTATATAAGATATGATATCTTTCAATATATCTTTTTATTGCTTCTAAAATAAAACTTCCTGAACCACAACTAAGGTCAATAATCTTCTTATTTTCAATTGACTCATAAGGAATATATTCAATTTTATCTAAAATATAGTCCACAGTTGATTTAGGTGTGTAAATCTCTCCAGATAATTTTCTTTTTTCATAAGGAATTATTTTTTCATAAATTTTCCCTAAATCATAAAATTCTATCCTTTTTTCCAATGTGATATGTTTAGTATATATTTTAATTATATTACTAATAATTTCATTAATGTGATTTTTAATATTTTTATCTAGAAAAGAGTTTACGTAATGATTAATTAATTCCAACTTATTTTTCCCAAGAAATTCAATATAATTATTGATATTCATTTTATATTTTATGTCAATAAAGTTAGATATGTTTTTTATAGTTTATTTTTTCAATTATATTAAATCTATGATAATATTCTGAATTATAATTCTTATTATTTTTAAATTAATAGTTAATTCAAATATGATTATCATTTTTTAAAATATGATAATATAAGTTATCATAATTCTAAAACAAATGATAAAATGTATTTTTTTAAAAAAAAATATTTTTAAAATATAAAGATATATAGAATATGATAAAGAGATGCAGTAAATTTTCCTTTGAGAAAAAATTATGATTGAAAATATAATTTTAATAATAATAGCTATTGTTCTATCAATTATTGGAATGGCAAATTTATTTATTAACAAGGATAAACATGTTATGGAAGGATTAGACTTTACATTTATATTTCTCTATTATATAGATGAAATTATTTATTTTTTCTTTTTTAATTTGTCATTCGATTCCATTTTTACCATAGAAACTGTAAACATATTCTATAATATATCCATTGTATTGAGAGTAATTAAGTTAGCTTTGCTAGGTTCTATCCATAGTTATGTTTTAATTGAGAGTAAAATAAAATATTTACCTGCATTTATATATTCATTTTTGAGTGGAGTAATTGGAATTCAAATATTTCTGTTCAATGCATTTGAAATAACTCTTATTCAATCTAGTTATGTTTTCAGATTAAGGGACTATTTATTATTTTCACTTATAATATCATTTAACGCAATTATGTTAATTTTCCCCGCTTTTATTCAGAGAATATGTTCAAAAAATATAGGTTCAAAAAAAAAGAGGAGTCTTTTTAATTTATGCATAATCTACTATTTGATAGATGTATTTGTATATATAATTTATTTCTTTCATCCAATTGTTAATTTAAGGTATTTACATTCTTTATTTTTTCTTAGTTTTCTTGTATTTATTGATATTGTTAGTTTAAGAAATTTTGATTTATTCATTATTTTGACGAATAAAATTTATGATTTTTCAGTATTTCATAGATCAGGTGTTTTATTATTTTCATACAATTTTGAGAGAGGGGAGGAAATAGAAGATTCTATGTTAAAAGGTTCTATTTTAATTGGAATTAATCATATTCTTTCTAATTTTATTGATAAAAAAGATAAATTAAATCTTATTAAAATGAAAGATAGGGATATAATATTCGATTATAATGATAAATTTGGTTTTGGTATTTTAATAATAGCAAAAAATAAAAATAAGACACTATCCAAAGCAGTCAAACTATTTATGGAAAGTTTTTTAGATGAATATCAAGAGATTTTAAAAAAAATCAATGAACAAAGTAGAATTATTGATATTTCACAATTTAATATGACTAAAAACCTAGTAAAAGCATATTTTAATCCATTTATCCCATAATCATTCTATTAAATTTAAAATTTAAATTTTTTTAATGGAATATTTTATCTTTTTTTTATTATCGAAGATTTAATAACCATGAACACTAATTAATAAAATAGTAAAATGAATAGTGTTTTATCGATATCCCTATATATTGGATTTTTAACTTGTATATGTGTAAGTATCACTACTATTATTCATTTATCTATAAATCATAAAAAATATGGAATTAAAACTATATCTATATTAAATATCATAATTCTTTTGTTTATAGGTATTCTTTTTCAAGTTCATTATTATGCATCGATAGAAATATATTATTCTGATATTATTAACAGAATTATTTTTAAATATACTATTATTACAGAATGTATTTCTTTACTTCTTTATACAATAGCTTTTAGTTTTTTAAGACGATATGGCAAAATTCCAATGGTTAAATTTCTATTTTTTACATTTATTTACAGCTTAGTAGTAGGAAATTTAATCTCAGACAGTTCTATTTATGTAAAATTATTATCTAATCAAGATATCTTTTATTATTTTGATAATTTAACTAAAGTTTTAATCATTACATTCAATTCTTGCGTCTTAATTTTTATTATTTATAACTCAGTCAAAATTAGAAAAATCACAAATTTTGAGAAATTTGGTAATGGACTTATTATTTACACTATAATCCTATCTATTTCAATTCTATTTTTTTGTATTTATATTTTATCTGAAATTATATCAATTAGAATCTTATTTCTTCCTTTTTTATGGATTTCAATTATAATTCAATGTATTTTTATAATTTTAAAACCAAAAATGTTCTTGAGATTTACTAATAAAATCTATTTTATTCATATCTATCATAAAACAGGTATTTTACTTTATTCATATAAGTTTGAAAAATCAATTGATATAAATGGAGAATCAACTATTTGGGGAAATATTTTAATAGGGATAAATCATATTCTCTCTGAATTTACAAACAAAACAGATCAAATTGATATACTTCAAACAATAAATTCTGACATTTTTGTTAATTATAGTAAGAAATATGGTTTTGCTGTATTAGCAATAACTAATCAAAGAAATACTTATATCGAAAATCTTGTAGACAAATTAACCAAAGATTTCAAAGAAAGATATAAGAATGAATTAAATGAGTTAAAAGACATAAATAAGATAATAAATGTGTCGGAATTTGAGGATGCTAAAAAGATAATAGAGAAAAATTTCAAAATCTATATATAATCATCTTGTTTATATAAATCAAAATTTAATGATTCAAAATCTAAGAATTATTACCAATTTTTTTTATCTTTTAATAATTTAAATATATAGGAATCAACAAGCGCATCCCATGATGCTACAATAATATTTTCATGAGCACCTATCGTTCCCCAACTATCATTCTCATCATGTGTTTCTGCTAAGACTCTAACCTTTGATTCCGTTCCTTCTTGATTTATAATTCTTACTTTAAAATCTGATAAATCAATTTCACTAATACTTGGATAAAAATAAATTAAGGCCTTTTTAAGTGCATTATCAAGAGCATTAACTGGACCATTACCCTCCGCGGCTGTATGAAAAAATTCTTTTCCCACATTTACTTTAATTGTTGCTTCTGAAATAAGATTATCTTTATACATCTCTGTAAATACTCTGAAACCTTCAAGATTAAAGAATTTCTTACGGTAATAATTTGGATCTTGTATATTCATATCCATGCTTCTCATTAATATTTCTAATGACCCCTCTGCTCCTTCAAATGAATAACCTTGATTTTCCTTTTCCTTTATTATCTTTAATATCGCAGCTAACTTTGGACTCTCCTCATTTAAAGGGAGATTAAATTTCTTTGCCATATGTAATATCGAACTTTTTCCTGCTAATTCAGAAACTTTAATATTTCGAGAATTACCTACTAATTCAGGATTTATATGCTCATAAGTTTTATAATTTTTTAACATTGCAGAAATATGAATTCCTCCTTTATGAGAAAAAGCATTTTTTCCAACAAAAGGTTGATCTATTTGGCTAGGTAGATTTGCCATTTCATAAATAAAGTGAGAAACATCAGTTAAGTTTTTCAAATTCTCAGATTTTATGGAATCAATTTTAAATTTAATATTAAAGATTGGAATAATTGTTGTTAAATCTGTATTTCCACATCTCTCACCAAAACCATTCATAGTTCCTTGAATTAAAGGTACCCCTTCTCTCCAAGCTTGTATTGCAATAGCATTTGCTAAACCACAATCATTGTGTGCATGAATTCCTAATGGAGTATCCCCTATTATTTTTTTAACTTCTGCAATAATTGGTGAAATTTCACTTGGTAATGATCCTCCGTTTGTATCACATAAAACAATCCAAGAAGCGCCTGCTTCTTTTGCAGTCAAAATAGTCTTTAAAGTATAATCTTTATTATTTTTAAAACCATCAAAAAAATGCTCAGCATCAAACATAATATCAATATTATTATCAATCAGATAGGTTATTGTGTCTTTTATCATATTGAGATTTTCATCTAAAGATGTTTCTAAAGCATCTCTAACATGTAAATCCCAAGTCTTGCCAACGATTGTAGCCTGTTCTGATTCTGTATCTAAGATAGCCTTTATGCTTATGTCATTTTCAACTTTTGTTTTCTTTCTTCTTGTACTGCTAAATGGATATATTTTTGAATTACCTAAATGTATATCCTTAATTCTATTAAATAACTCTATATCCTTTGGATTAGATCCTGGCCAACCTGCTTCAATCATAGGTATTTCAAGATCATTAACTAGTCTCTCAATTATCCTTATTTTATCTTCAATAGAAAATGCTATTCCAGTTTTTTGGGATCCTTCTCTAAGTGTTGCATCATATATATATAGTTCTTTATTTTCCATCGTTGTTTATTCACATTTTTCTTTTTTTTTATAAATATAAGAAATTTTAAACATAGGAATTCTTATAACAGAAAAATTAAATCGTAGAATAAGTTTAAAATTTCTTTTATGAATTTAAATAATTCCATCAATGATAATAATTACTATTGGAATTATTGTTTTTTTCATAATTATAATGAAAATAGCAATTATAATTTTTAATTTTTATTATATTTAAATACAAAAATAAGAGAAAATATAATATTATCAATTTTATACATGTTTCTCCTAATTGATTAAGTAATGAAAAAAGAAAAAAAACTCCTTGCGAACTAAAGTTCGCTTCTAATCACAAAACTTT
>CAZGJX010000021.1:0-25457 GCA_964525635.1 uncultured archaeon
CAAAAAAAGTGGATTCTCTCAAACCAGACGATGTAGTGTTATTTCAAGACGAGGCAAGTGTTCAATTTTCTCCAACAATCACGCGTACGTGGTCTCTCAAAGGTCTGCAACCAGAGGTATTCACTTCAAGCAGTCGATTACGTCAACACCTCTTTGGTGCTGTAGACCCAAAAGTTGGAAGAGTACATGTGGCATTTTCTGATACTTTGAAAACAGAGCAATTCCAACATTTTCTTGAAGGTCTTCTTTATAGATATAAGGATTCAGGAAAGATTCTTATGATCTTGGACAATGCTCGAATTCATCACGCATTATCTCTCCAACCTTTTCTAAAAGCTAATAAAGAAAAGCTTGAGTTTCTCTATTTACCTTCTTATTCTCCTGATCTGAATCCAATGGAGTGGTTTTGGAAATTTTTACGCAAACGGGTAACCCATAATACATTTTTTGATTCCTATAAAAAATTCCAGAGAGCTATCACGAAATTTATCAGAAAATTCAAAAGATCATCCATAGAAATTCAAACACGATGCAGTTATGAGAAATTACTTATGGCAATATAAATATATTATTATCTCAATTATTTGAATTATTTAAATATAAAAAGACTAAAAATCAAATATTCAGAATCAATTATAAAATAGTTATCAATTTATATCTATTTAAAAATTTGTTTTTTCTTTAAATACTTCCATCTTATTTTAGCCCTTAACCTTTAAAAAAGTATCTTGATGATAGCATGGTCGTCGAATACACAAATATCATACCATTTGATACGCTCTTTTCCCCTACCACAAATCAGTTCTTAAATCCCTTTGTAGATATCGTTGACACCGATATACGCAATAAAATGCGCCTTACCTTCGAGATCTCAGAAAGACAGCGAGAGAGAAAAATTACCCCGATTCTCCAGCTCGCAAGACCTCAAGATGCCAAGGCAATTGTTAATATTTATCTCGATATCTACAAAGGGATGTACCCCTATAAAGAGATGGAGGATGTTTCAGAGGTTAAAAGGATGATTGAGAGCTCAGAATACCACTGAGTTTTGTTTAAACATCCCAAAACAGAGAAAACTCTTGGGTGCTTTACCTATCATTTGGATTTTAAAAACAAAAGGGGATACATGCGTGGATTTAACGTACCTCCAAGAGTTCAGGGAAAGCTTGACTCCATGAAGGCACTCATTGGAAGCATGATCGGGATCTGGAGCGAGCTTAAGGATGAGATTTACGTGTGGTACAGCAAGAATAGGACTTCCCATACAAGCTCGCAGTATTTGGCAAATGTGTGCGGGATTAAGCCGATTGCGTTTTTGCCAAATAAGGATTTGTTTTTCGGAAAAGGGAAGTCTGATGTAATGCAAATTATTTATGATTCGAAGGCACTTAAAGAACTAAGGAGTACCATTACTCCGAAAATCATTCCTGCCTGAAGTAAAGGGATACTATAATTACTCGAACAATCGCTATAATTTAGGAAAAGTGGATTCATATCGACCTTCCTTAGGATTAGATCTTAAGAAGGTTGAGCAGTTAAAAAAAGAGCTTAATGTCTCGGTTGAGAGATCAGAGTTTGGATATTATCATATCACTTTCTCTTTTGAGAACTCAATTGATCACTTTACATTCCTCTACACTCCACGAGTGCAGAACATCGAGAAGACGGAGTATGAAGTTAGCTCGTTGGAAGCTCTGGCGGTCTTTATTGGTAAATTTAAGGAGTTCATGTATCACCTTCGAGTGAGATATGCTGAAGTTATGGTCTCCGCCTACAAACCTGCTCACCAGCAGTTATTTTACAATGCGGAATTACGCCCGAGAGGGTACATCCCAAGCTGGAAATATGATTCATTTTTAAACAGTTTTGAAGATTATTTAATGTTTAATTGGTTTAAGGGGAGAATTGAGAATATTAGATTAATTGATGAAGCAATTGAACTAAAAGGCAAATTAAACCTTGTTTCTTAAAATATCATATTCCTTTCTTAAAACTAAACTTTTATTATCTTCAAGAAGTTCAAATTCGGTAATAAATAATTTAAAACTATTAAAGGATTTTTCATTATTTTATCTTAATTATATGCATAAGACTAAAAGTAAAAATATTCAAAATTTATTTTAACGAATTTTTCTTAATAGCGGAGATAAGGAACAAATAAATCTTTATTTTTTAAATTATTAGACAAGTTGATGCGATCTTTTTGAATTGATAGTTGTATAGGACCTTTTAATAACCATTAAATACTATTAATAAATAGAGATCATTAAATTGATAATATTTTTCAAACTTATTAATAATATAATAATATTTTTCTCAAGAACTATTGTATATTCTTAGCGAATGCCAAAAATCTTTGATATAAATCATCTGAATTAGCAATAATTCCAATTTTTTTTGAATGAAATTTGAAATTTCTCCTCCCAATTGGCGCCAAAATCCTGTAATTCGACATATATATCAAATTCTTTGCAGAAATTATCGTATTTAGTTTAAGATTTTTCTCGATTTCAGAATAATTTAAATTATCGGAAATTTTTTTCATATTATCTAATTTTATTTTACCTAGATCCCATGAATTAGATATATCATTAAGATCAGGAGTAATTAAAATGATTGAAAGCGAGGGTATATTTGCTAGAAATGAAGCTAAAACATTACCAACTCGTTTATCATTTAGATCATCTGTAATTATATGAAATTGATCCTTATTTTCATCCATCATATCGAATAAAATATCTTCATGTTCAAAATTGTAAATTAAAGATATAGTAAAATAGTTATTTATTGATATGAGATATTCTTTCAAAAGTCTTATTAGTTTTAGAGCATCTTCTATTTCACTATTTAATAAATAGTAATCCAGCATTTCTACTGATTTTTTTAATCGTAATACCAATTTTTTTCGATTCGGGTTCAGTTCTTTAAAATAAATGGAATGGGCAACTTTCAGATATTTTTCCAATTCTTTTTTAAGCTCTAATGAATCTGGTAAGTAATCGATAACAAATTGGGAGAAATCAACCGGACTACTTCCGCCCTCAATATATAACGTAGGAATAAGATCACTTTCATTATAATAATCATTACCAAAAAAGGACATATTATTATAGAAAATTTTATTAAAATCTATAATGATAAAATTACTATCTATTTTTGTACTTGCTAAAGTAAAAACTACTCTTTTTTCATCAATCCTGTCTAAATTCTTTAACAATTCTTTTTTAAAATCTGAAAATTTTTTCTTTTTCTCTATATTTGGTATATCTTCAATTAGTCCCCAAATTAAAAATATTTTTACGTTATTTTTTTTAGATTCTTTAATTATATTTTGAAGGAAATGGATATTATTTATATTCAATATATCTGAACAAATTAAAATATAGCTCGTAGATAATTTAGCGCATTTTAAAATTTCTTTTATTACTTCTGAGTTTTTAATAAAAAAATTGATTGAATTCACACTTTCTATGCGAGTAATTATATCATTAGCCTTATAATTAAGAGTTTCAAGTTCATCTTCGAAAGAAAATAAATATTTTGCATTTTCTTTTTTATTTTGGATAATTGATTGAATTGAATCCAGTCTTTTATTTATATCCTTAATTAGTTTATTATTAGTAATAATTCTTGGACTTCTAATGAATTTTGATAGATCTATTTCCTTTTCATCATTAAATTGTGAATTATATGCATTTTGCCAAGATTTCTGGACTGAAAGTGGAAAAACATCATAATCCAAATCAAAAAATTTATTTTCTTCCTTTGGAAGATAAATATACATTGAATCTCGATGAATAGGGTATAAAAAATTGATCTTTTCAACATCTTCAAAATCAGATTGAATCTTAGGACGAATACATTTTGTATATTTATTCAGAGAATAGTTTTTTAAATCTTGAAATGATTCAGACGGAGAAGCTTTTAGATTTATATAATTAGTTGTTTCTTTAGGGGGATTTCTTAAATAATCTTTAACAATATCTTCAATAAAAATCTCGCCACCTATTTTCTCTTGAATTATAGTCACAGGAAATTTGCTAACATTAGCTTCCACATTTAAATATTCATCAAGCCTATTATTTTCTACATAATCAAAAATCTCATCACTAAGAGTGACAACGCCTCGATTTAAATCTAAGTTAATCAATTCTGCATAAAACATTTGAGCAAGAATATAATTCATGATATGAGCACCTACATTAAAAGCTTTTAGTAAATTTACTAAAGAATTATCAATATAGATAAATTTCAAGATAAAGATTTCAAAATTCGATAATCTTCTGCTTTTTCTTATTACAATTTCGCATTTTTCCATACGTATAGGTATTACTAAATAATTATTCATTTCTTCTATATTTTCCAATTTAGTTATTCACCTGATCAAAATCAATTAATTTACCATTCTCTCTAATAAATTCTGCAAATTTAACAAACTTGTCCATATAAGGATTTTTTTTATGATTAAGAACCATATCATAATTTCCAATAATAATTTCTATTTTCTTGGCTCTTGAGAGCATAACATTTAATCTTTCTGAATCTAGAACAAAACCCCATGCGAGTTGTGCAATTTCTTTAGAATTACTTCTTACTAATGAAATAATAACTAGCTCGGCTTCTTGTCCTTGAAATCTATCAATAGTATAGCAAGATTCTTTAATATTTATTTCTGGTAGATTTTCGATTTTATTTGGGAGAATGATTTTCAATTTTTCCATTTGTTCCTTATAAGGTGTTAAAATCGCTATTTTAAAATCTGTATATTTTTTAGATATTTTAAATAATTTTAATAAATCTAGAATAAGCTTAGCCTCCCCTAAATTAAAAATATCAGTGCCCTTTCTTTCTTCATTAAATCTTCTATTTCTCTTTGTATTTATCCAAATTAACTGTTCATTTTTAAATATACTTGGTTCTACTATAAAATCATCACTATCTAAAATCTTTTGATTAAATTCTTCTTCATAAAAAACACTTGAAATCATTTTACTAATTTTAGAAGGTAATCGATATTGGTCCATTAGTGTATCACATGATTTTCTTTTATCTGATGATTTATAAGATGGACTTATACTTTTAAATCTATTAAACATTGATTGGAATATTTTTAATTCACTTAATACAAGTTTCTTAAAATTAAAATGTTCAGTTATATTAAATTCGTTATTATCTTTATTTTCTTGTTCAATCAAATCCAGCTTTTCATTTAAAATTCTTTCAATATCATTTAGACGGAAAGGAGGCAATTGATTCTGATCTCCAATTAAAATCCATTTATTTCCTAATTGTAATGGACGAAATAATTCTGAAGGATAAGTTTTTCCTGCTTCTTCAACAATTACTAAATCAAAATTTGGTGATGTGAACTCTAATTCTCTTAAATCATGTGCGGTACTGGTGCAAAAGATTAAATTAGCACTTTCCCTAATAATATCTACCCATTCTCTACTGGGTGCTATTATTTCTTCCTTTAATATTTCAGATATCGATATTTTAAGTTCATTATACTTCTCATTTTCAGGATTCCAATTTAATATATCATTTAGCATTTTAATTGTCATTTGTTTTGGAAAATGTTTAAAAGGTGTTGAATTTGGGGTATAATCCTTCTCTCTATCGGTACTAATTAGACGTACTAATATTGGTCTTGGATAAATTTCTAATTTTTGCGACATCTTAAATGTTTTATAAAGTAAATCATCTAAAGCCGCATGCTCCTTACTTGATATTAAAATTCTTTTAAAAGGATCTTTACTAAGACTTAATTTTATCAGTTCCTTTGCGGTCCATGTTTTTCCGGTGCCTGGTGGACCTTGTAAAATAAAAATTGGAAATGTATAAAAAATAAATTTTACTATATCATTCTCTTTTTCTCCAAGAAAATATTGATGTGAGACCGCGGGATTTAAGATGGCATCAATTAAATAAGAATATTGCTCAAGATTCTGGATTATTATATATTTCCTTCTTAATAGAAATAGTGTGGATCTTAAATCCCAAAATCTTAAAAATCCACTTAATGGAGGATCTTCATTTTTTCTAAGTTCCTGCAATTTAATAATGGTATTAGTATTATCTTTTTCATCAACTGTTTCAATTATTTTCCACTTTCTCTTTCGTTTGAATTTCTCTCTTAATTCTGGATTATTAACCAATTCTACTGTTTTATGTTGGGAATTTCTTAATACATCTAAAAAAGATGTATACTCCGAATTATTATAGATATTGATAATGATAAATCTCTTTTGATCCTTTTGAACTTCAATATCTTTAGAGTCTTCTATAATCTCATATTCAAAAATATTTCTTTTTTCTATTTCTTCTTCCGCTTCAGTAATAAGTTTTAAAGCATTTAACCAATCAAGTTTTTCACGCTCATATTCAGAAGGTTTGAGATCTAAAGTTCTTATTTGAGATAATGATTCTGCAAATTTTTGTTCCCAAACTCCAAAAGCTCGTTCTCTATTATCTAACCAATAAAATTCTCCTACCCCTAATACTTTATGATCTGTCAAAAAGAAATCCCTTTCTTCTCTTTTATGAAGAATTGCTATTTCTGCAAGATTTCTATTATTATGAGCTCTCCTAAATTTATATTTCGCATTTTTTCCAATAGTCCATAATGGCCACTGTCTATTATCTGTTAAAAATAAAGTACAATTGTGTAATTCATTAATAAGAAATTCATTAGGATCATCCCTTAATCCTTGTATGTTAATATCGATTCTTCTTGCTATACTTCTTAAAAAAGAGCTATTAATATCTCTATGGAAATATATTGGCATTCTTGAATTAAAAGAAAATTTATAATTTATTTGCTTAACAAATTCTCTTATTGCTTGTGTAAGATCTTCAGTACTCTCATATCTATGTTCTGGATCAATTTCAATAGCTTTTAAGATAATCTTTTTTTCTTCTTCAATTCCTTCTGTAAATTGGATTTTTTCTCTTATGGATTCATATAGTTCAATTCTTTCAGTTAAATCAGATTTTAAAAAGATATCAATATTATCAAAGTCATAAACTAGAAATGCTAATACCAAACCAAAAGAAAAAATATCTGATCTAAAGGTTTCAATATCAAGACATTCAGGTGCTCTAAAAAAATGAAGATTATTTTGGATTATTTCCCGCGAAATTTCATTAGAGACAAAATTTGATATTGAAAAAAGGTATATACTCCAATTAAAATCACCTAGCTTGAGAAAATGGCTTTCACCTTCTCTGAAAGCATTTCCATTGAAATATACAGTATCTAATGATATATTCCTATGCAATAATCCTGCATTATGCAAGCATCCTAAGCCTTCCGATAATTTTAAAATTCCCTCCCATATTTTTTTTTTTGAGAATTCTGCACTCCTTAATTTAAGAATAGAACTTACATCTTCATCATTATCTTCAGTTAATAATAAATTTTTAAGACATCTACCTCCAGATTCAGTAACTAGAATAAAACATTTTTCTTCAGGATCATAGGCTCCATCAATTAATTTAATAAGAGTTTTGCCTTCAAATATATTGAGTGCTCTTTGATTGAGAGAAATTTCATAATGCCAAAGATATTGAGCTAAATCTTGCATTTCTGGTTCTTCATTAACAAATATTTTTTTAAGAATCACTTCTTGGTTAAATATAGTATCTTTGGCCTTATATTGTTTAATCTCAACCTTCCCAGCAAAAGGAATTACTCTATGGTCCGTTAATTCTTTTAAATCTTTATATCTAGATTTCCAAGTATCAAATTTATCTGACATTATCATCAAATATTAAATTTGATTTTGTCTTTTTATATATATTATTATATCGATACATTTAAAATTTCTTTATTTACATACAAATAGTTATAAAAATAAGTTTATAATCAATAAACATTAAAAAAAAAAGAATAATTTAAGATTAATTAAGATAGGGAAACCTAATAATTACTGGTTGATGTTTTCCTTTACTCATGATAAACGCTTCTCCAGTTGAAAAATCCTTTAGTTGACGCCTTTCTTCCTTATCTAAATACTCTTTCAGTAAATAATTTGTCTGCCCCTGAATTTGAAAGAATACTTTAATATTACAGAGATCAATAATCTCTTTACTGATATCTAAGGGGCTATGAGTAGCAAATATCACTCCATAATTCCTTTTACGCCCTCTGTGAACGATCTCATCGAGAAATCCCATTATCCTTTTTTGATATTCAGAATCGGCATTTGATTTTGATTTGGGTAATAGTCTCTGAATCTCATCCAGCACCAAAAGAAGTTTGAGGTTTTGTTCACTCTTCAAGGCAATTTTATGTAAGAGGGCAAGTAAATACAAACCAACAATTCTCTGATGTATATCACGTAGATTGTGAGTATCAATAATAATAACTTTTTTAGTTAAGAAATGTGAAATGATATCAATTGATTCATATTCAGGAATGTCAAAAATTTTTAATGCTATTGAATTCAATGCCCTGCAAATAGCCATCTTTGTCACACTTGCTAATGTATAGTTCTCATGATTTGCATATTCAATTATTTTACTTCGTAATACTGGAAAAGTGAACTCCATACCTTTATTTTCCTCAACAATATCATACAAGATAGTACTCAAAGAATCATGGGTAATTGGAGTTAATTCTCTTAATAAAAAGGGAAAATCTAACGGATCAATTGCATTAAGAGAAAGGCAGGTTCTATCCTCTGAATCTAAGGTTATGATCCCTACTTGGTCAGTATCAAGTGATTTTAAATTCAATTTCTCCATTAGACCTCTTGATATATCCGTAGTTGGTATATCTATGATATTTCTGTATTCTCCTTCATTATCAAGGATAATAACTTTAGGGGAATTATCTTTTTGATTGATTTTTAGGGTAAGGAATTTTAAGGCAGAAGTCTTTCCAGTACCCTGTACTCCGCCTATGAACATGCTTTGATATAATAGTCTTTGATCGAGATGATATGGATATTGCTCGCCTTTTTCAGCGATATTTCCAATTACAGTCCCATTTAAGGGGAGATTTTTAAATTGGAAAAACTCGATCTGCGTTGGGATTTTGATTTTTCCGCCGATTATTGTTTGAGGTCGAAGCTCCTGATAGCCTTTTGGATTAAATTCTCCAACAGGATTTAATTTTATATTATAATGTTCCTCTTTGTGGGTTTTAGTTATTGTTGAGGCGCTCTCTTCTAAACAGTCTATTTTTTCCACAATGCACATAATTCTAACACCATCCTCTTTCTCGACGATTACGCAATGCCCATCCTTTACTAAGGAAGCTTTTGAAGGGTATAAATACCCCTTAAGTTTGTTTTCTTTTCCCTTTATTAATTGAAGTGGTTTTCCAGGGATTGTATTTATCCATCCAAGGCAATCATTTTCATCATTGAGATCCTCGATTATATCTTTAGGTATAAGATTCTCTCCTTTTTTAATCAGAGATTCTGATCCATTGATAGTATATTCTTCTTCTGATATAGGTAATACCTCAGTATCTACATCAAAATCAAGACTCACATCTTCATATCCTTCAAACGCAGTATCCTTCGCAAATTCTATTGCCTTTTTCCTTAACTCTTCAGTAAACTCATATTTAATTACTTTATTGGGAAAGTAGACAAGCTGTATTGATTTACATTTTTGATTTCTCGCTTCTTCAAATATTATTGCATATAAACATAACTGCATGAAATTACGATGGTCTTTTGATTCAGAATCAAGGGGATCAATATTTAACTCATATTCATAGGATTTAAAATCTTGAGCAATAAAATGATTTGAATTGATTTCTATTAAATTATCAATCCTTCCATTAACTTTTATTCCGCCTATTCTCCCCTCACCCTTATATTCAAGACTTGGCTCTCCTCCGAAGAAATCTGTCTCAATTTCTCTTGGGATGATGATTCCATAATTTTGCTTCGAATGCTGTTTTGCTATATGCAGTATCTCTTTTTTTAGAATATTAAGTAGAATTTTAGCATCTTCATGGTAAAGAATATACTGATCACTTATACGGATATTCGAAAGTTTATCATTAACAGCTTTGGTGACTCTCTGGCTAAATATCCTGATATTTGTTTTATTTGAACGATCTGAAGTCTTGAAGACTTGGTTTAAGAATTGTGATCTTGATTCATGGAGAACAATACCGCGTTCCCCTTCATTATGTAGCATTATCTTCCCATATTTTTTATTAAGAAGATTGCTAACTGTGGGCTTTTTATATTTTATATAATTCAATTTTTTTTTCACCTTTTTTTTAATATAAATCAAATTCTCCTTTTGTATGCTCTATTCTTTTTAATACATCTAAAGTAGAGATCTGAGAATCTATTTTTTCAAATTGATTTATTTTTTCTTTATTCTCTGGGAAATTAGGAACATTGCTATATTCTATATTTGGACTTAGGCATATCTCATCATTAATAAGAAGAAATGAAATTCGTCTATCCTCAATCCATCTTTTATTTGGTAGTTGCTCTATATATTCTCTAAACTTATCATTTGAAATAATTAAGCAAAAATCATACTTTAGAGCATAACTAAGAATAAACTCATCAGCAACTTTCGGAGCTTCAATTAAAATGCCTTCTTTTTTTAGAACTTTATACTCTAATGGTTTATCGATTCTATATTTTAAAGCGGGATCGCAAATACAAATAATATCTTTCTTTTTAAAATGTAATTTTTCTTTTAAAAGTTCATACACTAATAAAATATCAGAAAGACTTGGTGGTTTTAATTTATTATTTCTTGAATAGGCTATATTATTACAATCCAAAATAATTTTAATATTCTTAATCCGTGTCAATCTTTCTATAATCGGTTCTAAACACATTTTTTAAAATACCTATCTTTTATTATAATAGAAGAATTCCAACTATTTTATTCAATTGTATGGGACAAAGTACGGAATTTGGGACAATCTTTATAAATATTATCAATTATTGTTTTTATATAGTTGGTGATAAAAAATTATGCCATATCCAGATGATTTAAAACCAAGGAGATATGAATATAACATTTTAAGAACTTTAGAATTTAATCCAGAGGGATTTATATTTGAAAAGCGAGATTTCAATAAAATGTATATGGAAAAAACTGCATTTTATGATTATAGAAAAAAGCTCGAAAATAATGGTTATATTCAGAAAATTAATACGCCGAGAGAAAATAGACAAGGAGAAATAGGTAGGAAGAAAACATATTTTATTACAGATAAAGGAATACAAAGATTAAAAGATTTAAAAAGTATAAGGAAAGATATACAATTTCCTCCTAATAATTTAGAATTAAATAATGAGGAAAGAATTCTTTGGATGCTTGCAAATAATACTTTTTGCAGGGCAAGAGATTTTAAAAATAGAAATTGTGGAATTCGATCATCTTCATTTTATAGTAATGTTGATAGATTATTGAATAGACAATATATAGTGAGGGACAATATATCAGAGATCAGTCATTCTGTCTATAAAATTACCGATAAAGGTAGAGAAAAATATTTAAGTATTTTAAAGGAAAAAGGGCGAGATCCAAAGATAATTCATGAAGAAAAGATTAATATTTTATCAAAAATGAATCAATCAAATCAAATTTTTTTCAATAAATACAATATTGAGAAATCAAATATAAGATATCGTTTTAATAATTATAAGATTATTTTTAGTTATTCTTCCTATAAAGATATCTTTGGAAATAATGAAAATAACTATAATCTATTTTTATTATATCTTGTATTAAATCATCCTGATAATTATCCAATTTGCATAAATGAGGAAAATTTTTGTAAAAAATATGGATTAGATATTGTAAATCTTAAATATTATATACATCAGATATTTAAAGAGGCAAAATCTATAATAAAGATTTTTAGAATTAAGATAGAAGAAGGTAATTGTATTTATTATTTTCATGAAAAAGATTTAATCTACAAAATGATGAAAATTATTATTGAGGAGTATTTTGAATCAAAATTTATACGAATGTTAGATCTAAAATCTAAAAAATCTGTTGATAAAAAAGTATCAAATATCTATAATAGAAATTATTTTTCTATAAATGATGAAGATTTATATGATATAGCTTCGCAAATTTGTGAAAATTATAGTATTTTAGATAATAATTTTCAATATATACTTACAGAATTCTTAGAAGATTTTATAAAACACTTGGAATATAAATTTGAAGAAGAATATGAATCCTTTGATAGATATAGATATAATCAAAAGAGTGTTACATCATTCGATATCTATAATATGTTCTCTAAAATGGAAGAGATTTCCCAAAAACCTGTAAAAAAGATCAATATTACCGAAGATAAATCTACCAATATTTTATATGAAATCATTGATGATAAAAAATTAAATTTTTTAAATCATATCCTAAAAAGAACAGAAACATTAACTAGCGAACATAATTTTAGAGAAGCATTGAAAACTATAAATACTGGATTAGATGAAATTAAAAAAATAGATTTACAATTAAGAAATGAGGAAGATGGAAAATTAAATAATAATTATTATTATTTCCGCATTCAATTTTTCTCAAAAAAAGTCGATATCTTATTTGAATTAAAGGAATTTAATAAAATAGCCAGTCTTATGAAAGATATTGATAGTATAACATTAATTGATGTGATAGTATCAAGATTAATAGATATAGAGGAGATATCGTATGCTAAAAAAGTATTTGATAATGTTTTTTCAGATCCTCCTGAAAATATATCAAAGGAAGATTTAGATGAATTTTATTCAGAATGTTATTTTCAAATAGAAGCAAATTTTCATAATGAAATATTAGATTTATATAGAAATAATGAAAATGAAAGAGCAATAATGATTGCAGATAAATTCTTGAAATTTAATCCACATGCGAAAGACATTTTAAAAATTAAAGCTTTTGCTCTTGCTGAATTAAAAAAATATAGAGAAGCATTAGAAGTAATTAATAAGGCTATTAAACTAAGTCCTAAAGGATTAAGAATATTAGGTAAAAATTGGTTAGAAGAATTCTCTGAAGAAAAGAAATCTAAAAAGCGAATAAAAAGTTATGAAGACTCAAATTATCAATATGATTATTATATATCAAAAATACGACTTCTGATGAAAATGCAAAATTATAAAGAATCAAAAACTTTATTAAATCGAATAATAAATCTTAATCCAAGAGTATCAGAAGCACATTTTCTACTTTCAATCATTAATGCATATGTAGATAATAATTATAAACAAGCCCTTGTATATGTAGAAAATGCAATTAAACATAGTAATGGTATTAATCATAAATATCATGGTCAAAAGGCTAATTATCTGTTAACATTGAATAGACCTAAAGAAGCTTTAGAGACAATAAATCAATTTGAGCAAAAATATTCAATGGATCTAAAAGAATTCTTATCTACCAAATGTGAAGCATTGGAAAGAGTAGGGAAATATAAGGAAGCTTTAATTGTTGTTAATGATTTAATTAAGAAAAATAATAAAAAACCATGGAATTATTATAAAAAAGCATTTATTCTCAATAAAATGGGAGAGAATTCTGAAGCATTAAAAAATATCAATAAAGCGCTTAAGATTAAGCCAAAAAAATTCGTATATCTACAAGATAAGATTGGTATATTAGAAGATTTGGGAAGAATTGATGATGCCCTTAAACTTATTGATATAGAAGAGTCAGTTCTTACCAGCCATGCAAATCAATTTAGAGCACAATTATATCCAAAGAAGGCAATTCAATTAGCAAATTCTGGTAACAAGAAAGAAGCAATAGATACAATAGAAAAATCAATAAAAATTGATCCTGAAGAAGCAAATTATTTCAATACGTATGGAGAGATTTATATGAAATTTGAAGAATATAAAAAAGCAATTGAGAAGCTAGAGATTGCAATAAAACTTCACTTTACACCAACTGAAGCTTATATAAACTTAGGTATATGTTATTATCAAATTAAAAATTATGAGAATGCTTTAGAATTCTTGAGAAGAGGAAGGAATTTAGCTACACATTCTTTTGATAGATTAAAAAAAAATAAAAATATTAAATTAACACAAGAAGACTATCTCCAAGAAGAATTAATTAAAGAAGCAGATAATTATATTTTAAAAATTCAAAAAGTAATAGAAAAATAATCTTATCTTTTATTATATTATCCTTTCTATATTTTTTGAATTATTCTTTATCCTTATTTTTAAATTCAAATTCTTTGAGTTCTTCTTTTAATATCAAATTTAGAAGGTTTTTTTCTTCTGATAAATCATGAAAATTTAGATTAGGATTTTCTACTTCTTTTATTTCCTTTTGCTTCTTTCTTATTTTCATAAAAGCCCTCTTACTAATTTAATCAATCTCATTAATTTTAATATAAAGTAACCTTAATAAAGGCAGTCCTTCAGCAAGGATTTTACCAAATTCTTCTCTTGCTCGGCAATTTCCTTAACATCTTTTCCAATATTATCATAATCATTCGATTTTTCCTCTGAAGCATAGTACAAGAAAAGTAAATTACTTTGAACAAGTTCACTCGCTCTTGCTTGAGGGGTATTTAACAACTGGTTTAGGAATTTTTCTTTCTTCTGCTCAGAATTGTTCTTAGATAACAGGTACTCTATTAGTTGGTAATAAAGCGATTCCTCGGTTAAGATATGGTGGTCTTCATTATTCACATGCATCCCCTCGGAAGCCAATAATAACATTTGTTTGATTTCTTTATTAAGTTTGTAGGAATGTTTAAAAATCCCTTGTCTATTAAATATAACAATGCCCGATATAACACCTGTCTATCATATCTCTTTTTAAACTGCTTTAAAATACGCTTGAGTAACGCTTTTCCCGTCAAATTACGTTGAAAAGAAAGCTGTTTAGAGAACTTTAAAATCTCTTGCTTTACTAAATTGTTGAAATTCTTATCGTGGAACCGAACAATCTTCACACCGTTAAACTCAGAGCAGAGAAGATCAAGAGAGGGAATTTTAACAACATTCTGGTTCATGATGTAATAGCGGTTAAATCCTTTTCGAAATCTTTTATTTCGATATCTTTTCTTTAAAGCAGGGGAGAAATTTAGGGCAAAAAAATAAAAACCCCCTGAATTAAGATTCTTTAGTCTTTTTATTCTCCTAATATAATAGACCCTTCCCCCATACATTTTATGAAGATATTTTTCCAATTGTGAGATTTTAACATTTTTAACGTATTTAGGATGGCGTGTTGAATTTACCGCAGAAGATTTTGAATCAAGTATCCACAGAACATATACTCCTTGATGATTATAATCTTTTGTACGTTCAATTAGGCTATGAATAGAAATAGGCGATCTTTGTATTTCGACAGCAATATTTTTGTCTGAGCTAAGAGTAAGAAATATATCTGCTCTTCTTTATCCCACATTCTTTTCAATCTTACAATAGGAAATATTAGACAGGTTATTGAGTAATGATTCTTTTAAGGAATGCTTTAAAAAATAATGCTCTTTGGATTCATTCAAACCTCTTTGCATATTCATTCTCCTTCACTAATTTTTCATAATAGTGTAAAAGATCACGAGTAATTTCTAATTCAGTATCAAGGATATGAGGAAAATAAGTATCTATGATTTTAAATGTGGCTTTTAATACAGAAATGAGTCTCTGATTCCATTCAAAAAATCTCTTAATTGACTCTTTACAAATTATCTTAATTTTGGTAGGATAATCAGATTTCTTAATTTTATAAATATCGCTTATTTTATCTATTAAATCTAAGGCTTCCTCGTCTAATTGTATTTTTGAAATCATAATTCTGAATTTTTGTATAATACGGAATCTCGTGATCCGGATTCCCTAATTTAGTAAATGGAAATAATAATATTTAAATATTACCTTATTTAGTGATACGGATCACAAATGATCGTGGAATTGGGAAAATTCAAGAAGAAAGATAGAATATTTAAATAATAAAGATTATATGTTGTTTGAATATAAGGAAATATCGTTTAAATATGAAAATTGAAAAGCTAAAACTATACCTCAATATCCTTCTTTATATATTTAAAAATAGACCAACAGAAGTGAGAGCTATTTGTAATGAATTTAATTTAAGTTACACTACAGTTGAAGGTCTAATTAAGAAATGGATGGAGGAGGGTTATATCTATCGACAACAAAAAGAGATTCTTCTACTCGGCGGTGATAGATTTGAATATAGCATGACAGATACAGGGATAAATTTGCTGAGAGACTTAAAAAAAAATTTTGAACAAATTTAATTTGATTAATTCTAAAGTAATTATAAATTATATTCTCTTTTATATCAACATTTATTCTTCCTTAATAATTAAGATAAATCAATTTTGTATCTTTATAGCGATAATTTAATAATATTTAAAATTCAATAAAAACGAATTAAATCTAAAAATGTTTCAAAACCAATAATTTCTTTGATATTTCTTTATTTAGAGATGATATTTTAATAGTTGAAATAGGTTAAGTCTATAACTTTATAAAAAGACATCAATACTATTTATTTTGTTATAAAATGTAATTAAAAAAATAAATAAGGTGAGGAAAAAATGGAACGAAATATAGGGTTATTTGTTGGAATTATTGGATGTATTATTGGATTTTCTGGTCTAGGTTTAGGAGCATATAATATGATAAATTTTCAAGTAGTTGATGGAATCCAAGGACCTGAAGGACCTGAAGGACCACCTGGATCTGAAAATATGATTGAACTGTTATCGGGTATATATACTGGATTACAGCTTTATGGAAAAAATGTATTAATCCCTGAAGGAAATAATGTTACATTTCAAAATGCCCAAATTCTCGGAGGAGAATTGTATGTATACGGAAATTTGACAATTCTGGATTCTGAAATAGATCACTCTATCAATGGATTTGGCAATGGAAAAATTGATATTATTAATTTAGAGATATTAAATCATTATTCTACGATTCATTTATATGAAAATTGCAGTACAGTTGCGGATAAGTAAAACTCGTTATGCTATTGTATGCTATGTTTTTGATAACAGTATTTTAAATACAACTAATCTATTACCTCATATGTCTATAGCTTTCTATTCTAATTCACAAGGTACAATTCGCTATTGCAATATAACGCACTTGGATTGTTTTGAACAGTCCCAAGTTTATCTTTTACAAAATACTACTGTATATGAGTTACGGTGTTTTGGAACACCCGGTAATCCTTATAATTCTGCGATAATTTATAAAGACAGTACTTCCACAATAACATTGCCCCCAACTTTATATGATGATGCTCAAATAATTGACATTTAAATTATTCATTCCTTTTTATTTTCTTTTTAATACTAAATTTCTAATTCAGTAATTTCTCACTCAATCTTCTCTTTTAAGTCGGCATTTTTTCTTCCTTATTAATGGTATTTGACTCAGGTTTAAGGGAGTTTAAAAAGAAGGAAAGCATCCCAATCATCCCAACTGGAGATGAGACACTCAACAGGCTCCTGCTCGGCGGATTTCACATGGATCTCCTTTATTTACTCTACGGAGACAGGCGCATCACGACCAATATCTTGCTGAAAACTGCTGTAAATTCCCAGATAATTCTCAGCAAAAATGGAATATCTAACTGTTCTATTAAAATTGCTTATATCGATGGAATCAACCGCTTCAATCCCTATAACATCTCTAAGTATGCCTTAAGCCTCAAGCTAAATCCACGAATCGTTCTGGAAAATATCTTAATATCGAGGGTATTTACCTGGGATCAGATGGTTGAGGTGCTTGAAAACCAAATCATTAAATTAAACTCAATAAATGTGGTAATGATTTCAGGGATAACGCAGTTATTTGAGTATGAGACGGAGAGATATGAAGGACTATGGAAGGCAATTGGCGGAATCAAACAATTATTGGCAAAATTAAATCCCTTAATTGTTTTAACTGCCCCTCAAAATCGATTCTCCGATTTCAAGCCAAAAGGCGGGCAAGTCATCACCCATTTTGGAAATGTGTTGGTGTGTATTGATAATTTGGAAAGAGTGATAAAATACAGCCTCGTTCAGCATCCATCAATGCCTGAAATGACCTTAACACAAATGAAACTATATGAATCAAAGAGAAGGAAACCAAAATCAATTAAGAATGAGAGAATTGATAAATGGCTGTAAATAAAATGTTTTTTCTTTAAATAAATATAGTTATAATTAATATAAGACAATATCAGATATCAATAAATTATGATTCCTGCTGAAACCTGAATTTTGTCTTTTGGTTAATGCTTTGTAAAAATACGCTCTTTCTCTCTTTTCCTATACCTTATATGGTTTTCAATGGTCTTTTCAGTAGGAATCACACTTATTCATCATTTTAAAATTAAAGAGGAGAAAAATCGCTTTTAAGTCTTAAAACGAGATTCTTTTTCCAGAGCTTTAAGTATCTCTGAATTCTCTTTTTTCTTGAGCAATTCTTCAATTTTAGGATTCTTTTTTCTCTCAGATTGTAAATAATCTAAAATGCGATTTACTTCTTCATGGATAACTAGTCTAAGATGATCTGAAGCAAATTTTAATTGAGAAAGTGGATCAGGATTAATAATCAGATATAGATCTACAATCTTCTTAATCATAGGGTTTAACTTCAAATCATATTTCTCAGGCATATAAATACTATAGTAGGCATTATGATAAAAAAATATAAGCTTTAGAATTTATTTATCATAAATATAGGATATATTTATATACTGATTCATCATATGATCATATTAACCAAAAATAGATAATTCCCAGATAAGAAGAAATAGTGATAAAGATGATTTATCATCCTTTTATAGACTTTAATTGTAATTTATGCAATTCCTCAAATATAATAGAAACTTCTCAAGGATATGTCTGTATAGATTGCGGATTAGTCTTAGAGATTCAAAAAATCGTATATCATCGACCATATAATATTGAAAAATTACAAAACAAGCCAAATCTAACCAGTACAAGAATCGGTACCATTTCAGAATTAAAGAATAAGGGATATCCTTCTAATTTGACAAGACTTAAAATACTTAATAGATATAAAACCAATGAACAAGCAATCTACAGTAAAGCGAAAGCTGAAATATATCGAATTTTAACATCATTAGGGCTCAAAAATATCCTAAAAAACGATATTTTTATCCGATTCAAATCTATTTATGAACAATTACAACCGCAGTCGAAATTTAGGAATCCTGAGAAATTAATTCCCTGTATCATCTATTTATTTTGCAAAGAAGACTCCATAATTATAGATGAAGGAGCTCTATTGGAGATCTCAAAAATCACAAAAAAGGAATTTAATGCCTTTAGACTTCAATATAATCAATTCTTTCCGAAGCGGACTGACCGAGATCGTATAAGATACATTTTAAATCAGATATTTCAGATATTTGAAATGAATGCTCTACCAATATCGTTTTATTATGAATCGAGAAAGATTCTAATTAAACTCTGGAAGTTAATTAAGAATACAACTGATCGCATAATTGCTGGAGTTGTTAGTTCTATAACTAGTCTCTGTTATTATCCAGAGCAGGTTAGTGTGTCTACAATATGTAAGCACCTTCACATCTCCATTTGTAATGTTCAATATCAGGTAAAGATTAATATTTTCCAGAGATTAAAACTATCGGGATTTACCACTTTGAAAAAATCCGTATCTATATTAAGAAAAATCACTAAAAAGTTGCTCTCTATCCCTAAGAAAAAGAAAAGAAAGAAAATCTCAATTCCAATAAGACAAGTAAAGATCCATCAACATATCAAAATTATAAAATTCTTGTTTCAAATAAATAGAAAAACTGAAAAAAGATTCTTGCATCATCAATTTATCATTTTATTTAATGTATCTCATAAAAAGATTTTTATCTGTCTTTATTATCCTAAAATCAAGTTAAGGGCAGGAGAAATCTTTTTTATAGGAAAAGGTCCGCCTAAAAAGTAGAAATAAAGAGAACTAATTGAAACCCATTTTATTTTTTAGGTCTCAATTCAATTGATGATTTGAAAATGTTATAGTAGTTTAAATTTATTGATCAAGCAAATTTACCTAATGTTCACTGTAAAAAATCTAGAAATGCCTCAAATTTAATTTAAGGGAGATTTTTCTTTTAAAATTAGTTAAATTTAATATAAATCGAGGAATATAGCAATATATTATTTACCTCTCTCTAATTCAATCTGTCTTGCTTTAATAATTCTTTTAAAAGTCGGATTTTTCATAAGCACTTTATTATACCATTCAAGAGCCTCTTGATGCTTTTTATTATACCCCAATATCTCTCCTTTAATTAACAAATATTCCTCATTATCTGGATCCAACTTTAATGCTTTATCTAAACACTCAATACCTTCTTTACATTTCTTAAAAGTCTGTCCTAATATTAAACCTTTCATCTTCCATGCTTCTGGTGATTTTGGATTATTTTTTAGAACTTTATCAAAATACTCTATAGCTTTTTCAAGTTGACCTATCCTAGCATAACCTTTTCCAAGATCAGTCATTAGATTCAAATTATTAGGATTTTTTTTCAATAAATCTGTAATTTTTTCCACTTCTTCCTTATTTTTTCTTAAATGCTGTGTTAATTTGATTTTTACTTGTCTAGCCTGATTATCATTTGGATTTAAGTTCAATATGGTATCATAATCTTTAATTGCTTCCTTAAACTTGCCCAATCTCGCATAACTAGCCCCTCTTCCATGATATATATTTGGTTCTTTAGGATCTAAATCCTTTGCTCTATTATAACATTCAATACCTTTTTCATATTCATGAAGATATCCTAAACAAGCTCCTTTATCAATCCAGCTTTTAACAAAGTCTGGTTTTAATTCAAGTACTTTATCATAGCACTTGATTGCCTCTTCATATTGACCAAGAAATTGATGAGATACACCCTTATTACACCAAGATCTAAAATCCTCTGAAAACAAATCTATGGCTTTATCATAACACCCAATTGCCTTTGGATATATACCTAGATCAAAAAAATTATTTCCCTGATCATATAATTTTGAATATTCAACACTCATAGTAGTTAATTCTCTGAACTTTTTTTCATTAATTATTCCCTTTCCAAATTTTATAGGATCATAATCGGGAAGAGAACTTAACAATCGCTCTAAATTTTGCTTAATTTTTGTCGAATTTGAGTATTTTGAGGCCTCATATAAACAATTGACAGCGTTTTTAAGATCTCCTTTAAGTTCGAAAACTTTTGCTTTATAATACAATGCTTCTGTGCTATTAGGATCAGTCTTTAAATATTTATTTATTTCATTCATTGCTTCTTCATGTTTTGATTTTTCAATTAATTGTCTAAATTCTTCCATTATTTTTTTATATGAAATTTCTAATCACCTTCTCTGATTTTATCATGTAATTTCAATATCATTCTTTTTACATTGAGTCTTATAATATTCCAACCATAGTTCCAATATGTGTTTATTCTGTTTAGGGTTAAACAAATCATACACTCCTTGATTTTTTAAGGTAATTTTAGCGATTTTAGCGGGTGATCCATACCCTTCCCTTGGAAATTCAAATTGCCATTGTTCATTAGTTAGGAGTCCATTGTTGGTAGAATAAATACCCATGTAATGAGATGAGCCCTCTGTATATTTCATCTCCAAGACTGAAGAAAATTCATTCCATCCAATTGAATCAAGAATAAGTTCAGCTATCTTTAATATATTAAAATCCTTCTTTTCTGCATTTGAAAAAAGATCAAATAGTTCTTGATAATTATCCATTATATAAGATACCTTTATAATACAGTGTTTTTTTTGTCTTTATTTTTCAAAAGATTCTTTTACTGAATTTTCAATTGGTTACTATTTTTTATATCTTTATATATTTAAAATTTTCTTAATATTCTACATAAGAATATAAAAATCAATGTCAGATAGAGTTAAGAATATATTTCTTTATTAGTGATATAATTTCTTCTAAGTAATGCTTTAATTTCTCAGTCCCTATTAGTGTATAGAGTATTTTAGAATGAAATTTTTTATAAGAATCATTATAATGTCTATCAATATAACCTGTATTAACCAAATCTCGAATATATTGTCTTAATGTAGTTGCCTTACCAGGAAATATCTCCAGTAACTCATTTATTGTACATTCATGGTTATTTACATAATCTAATGTTTTAAATATTTCAAAGATCCATATAAGGTTTTTTTTTAATTTTCCTAACTTCATTTCTCATATATATACATTTTAATTTATATTATAGATATTATCAGATCTTTTTAAACAAAAAAATGAAAAATTTCATCCATTTTTCCTAATTTTATTAGACATCCATCGTCTGAGCCAGCAATATTATGAAAGAGATCTTTCCTAAATAACAAAATATTACATACATACAGTAATTTAAGATGGTGGAATTGGAAATATACGATGCGATCGCATCTGATTTTACTTGAATTGGAGTTTAGAGGGCAAAAAAAAATATACCTTTAAATATAAGATTGTATAAATATGAGTATACGACAAAAATTAAAATAAGATTAAGGTCTTTTCAAATAGGAAAAACATAACACCCATAGTTATCATTACATATATTATGAAAATAATTAGTCCAATTTCAGAAAGGTTTCACATAAATGAAAGTAAGAATTATTTCTTATTTGATAGGTTTATTATAAAATTGGGTTCTTCCCAAGGTATTCTATTTTTTCTTATTTCTAAAGAATACAAATTTAATGTAGATAAATTAAATTTACCAATTCAAGGAGATAAAGGATCTTTGAATCTTATTTTTATTATATTTTTATTTATATTAAAAAGAATTCCGATTATCCATTTTTCATATAAATTTGGATCTTCTGGATTTTTAGTTATTTATTTGAATAATCAATTTTATTTTTTCTTTTTAAATAAAAATGATAATAATTTGTATTGATAAAAAAAATTAAAAAAGAATGGTAAAAATGTCAAATAAATTGGATAGAATAAATGAATGGCAATACAGTATCGCAAATAAAGAATACTCATATAAAAAAGGTAGAATACAACCATTTAATTCTCTGGAAGAAAGAGAAAAATATGAGCAACAGCAAGAATTAGCAGCAAAGAAAAAATCAGAAATCAATCAATGGAAGTTAGAAATTGAGCAGAAGAAAAATAGAATTGAAAAAATAACACGATATTATTTTCCTCTTATTAATAAATGTCTTTCTAACCAAAAAAAATATAGAGAATATTTAAACAACGATAAAAAAGGAATTGTATTTTTTGCTTTTTATTATAATACCATAAAGAAAATTCTGAACAATAGAATCTTTCTAAAATCCAATAATATTAATAAAAAGAGAAAACGATATAATAAGACTTATCTACATCGCTTAACAATTTGGCTTTATCATTTATCTTGTAGATATCTTACAAAAATATCAAATTCCCCTAATAATAAAGATATTGAGCAAAAATATCAAGAAAAAATTAGCAATTTATTATATAATAAAGAAAATGCTAAAGATTTACGTTCTATAGTTGGATATTCTAAAAAAGAGAGACTTTCTGATTTCTGCACTCGTATAAAAAATATATATGAGATGATTACAAGCGAAGAGATCTCATCAAAAGAGAGGAGATCGCTAGAGTCTATTTTTAGCGAAATTAGTGTAGATTGGGAAGGCAATTATACAAAAACTGCTATCCTCAAGGCAAAAAGAGTTATTAAGGATTCTAAAAGCAAGATTCCTAATCTAATAAATTTGGTCAATAAAAAAGTTATTGGGTTTGTATTATTATTCTCAATCCTATTTTTAGGTTATATATATCTAGTTCCCTTATCATTCTATCATAATTATAAAGAAATATTGTTTACAACCTCTCTATTTATTATATCATTCCTATCTTTTTTCTCTATCAGATATTTTTATTGGAAAATACTATTATGGAGAATTAAAAGAAATGACAATTTTAAAGAGCGATTAATTAATTTATTGCTCAAAATAATAATCTTAACTCTCTCTGAATATTTTCTATTTAGTGTTTTATTAATCTATCATTCAAAACTGTCATTATTTTTGGTAAAAACTCTATTGATTATAGAGACTCTCATTACCATCTCATACATCCTTAAGAATGATGTAAATATCAATAAAAAATATTTTTATAATGTCTATTGGCTCATATCTTCTTTATGTATTTTATTAACAATTGGAATTGTTTTATTTTCAGAATATCCTGAAATTTCATTGTTTATCCAACCCTTCTATATAACTATTATTGTATTTCTAAGAAGAAATCAGGAGTACCTGCAATTATTAAAAGATAAAGCGTATATATCAATAAATTATCATGGGAGGAAAAGAATAATTCTCTTTGATTTTCTTTTATTATTGCTTATTGCAACTGTTTTATGTTATCTATTCATACCTCCCTTTGCTTCTATTCCAATATTACTAATGATAATTCCATCATTTCTTCTTCTAAAATCTTTAAGATATAAACTAAGAAGAAAGATTAAAATAATTAAAAGAAAATCGAAAAAAGTAAGAAAAGCATTAAATATAACAGAAGAAAGAATTGAAGATAAAGCACTTTATACAGAATTAAAAGGAAAATATCAAACAAGCGCGATTTTAACATTTATTTTTCTCATCCTTTTACCTTTGCTTTTTGGAATTCAGCCAACAACCTCTATTCCTAGCCCAGAACTTCAATTTGCAAGTATTGATCGTAATATGAGACTTGAGAAATCCCAAATCAACTATGATGATTTAATTTTTGGTCCTTATGATGAGTTAAATGGGATGGCGATAAATGATATGTTTATAGTTAAGACTACTACTTCATTGGCTTTATCTCAATCAGCAAACTTATTTGTGCGATTGGCCCCTGATCCTAATATAGAAGATATCGAAGGAAGGAGAAAGCAAGAATATTATGATTTTAGAAGTAGTTTCTTAAATGGCCCTCAAGAAAATAAAGATATATTCACAGAAGTACGCCTAAACAGGTACGACTTGATCCCTGGAAATTACAGCGTTTTTATCGAATATTCTCAAATGAACACTTTTGCTTGGAGATCCTCAGAGGCAAAGACTTACGATTTAACCTTAAGTAAAGATGATCTTAGAGTTGTTGGCAATGATCCTTTTCCAAACGTCAGTATTGACTATGGCTCCTGCTATACTTTTGAATATGAAGACTTTTGGAAAGTAATTTACAATGGACATATAGAAAATTCTGCTGGAGAACGCATGCCATTAAAGGGATTATCACTATATCTTGAGAGGAATAATAAGTTTGAGGAAGTAGCAACAATAGATACCGATCAACAGGGAAATTTTTACTATGAGACCTGTATATATGGTTCATTTGATATAAATAGTCTAATAAAAGTTCAATTTGAAGAAAATGAACTTTATAATAAACTAGAATATCTAGAATTTGCAGGTTTGGAGCATGATATTAATGGAAATCGTCTTTTTATAGATGAGGATGGTGATGAAT
>CAZGJX010000021.1:25557-44777 GCA_964525635.1 uncultured archaeon
TTGGAGCATGATATTAATGGAAATCGTCTTTTTATAGATGAGGATGGTGATGAATATCCTGATTGGCGATTTGATTTATATGATTTAATGAAAGTTTTTTCATCATACGAATCATACCCTCTTACTAATGACAATTCCTTAACTTTCATGGCATTATTTAATGAAAGATCGGGTTTAGCAACAACGGATATTGTAAATAATTATATAGGAGATTTGAACGGTAATACAACATGGGATCAAGGGAGAAGAGGGAGTGCTTTATTCTTCGATGGTCAGGGAGATAAAATTATATTTGGTTCCCCATGGCAAATGGGAGATGCAAATCATGATGGTAATGTTGATATTATTGATGCTCTTATTATTGCTCAATATTATGTAGGGCTAAATCCCCAGCCATTTTTCACAGATCTTGCTAATGTGGATGGGAGCGGAACTATTGATATTGTAGATGCTCTCTTGGTTGCCCAATTTTACGTTGGTCTCTTACGTGAATTTCCAAATCAGGTAGAATCTTCGGTTCAATATATGAATTATGATTATGTTCAATATGGAAATATTTTAGATAATGCTTTAAGTAATTCAGATCAGTTTGTCATAACAGCATGGATCAATCTAAATGAACTTCAATCTAATGAAAGTATTAATGGAATTCAAAATGTGTTTTTGGCAAAACAAAATGTTTTAGAATTAGGAGTTAATGAATCTGGATATCTTCAAGTATATATAAATACATCTGAAGTATCTACAAAAGCCGAATATGGTATTAATGGAGCCATAATAAAAGATCAATGGACATTTATTGCTGTTCGGTATAATCAAAGCGATGTTGATGTCTTCATAAATGATCAATGGTATTTCTCAGCATTAGGGAGTATTGCAGAACCATGGGAAAGTTCTTCTCTTACAGAACAAGGAGGAAATTTCACCATTGGTGCCGAGACATCTTCGTATAGTTGCTTTTCAGGTTTAATTGATGAGGTCTCTGTGTTTAATGAATCTATATCCAATTTAAAAATCGAAGAACATAAGGGATATGATATGGTCCAATTTGAATGTCAGGTTCTTAAGAATGAGAATGAGGATTCTTGGACACCAATAACAGAAAATGAAGAAATTGATAGACCTCTTTTGCTTAAAACAATTCTCCCAGTAGATCTTAATGCTCAAGTTGATACAATAACCTTTTATTTATCAGACTCAGAGCCTAATTTCCTCAATCCTGATGATGAGGCAAATTGGATTGAAATTATTGAATTTAATGGGACTCATCAAGAATATACATGGTGTATTGATTCATATGATATTCCTGATTCCAATTCATGGTTTTTTATAGCTAAAGCAACGGATATTTACAATGATACCGTGTATGGGTATTATAACTACAATTTTTCTATTAATCATTTAAAAGATTTAGCAGAATTTAACTATATAGATCTTGAGGGAAAAATTAACCAAAATTCCAATATTGGTGTTGTGGCTGAAGATCCTTTTGAGAACCATATTACATCCTTTAATGTTTATGTAAACAATTCAAATAAAATTGATTATCTAACATCTACCACATTTTTTGATATAAGTCAAAATAATAATCTAATTACACTCCAATCTTTAGAAGAATGGAGTATTCTAAATAATGTAGAAGAACAAGAAATCTCTCTTAATTTCATCATTGAGGCTAATCTATCTTATTTCAATAGAGAGTATTATTTATTTAACTATACCTTATCAGAAATAATTGTTGATCTCCAAGCACCTCAAATAGCATTGCTTACAGGAGGTATCTATAATTTAAATTTGGGAGATGTGTATTCAGATCCTAATGAATATATATTACATGCTGCGATTGAATCTGCTCCAAGTGATTTTAAATATTTTGAGGTCTATTATAGATATGCAACGCCTTTAAATGATGCTTGGACTTTCTATGATTCATACCAACCAGGGAATATCCAACCTTATTATGATTTCTCAATAAATATTCGAGATTTAAAGGATGATCAAAAAATTGAGTTTATGATAAAATCTTATGACAACCTAGGAAACTCAAAAATATTTTTAAATGATTCCTATTGGTTTACAAAAGATATGAATAACCATGATCATATATACATAGAAGGGATTGATGATGTAATAATTTATCAATTGGATGGTAACGGAATGATTGATATCAATCCAATTATATACCCTTTCGATAACGATATCGATCGTGTAAGGCTTTATACTACATATGAGACATTTAATTTTAATATCAAATCTCTTGGAGAGGATTATATCTATTTTGATGAATCAGAATTTAATATCCAGCTAAATTCCAATTATTATGATGTGTTTGCAGGGGAATTTAGAGATATCCTCATTACAATAGAACTATTTCAGGGTAATGATTTAATTAGTCAGACACAAAGAGTAATTACAGTTACTCAATATCAATATCAAAATATTGTCAACATATCATCTATGGATGTAGATAGGGATACAGGTGATATTTTTCTTAATTTTGAGACAGGAGGGAATACATATAGATCTGAACATGAAATTCCTTATATTGTTCAAAATCAAAATCCTATGATTGAAATCTATAATTCTAAACGTCAGCTTATTGATACTGTTATTCTATATCCCGTTAAAGATGATTCAGGAACTTATATATATAATCAAGACCAAATCGAGATTATCAACAATAAATTCAGTCTTTCATACCCCTCTCTTAATCAAGGAGAATGCATGGTCTCCATAGATAAAGTTATCATTAACGGATCTGAATATAATTTTTATTATTATTTTGGTTCTGATGAAATTATTATAAAATTAAGTAGTTCAAAGTTATTAGATGGGATATTTGGTCAGAGTATTCCTATCCAAATTCAGTATTCTATAAGCACCTCAATAAAGCAAGAGCATCAATATTTTGGTAATTATAATTTCAAAAGTTTAACACAAGGATTCTTCACACTTGAGTGCATGTTTTATGATATATCTTCCTCAATTGTTAGAAATAATATTGATAATCTGCCAATTGATTATGAGGGTGTTAACATTTATCCCCAATTTGAAAGTATATTTTCAGTTCATCCTGAACATGGTTCATTAACATTTATTCTTGATGATATATCAGGAATTAAAGCTTATGATTTTAATATGAATTTATCAGGTTCTTGGTATATAGATGGACAATATTACACATTTTATCTTCATGATACTAAGATCGAAGAAGGTTCATATCCTATAGCTCTTATAACCGAAGATTATCTAAACCAAGTAAGTACCTGTGAATTTATCTTAAAAATAGATAAAACACCACCTAGTTTCTCACAGGTCTACTCTAATCCCCAGTATTGGGGGGGATTATTTTTAATTGAAGCAAATATTAGTGATTTTTCTTCCTTTAATATAGATGTTGAAATAAAACATATTTCAGGAGAGATTTATTCAGATATAGCATTTACAGAAATTGATAATAATGGTTTGACGCAGATTTTGGTTGATACAAATCAGCTACAAAATGGATTGTATGATGTTATCATTATAGCAACAGATAATGCAGGAAATGTAAATGAGTTAATTATTGAAGATCGTTATTTCGATAATGCTTATCCCCTGATTGAAAGCATAGAAGAATTAGTAATTATGGATAACGACTTTATATATTCAGAAGAACTTATCGATATTATTTATTTTAACGAGAGAAAATATCTAAATCTCTCTGTCTATGATGAAATGTTCGATGAATTTAGCTGGGAATCCATAAATCATACATATTTCGAACAATTAGGCGTAAAAAGTGTTGAGATGTATTATACAAAACCATTAACCTGGTATTCGATTCCTATTGCGGGAGACTTAAATTATAACCAATTAACCTATGAGGTCTTGGGGGATTGCAACTCTATAAAACAAATTAAAAAATTACGAATAAATTCTTATGAAATTGAGGAATTTACCGTATATAGAAGTGATGATTCTCTATATCTCAAGTTAGGTGAACAATATAGATATCTCTTAATCTCAAGTAGTACCATTGAAGCTCTCTACTATGAGGTAATTAAGACACCTCTTTCTTTAATTTATAATTCACAATTTCAGACATGGAGACTTAATTCCTCAGAAACAGATTATTTTAATATTTCACGATACCTAAATATATCAGAAGGAGATGAGTTCTTATTCTGGTTTAGCATAGAGGATGCCATGGGTATTAATGGCGCTGAAGCTAACCAATTTATTTCAAAAACCTATAGGGGTATTTTTGATAATATACTTATGCAGGACAATATTGGAAAAGAGATTTACCAGTTTAGTCTTGGGACAACTATAGAGGGAGAAGGTATCTTAGTATCGGGTTCAGAGATTATGCAAGATTGCATGATTCAAATAAATATAAGCTCACTTATAAAGAATTATAATGGAAATTCAGATATTAATAAAATATTTGTGTATGGTTCAGAAGACTCTATTAGCTTTACACCTCTTGGAAAAGCGTATGCATCTGAGAATGAGGAGATATGGCAGTATTATTTATCTCCTGAACTTGTCTCTGAAATTACTTCAAGTCATTATTATATTAAGGTAATCATATTTGATAGAGCAGGAAATTATTTTGCCCAAAATAGTACTGTTAAAATCTTTGATTTCGGTGAAATTCAACTTATATCCGATATCGTATTTGGTGATCTCATACAATATGATGGAGATCATTTAGATTTTACATTTACAGGAATGATTGATAATTTTAAAAATTCAACTGATCTTTATGAATTAATAATTGAATATTATGATTTTAATCAAAATGAATGGATTCCTCTGGCAACCAATCCGACTGAGGTAATATCTCAAGGATCATATGCAAACTATAACGTAATGTGGGATATAGAACAAGATAAGGAATTTCTTAATTCCATTAATAATTTCACCTATGAATATCTGCCAATGAGAGTGACACCTTTAACAGATAATAATATATGGGGCACATGGGGCATGTTTAATAATCCATTAAATAATAGTTACAGACCACTTCTCATTTCAATAGAAGGTGTTATGCTAAATATTACGATTTATGATTTTGATCCAAATGATGGATGGGTTATTAATTCAAGTATAAGTGTTGAGGAGCCTATCTCTTCCGTCGATGGAGAAATTTTTAAATTGATTGATATAAATGAGGATAATTCCGAGGAAATTCTTCGTATGTGTCCTACTCATATTGATGTAATTTATTGGGATGATAATGAAAATACATGGAAGCTAAAAGAGAATATTACAAATCTCTCTGGTTATAATTATTTAGCTTTTGATGTATTTTTTGATGAGGTTTCAAGATTAACCTATTTAATAACAGCACAGATCGATCTATTTGGGTGTATTACTCTATGGAAATATGAATTTACCTCATCTTATAGTTTATTGGTTGTAAATTATATGAATGCTCCTGAAAATTTCACCCCCACAGCTATAAATGCTATAGAGTCTTTTGGCGTGAGTGCCTCAAAATCGATAATTGTTGCGGGACTAATGAGAAACTCCTATAGTTCGCAACTATTCGAATTTGATTTCGAATTTAATTTCAAAAATATAATATGTGATTATATTATAGGTAAAATTTCAATAATCGAAATAGGGGCTCAAAATCCCGATACGATCATGTTAGGAATAGAACGGCTCATGGTTTCTCAAATGGATATTGTTGTTATTTTAAAATACAGTAGTGCTTCTCAAACATGGATACAATATCAAGTATCAGATTTTGATGAGTCCGCTTTCAGAATAATTGATCTTCTCTGCATAACAGAAACTAATTATCAGAAACTAATTATCGCATCTGAAAATGGTATATTCCAAAATATATTAACGTTTACAGAAGATATCAAGACAATTATCAGCCCTGTCTGCTTTATTGAAGAAATCTACTATAAAGAGGATCTAAATTCAAGCACTCCAACTATTGGCTTAAATCATATTCCTATTCAAAAAATTAATTCAATATATTATAAAGTAGATAATCAGAATTGGCTTGAATTACCTCGAAATTATTATATTAATTCCCGTTATGAAGTTAAAATAGATCTCACTGCTATATTTGAAAATCTTCTGAAAATAAAAATCTGCTATAGCTTTCTTTCTTTTTCTGACGAAAAAAAGTGTATAATTGATCCTAGTTTTCGATTCTATAATGCAAAAAGAACCAATAGAGAAAAAATAACAGCTTCAGGGACTTTTTATAATCTTTCTGAACTACCTATGCTATATTTAAATCAGGGCACATACTACAATGATCCATATGCAGATTGGAGGGAATTCAATGAATTATCCTCTTGGGAGGAGAAAGGAATAAATTATCAATACGTACCAATAGTAAGCGGTCCGGGAACAACGGTAATCTACCCAGATGTAAGGACAGGTTGGTATGATGATTTAGCTGAGGATTTCTACATGCCTGAATTAGACAATTCCTTTGCATATTATGGAGAGGATTATGAATCTGCCTTATTATCTGATGATCTTACTGGTTATGGCGATTTTACCCAAAATAATTGGCTGGATGGAATATGGTTATCAGATCCCGCACTTTCTCAATCATATAATTTTACTGAAATGTATAACTCCCAGATTCATGACGAATCCAATCCATATGGATTATATAATTATTATGATTATGATGGGGATGGAATTGATGAGCAAAATATTCTTCTGAGAAATCGTCTTGTTGATTATAATCCAATTATGAGCGGTGATTCTGGAATCGGTGATTCAGGTTGGCTTCCTACAGATAATAATGTCTATGAATCCACCTATAGCTTTCAATATGTAGAAAATGGTCAATTTCCAGATGATTCTGAATGGACACGGGAAGTAGATGAATTCGGAGATGCAAGAATAATCCAAGAAATGAACAATCACAGTAAAGTACTCCAACTTTCTGATTTTGAAAGTGGTAACAATAATGTAAAAATATCCTTAAATTTCTCAGAGTCTCAAGAGAAAAATTTTATTGAATTTTACTGGATGACTGGAGATGCAGAAGATCCTATGGATTTTGCATTCTTACAATTAAGAAATGGAGAAGAAGAAATCTTGGAAATAAGATCTAATATTCAATTTATCTATGTTGATGGTAAAGGACTCCAAATTACACCAATTGTTTTAAATAATCATTTATGGTATCATTATCGAATAGAATGGGATTGTACTAAAGGAACGTGGAATCTTTATCTTAATAATGAATTAATCTGTAAAGATAGGTTATTTATCAATAATGTACCAAATATAGATAATCTATTTATTTATACAGAAGCAGGTAATTGTTATAGCTATTTTGATGACTTTGGATTGCCCTGGGAAGGTTATACTTCAGGAGATAATCTTACTCCAAAAGAAATTCAAGAGTTCTCAGATAGTTCCCTAGAGGATGTTGAATATGCATTGTGTAGTTGGAATGAATATATCGCATTAGAGATGCTTAGTATTAATAGTTATTATGGTCTTGAAATTACAAATAAAATATCTACAATTGATAAAGAAGGATTAAATGATATTCAAGTTGCATTTGATGTAGGTATGATAGGTTCGGAAAGGAATCCAATTACACTTCAAATATATAATTATAATCAAGATAGGTGGGAATCTATTTTATTATCAGATGATAATAGCGCAAAAGAGTTTTGGACCTATCCTACACCTTCAATTGATGGAAGATTCCGACCTCAAATGGGAACCGATATCGCACTTCCAGATGCCTATATGAATACAATTTCTTTTGGGAGTACTTTTCCAATTCAAATAATTGGAAATGAGGTAAAGTTTGATCCTTCACTTCTAAATGGCTCTAACTTTTTGTTGAACGATTATCATTTAATACCTGAATATTCACATAATTATAGGATAAATAACAAATGGTCTTCTGATGGTCATTTTATCATTTATGAGGAAAATCATCCAGTGAAAAAAATGCATAAATATCAGTTAGAAAATATTAAAATTGATCCAAATGAATTTCAGACAACTTTAGATCTTTTCCCAATTGAGAGCTCAGACTATATTACTCAAGATTTTTATAACGATTATTTAAATGATTTTAGTGAGTTTAAATTACGACTTATAACGAAAAAAGAAGAATCTGCTCCTTCTTATTTCTGTATTGGAGATTTCAAGAGTTATTGTCATACTGATACTAATTACTTAAATTATGCCAATTTTGAGAATGCGGGAAATTATAATACCACGATAAGTGATTCACTGGATCTTACTCCTTCTGGTTTAGAATTAAGAAAAAATTCAGGATTTAAATTAAAAGAAGATGATTCTTCTATAATCTTTAGAGATACATTTTCAAATACAAAAGATATTAAATGGGAGTTATATGGAACCGAAGAAAATGAGTTTGAGTTAGTTAGCCTTCCAATTGATGATACTTGGGTTGATTCAGATCATAGAAATGTTAATTATGGGAATGATGAAAATTTATATTGCCAGACGGAAGGAAAATGGTATGATAATCCTTTATTAACTCATTTAGTCTATTTAGGATTTACTGATTATCCTCAATATTTGAAAGATAACACAAGAGGAACTTCAGATTTCTTAAGATTATTTGGATCTCTTGGAGGAACTAATGGAAATTCTCAGACGTATTTTGTATATAAAACTTCTGAATTTGATGAAAATGCAATTACCTATAATTCAAGGCCCCAATTATCCAAGGATTTTATTGGTGTACGTTATTGTTATGAGGAATTCTCAGACCAATGGATTACCATACCCATAAACGATCCTGAATATCTCTCTTATTATGTTTTAATGAATGTGCTCTCTTGTTATGAACCAGGGGCAGTATTTCATTCAAAAGAAAATAATATGAACATGCCTGAACTTCATCGTTTTATTAGAAAAAATTATCATGGAAGTGGTATGGCATATATGCAGACAAATAAACAAGAGACTTTAATTTTGAAAAGCTCTAAGTACAATTTAGTTCAATTAAATGAAGGGGATTATTTGATAGTTGAATTTAAGACGACCGTTTCCAATAAAATTACATTATCTATGTTATCTGATGATATGTATGTAGAAAACTTTACCATTGTACCAGAGAATAATTATATCCATGAAAAACAATTCATAAAAATTCCAATCAATAGCTCAATAGCTTTTGATCAATTAATGTTTACTGGAGATTTTAACCCAGAGGAATATTTTATTGCTTATGATATAGCAGCATATCCAGATGAAGAGAGATATAGTGAGGATTTTATAGAATATGATTATTATATTAATGGAGAGGATAATTCAATCATACTGAATTATGGCAGTAATGTCTATGATGCAGATTTTCAATCAATTTATTCCGAAGATGGTAAATATTGTACCATTAATTCTGAAATGAAAAATAGTAACCAAAATAGAGTTGAGATGGACGTTCTATTTGAAGATATTCATACAGAGGATATTGAATCTATCAATAAATTAGAATTGAAGATTAAAATAGATGATCTTTCCATCTCCCTAAATTCATTTGAATTATTTTTGTGGAATTATCAATATCAAGCAAATATGGGTACTTATGAGAAATATGACTTTTTCAAAAGGGAGGATTATTTAGTTATTAGTATTCCAAGAGGATCATTCTATAAATTTTATAATTCGGAAAATGGAATGTATTCATTTAAACTCAAATTAATTATTGATAATGAGCAATCTTTTACAATAAATATAGACTCAATTAAACTGTCTGCGTTTATTCCATACCACACGTCATACGATATTTACAGATCAGATATGATCTTTACAAAATTAGCTGAATTTCAAAGTGGTAAGCTTTTATTTTCTCTCAATGATGAAATATACATTGAAATTAATGATACCGAACTGAATTATTATGGTCATCTAAATACACTTTCTTTTGTCTATGAATATAATCTTTTTAAATTATCTGTTTATTTAAATAATAAAATCATTCTTAATCAGACAGGGATCTCCCTTAATAACATAAATCCTTGCATTGTAACCACGTATGGAAAGAGTTCTACAAGTGGCCTTAAGATTGAATCATTAGAATCTTTATTTTTACAATATATTGAAGATGAGCAAGATTTCAGAGAATATAAAGAACAGGTTAGCATAAGTTCAATGAACAATATGAACGTTGATTATTTATTTAATGAAAAAATGGCTGAAATAAGCCCTGAAAATACTTTCTTTAAATTCTCTTCTGATATAGAGGTAATCTATTCCTTCTCTGATGAGATGGATTCTATAAATATTTTTAATTATCAATTAAATCCAAGTTTTAGATCAAATAATAGCCTGAATTTATGGAACTCAGATAAATATTATATGGAAGAGGGAATTATACCGAGTGGATATTCCCAATTTGAACGATCATATTTTAATGGTTCTTATGGGAGAGAATATATTGAAGAAAATGCCCTTTTTATTAATCTTGATGATTCCTTATGGACACAGTTTCGACGCGATTTAAAATATAACGATATGGAAGATGGAACTCCCCGAATTCCAGATCCTCAATGGCAAGCAAGTGGACAGATAGATTCTTATAGAATAGCCCCAGATGGATGGTCTCAGTATGATGATGATATATATTCGTGGGTATATTCCGAAGATAAGAGCGGTTCGGATGTTGAGGGAGACCGGAATTATGCGAATTGTCTGGAGACCTATATGTTTGATACATTTTACAGTCAATATGCTGCTAGTGGCTATTATATAGCATCCCTTGAAATTGAGGTAAAGGTAAGAATTGATTGTGTTGGGCAATGGGATGATAATGCGTCCTTTTCTCAAATCTCATTATTCGCGGTAAGAGACTATGATGGGAATATTGTAAACGAATATAGAAGTTGGGCAGAGCTAGAAAATGATAATCTCTGGCACACTTATAAATGGGATTTAACAAATTATTCCCGAGGTGCAGATGCTTGGATTGATGATGGACAGGTAAAAATCCAGATTGCAACACAGGTTGTATGCCCGCAATATTCACATGGAATAGTAAATCAGCAAGTAAATAAAGCAATTGCAAGAATTGCTTGGGCAAAAAAAGGATCGGAAACCCATGGAGAATCATGGGTTGGATTTAATTTTGAAAGTGTTAATGGAGTTAATCCGCTTGGAACAAATAATGATTTCTTCTTTTATATAGATGCAAACTCCAATTATGATTGCCAAATGTGGTTTGACTCTAATGCAATATCTAATTATATAGACATTAACGAGGAGATGGGAGATAATCCTATATTTCTAGATTTCTATGGTAATTGTAATGAAATCTATATTCAATTTAAGGATTTTTTAAATTATCCTGTCTCTTTAGACCCTCCTTTGGAAAGAATCATTGATATTGATTTTATGTACCTTGAGATGATAAATCAACCTATTTCCAAATATATCTATAATGATAAATCTATTTTATTAACTGAAGGATTATCAAGGAGATTGTATAATATCAATGGTTCAGATAAATCTACCGTCTTTGATGATGGACATTTTGGGAAAAACTGTGTATCGTTTAATTTACAAAATTCCATATTAACTCCTATATTTGGAAGAGAGAAAGGCGAACAAATAAGACTTGACCTAAAGCTTGAGGATTTGGATTTATTTTTTAAATTATATCCAGATAATTTCCCAAATGATAGTAATTTAGTTGAAGGAGGGAATCCTCTAAAATATAATATCTCCTTGCTAGATTATAAAAATAATCGATTCGGTAAGAGTTCTATTGATGATATTCAAATTCCTTTAATAACCCCCATTGATCTAACATTTAATGAACATGATTTAAAATCATATGATAATTTAGATTTGGAACTTAGTTTTAATTTGAATATATTATTGGAAAATAGAAAGAATGATATTGATTGGAGTTTACGTAATAGACTTGTATTTTATAATTTTAGAACACAGCAATGGGAGGATTTTAAAGGGGAAATTAGAATTAAGAATAATAATATAAATAATGCCGTCTGGAATTATGAAGATGCTTCCAATCCTCTATTTTACTTACAAAATATCGATGCTAACCAATTTGTACCTATAAGAAATGAAAATCCCGATTTGCAGATATTTAATCCATTTATTATTCAAGGGATTAATAATGATACAATACAAGGAGGAAGAATGAGGATTGCTTTACTTTCATATATCCTTCCAGGTAACTTCTCAGAGAGTCAAGATATTTATCTTTCATATGAGCGAGAAGATCCCAATATACCCATTAAAATCTCCCAAAATCTACAAATAAATGAATGTGTACTTTTATGTAATTCGCATAAGGTCTTATACCAGAGCTCTACGTTTGAATCAGAAATTAATTTAGATGGTGCTTACGAAATAGATTTAAATTCCATGTCCAATCCAGAGATAGGAGCGGTAATGAAAATCACAGAAAAATATGAAAACACTGAAAATCAGATTGAATTTATTCCTATATTTGATTATTCCGTCTCTGTAGATAATATCCTTTCAATTCGACAATGTAATATGAAACATCTATTCACAAGCATTATCATCGAATATCTTCCTCAATTAGAGTTAATACAATATCCAGAGTATCCCAACTCATGGTTTGCTCCAAATAATTATCAACATTATAGCTTACCCATTTATCTTTCAGATGTAAAAGATAATAATACAGACTACGGTTCATATGTCCATCCAAATATTCCAATAGATTATATCATGGGTTTTAATGAGGGGTATGGCCTCTATATCAACTTTACAGACTCAATTGAACCAATTGGGACACCTAAAGCTTCAATATATTATAGCAAGGCTGATGGTAAATATACGTATAGTATTCCGATTGAGGATATATTATTATTTAATTGTAAATTTTTGGAGAATCCATTAGATCTTTTAGGAGGTGAAATTCAGGTGGATCTTAATTTGGGACTTAATAATCTAAGATATTCTAGTATGTCCCAATTAAGGGCAAGCGATTTTAAAGTAAACCTTCGCTTTTATAAATATTGCGAGGGACAAGAACTAATTGAAATCGGTACAACAGCAGTATTATTGAACACTTCAAGACTTGATTTCAGTTATCGTCAGATTAATGTTCCAATAGATTCAATTATTTTTTCACAAAATGGTGCAGAACAATTAGGAGAAATCCTAACAAAAGGGAGTAAGGATAATTTATTAATAAAAATTCAAAGTACAATAGCAAATATAACCGTAGATGGGGCCATTTTTAAGGGAGATTTCGCCCAGCAGATTATAAATGCAGCATTTAAGATAAAATCCCAAGAAGCAGACCTTTTATACAATAAAAATGCAATTTTTGAACCTTATATATCTATTCCCCAAAATCAAATAGAGTTATCTTATAGTAATCAAGGAAAGTATCAAATCCCGATAAGTGAGCTATTATATGATTTTGATTATGATATTATTGATTTATATACCGCTACCAATGATGTACTATGTAATGATGATTATATCTATGATCCTCTTGTACAAGAAATTACTTTTTTGGGTAATTATTCAACCTATAAAGGAAAATTATATGTAAATATTAGTTATAAAGGATTTGAATGGAATAAGGATTCTATCTCAACATTAGAGCCGATTTTTTTTAATTTCTCAGGTTCTTATATTGAGAGATATACCCAATATATTGAAATCAAAGTTGAATTTAATCAAGATGGTATTCCTGGTTATGAACTCCGTGATTTTGATCATGAGACGGGAAGGCTAATTCTTTGTGAGGAAGTGAAGGATGCGAGTCTCATGGATATTTATTTATACAATTACCAAAGATCTAAGTGGGAGATTGTTAATGCTGTTGTATATGAACGAATCAGTATAACTCAAGAAGGAATAATTCCCGCTTATTCTTATATTCTTGATAGAGAATTTACGAATTTTGAGAATTACTTCCAAAATATAAATTCAGATGATTTCCATATGAAGGCTATATTCTCAGTCAAAGGGGATATTGGTAATAGCTTTTCTTCGAAATTGAGTTTAGGTATAGAGAATGCATCCTGCATGATCTATTACAATCTTCCTACAGAACATATTAACTTGAATCCTATAATTGATTTTGATATTGATCTCACAGAATTTTATCAAAGTAAAGACAATGTTATAGAAGAAGTAAAACTATCTTTAGATTATTTTTCGGACATATCCTTTAAAGGCTTGAGTGAAATTGATCAAAATGTACTCATTCAAAAGAGTTATAATTTATATTTTCTGGATAAATACTTCCTTGATTATATTTTGGTTAATTTTTCAGAAAATTCAATTATTTTAACTAGTGAACAACTCGAAAGATTTTTATTTACATCACAGGATCATCAAAAGAAATATATAAGGGCTCAATTAGAATATGATTGGAATTGTATTTTACAGATAAATTCCAATGTAAATTTAAATATGGAAGTAATTGCGTTTCTACGTTTACAAAAATATGAATTATCAGTAAAATATACATCGATTAAGACAAAAATGATCTCCGCACAGCAAGGAGATTATGATTATCAATTGCAGACAATAAATGCACCAAATTATATAGAATCTGATGGGACTCTCTATACTCTAGATAACGATGATGACATTGATATTGGTATTATGGGAGGATTCTTACGAAATGTGGATACCAGACAGAAATTAATGGTTAGGCAAAAATTAATCTATAAATTTTCAGAAAGTCAGGATGGACCATATAATATTATATTGGATCAAGATGATACCGATACTATTCTCAGATTTACTAATTTAATTGGTTGTTTAGAAGGACCTATAACATTTAATCTGAATAATAGCCAACATTTCTCATTTTATGCTGATTTCGAGATAATGAACATCTCAATGTATTATGATAATTTAGGGAATTATATAGGTGATATGATTCCTTCTTCAGAGGACTCTGGATGGTTTGAATATGTATGGAATGATATTCAAGCTTTTACCCAGACTCAGACAGGAGATATGATATCAATTATCTTTCAATTGGAAGATATCTTAGGAAATTTAAACTCAATTCGATATAATTTTACTGTTGATTATACTGTCCCTAATCCTTCAATTATTATCGGTCAGGATAATGATAATTATGAGATGAATCAGATAGCAACTCCATTTACCTCAATTCAATTTATTCACAATGAAGAAACTGAATATGGTTTTAGCGAATTCTATAAGATTATTGACCTTGTCTCAGGGCAGGAAACTTCATGGATAGAATTTAATTCATCTAATATCAATCATCTCAATGATTTTATTAATCTATCATCGAGATTTAAAATATTATATAAAATTATTGATATGGCAGGTAATATTGGATTATGCGATACTTATAATAATTATAATTATAAATATATTCAATTTTCTACGGAAACAGATCTTTTCTGGTATGATAATGATAATACCATTAATTTAAATAGTGTTTTATTAGAGGAAAGAGAGTTAATCTTTCAAGCAGATTTCAATCAGACTTCAGAACTGGACGTATTAATTAATGGGTTTCATTACGGCTCTGCGATATATGACACGCTAAAAGATTATTATAAAGTGAATTTTGGAACTGAAAATAACTATGATTCATTGATCTGCTACTCAAATTCGCTCTTAAGCCCATATATTACCTCTAATATAAATCCCCTCGATCATATATCATGGGATATTTCAAATGAGGATTATTATGCTGTTGTAAAGCATGTATTATTAAATGGCGAGATTGAGATCGTAAATAGTCTTACCTATGATAAAATAACAACTTTTAACATTAATAACATTTATGATCGTGGGTTAATCCTTTCTGATTTAGTGAGAATTAAGCAAGTCTACTATTTTAACTCCTCTGATAGTGATACAATTTATAATTTGGATCTTGGTGACTATTTTGTTGATCAACAAGGTAAAATTACATGGCCAGACACCTCTCCTATTCATACTATATATAATGACTCTCAAGATGTAAAAGATGGACTTTTATATTTTGAATATGATGCATCTTGGTTTTCTAATGAGCTAAGATTACAGAATGCAGACGGGTTTTTCATCAATCTTTCCATCCCTGATGTTTACTATCGACACACGACGATAGAACAATTAGCAATACAATTTATTGATATATTCGGAAATACCTTTGCAAAGACATATTCCAATATAGATTTAAGCAGATATTTCCAACCTGAAATTCGAGATTTCTACAATGAAAGAATTTTCGGTCTGGGAGATATGATGACAATACCGCTTTATATTCCTTTAGAAGAACTTGCTATGTCGAATATATACGCTGATCTAGACTTAAATCTATTGGAATCTATAAGTTTCACAATTACCGATTCTGATATGTGGCCCTCATCTTTCTATGAAGAAAATGATGAAATTTCTGTATTAAATTTACCATATCAAAAATTTGCCATAAAAGATATTAGCCTCTATAATTTAATAATCGATGATATCCTTGAAAATAAAAATGGTATAGTTATATCTAGTATAGAAGTGAGAGCTCCTGAGTTCTATAATTATTATGCGTCATCAGAATTTCAATTAAAGAAAGTCAACATACCCTTAACGGATGTGAAAGTGTTCTATAATAGAAAGGAAATAACCGAGTGTGTAGACGTGGAATATTCGGATGATATTGAGGTCTATTTCTATTTTAACCACTCAAATTCACCTATTCTTATGGATGACCTAATGACAATGCAATTATGTCTTACTGATAACTCTTCTGGAGGTATCTACACCCAAGGAAATATCTATTTTATATCAAAACCCGATTTCTTGAGTCCTGCTGGTTATTTCAGCAAATATTATTATACGAAATTTAAGGTCCCAATAGAGCTTGACAATTATAGTTTAAAATTTACATCCTATGGAAGCCCAATTCATAATATCTATTTAGAAGAAAATATCTATTTTAAGATAAATGTCGTTCAAGAAAGCCTTTCAGAAGCCACACCTATTTATTTAGAACAAGATAATTATAAGCTAAACTATGAGGATTCAGTTATAATAAAAGGATGCCTACTGGATAATGATGAATATCTTGTTGAGGATAAGTTATATAGTTATAGATATCAAGATGCAATCGATGGTGAGAGCGCCTATCCATTATCTATTACCTTTCCTTATGAAAATGATAATATTATTGATAAATCTGAATTTATGGTCTATTATCTAGACGAACAGCTTGAAAAAGTACTACTTTATGTTAATTTTTATGGAGAGCATTATAAGGATACCTCAATTTTAGACTTCAAGAGAGATCCCAAAATTAATTTTGTTAATAATGAGTATATTCTTACAATATATTGGAATTCAAACTCTCTTGATTTCATAGATTTTAACACCGAATTATTAATTTCAATTAAAAGAATTGATGGAAGGACGATTACCCCTATTTCTTATTCAGAAAGGGATCAATATGGCAACATACTATATCAAAATTACGTAGAGATTCCGTTTGTAAAATATGATATGATTCAAAATAAATATATAACTAAACAGAATTTTACAGAACCTTTTACCATTACACAGCAATTAATGACCTTTGAGACTGAAAATCCGAGTGTATTACTACATAGACCAAAATATCAGGAAGGACCGAACACTATAGAGTTGGATATATTGGGAATTCAATCCGTCTATGTTAATAAATCCAATTCCTATCTTTTTGAAAGATTGGATGAGGTAAATTATTCCTCCTATATCACCCGTTCAGGAGATCTCCATGTCGATTACCATAATTTCTCTCAAGGAGATATTGTGCAAATTAACTATTATACATATCTTCCAATAGAAATAGAACATCCATTAAATAGTCCTATTTCTGAATTATATTCTGTTCGAGTTTATTCAATGGAAAATACTTCTCGGAGATATGAATTTACAAGTGATGAGATTGAAATTTCCGATGATGGACATCGATTGTATTTACCACATTTATACACTAATTTGGCATATAATAATTTTACCATATACGATAAGTTTGAAGTTCTATATTATAGTAGCCTTACAAAAAATATAGATTTATCATCTAATTTATTGTTATTTCTACAAGATCAAGATGGAATATTTCTTCCAATTGATAATATTGAAATTAATTCGTTAGGTTTTTTTGATTATGAGTCTATTTTTAATAAAAATCATCTTTCCTTACCTATTTGTAATGGAAAGACTATTAATAATTTACGACTTTCTTATTTACCAAAAACAGTATATAATAAATCAAAAGAACAGTATCTAAACCTAACATATAATATAAATTCAAAACCAATTTATCCGTATAAAGAAAATAATGATTGGGAAAAATACTTTAAAATTATAACCCAGGGTAAAAAAGTTAAGCTGGAAATGGTCGATTACATAGACCAGCAAATGGTTGTATCTCCATCATTTACAGAAGAGAGAGATTATAATCTAAATAAAAATCCATTAGAAGCTTTGGAACGGGGTGAGGAATGTACTTTCTTAAGTATTGATGCTTTAGTAAAGGCAAATTATCAATTTAGCTTTAAGCTAACCGAGATTGAATCAAAAGACCCTATAGAGAACTCGATAATTTGGTTGCATATAGGTCTAATGCCTAAAAGTTCAAGCAAATTTTTAAATGACCAGACGGTCTTGGAAAATGGCACTCCAATATATTATGAAAGTTTGGGTACCGAGTTATTCACAAGTAAAGGTCCCGGTGAAGGGCTTGAAAAGATGTTTGGAAGACCATTAGTATATGCTATGAATAATCCAACTCCTAATAGTTCATTTTATGGACCCTATTTCTGGCAATATGCTCTAACTAATGAATTAGGAGTTGCTTCATTTGATGTCTCCTTTACACATGAATATTTAGAGCATTTTGTTGAGAATTATGGGTCTAATGCAGGAATAAATTCAATCGATGATATTGTTCTTTATATCCGTGCATTTTCAGCTAATTTCTCATGGACAGAAATGCAAATTGAAAATCCAGAGTTCTATAACTGCTGTAAAGAAGGGACTATTTTCGATGGTACGAATAGAATTCCATCATATAATTTTGAACAGCTTGTCCTGCAAGATTCCACTTATGCTGAAGGGTTAATCCGATTACATAAAAATAATATTGCTCTTGCTACGGGAGATTATCTATCAACGGAATTAAATCATCCAGAAGAGATGATAATTAATCTTTATGCAACCGAAGCAAAACCGATAGCTACACAAATTGGGGAGACATTAGAAACTCTTTTAAAAGAATATACAAGTTCGCA
>CAZGJX010000022.1:0-44676 GCA_964525635.1 uncultured archaeon
CATAATAATCTTCAATTAGTTCATTTTCAAAAATTTTCATCACTTCCTTTGTTTTAATTTAAAATGAAAAAAAAAACAAAAAAAAATTAAAAATTGTTCCATCCACAAACCTCACACTCAACAGCATTAAATGGATTATAATTCCAATCCTTAAATCCTACATGCTCTCCCTTAGAATAAATGCATACTCTTTCAAGATAATGTAGTACCTCTTTTGATCCACATTTTAAGCAAAAATCCTGATTCCTCTCGAACATAATATTCCATAAATCCTGAAAGCAGGTATGAACTTTCTTTCTTAAGTTTTTTCTTGTCATCTGCTCACCTTATATGTTTAAATTTATCCATTTACAGACAGCATTAAAGATTTTCTCTCGACACCAATCAGAACGATCTACATCATCCCATAAATCTACCAGCTCGTAAAATTTTGCCTCTGTTAAGACATTTCCATTATCCATCATATGTTGAAAATCTTCCATAGTATAACTCCCACAATCCAATTTTCTCAGCTTCTTAGAATTTTTAATGAACCCTGAAATCATTCAATCTGCTGGAGATCAGCTTGGAATTAATGTCTTTGAAGAAAATCCTGACATCTGGAGCAAGATAAATATCAATTTTGCGATTTCGGAGATTTTTCAATGGTTAATACATCCCGGAGGTTATCAGAGAAAGCAAGACCCTGTAGTCTCCCTTTTACGTCTTTTTACAGGCACAAATCAACAAGATTCATTTATTATGGTACCTCAAAATTTGGAGGGTTCTACATCTCCATTTTGGAAGCGTGGTAATTATGGAACATTAACTTTAGACTATCTTACATTTATACAATTTTTCGGGGCTAATCTTTATGAAATCCAACCTGCATTATATTATAGTCGTTCCAATATTGCTACACATGGACAGCAACTCAGCGTGGATACTCTATTGACAAGTGAGCTAATTAACAAAATAGAACACCTCTTTAATAATTTATACGATATCTTATCGAATAATTATAAGAATGGACAAAAATTAACGGCAGAATTTCATATTGAAAATCATTTGGGATTCAATGACGAGTCAAATATTAATGAAGCCCTTAATCAAGATATTTCAGATAAGTTTAATGATTTAATAATAGGTAATATTTTGGAATTTACCTTTAATAAAGATCATTCTGGTGAAATTCTTAATAACGATGAATTTCGAACCTTTATTACAAGCATAGTGTTCTATATGGTTATGTTCAACACTCAGGTCTTCATAAGAGAAGGGGATATTGATGTTGATGTAAAATATGGACTTTTTGCTTCGCAAAGGGAATTATTCTCTAGTGATTATATCATTGGATTAGGTGAAGGAAATCCCTATGCAAGGTTGAGCGTTATTGGAAATCAGATTTTTCACGAATGGAATAGCAAATGGAATATTGAGGATAATAAAGTTGTATGGAATTATGGAGATTGTTGGCCAATTTATTTATTTGATGATGCTCGAACCCTGATTAACTGGTTTAGCCACCATTTCCTCAATGATCGTAATAGTATTAAGGATTTAAGCAATATTAATCCTTAGAATTTAACTTAATATTAATTTTTCTACAAAATCCATTTTTTTAATTATATTTGGAGTATTTTTAAATGAATTATTTTCAAGATTTAGATAATTTAAATTTTTAAGCTTATAGAATGTCTCTGGTAGACTAGATAGAGAATTACCTCCAAGACCTAAGAATTCTAAATTTTTAAGCTTATAAAGAGTCTCTGGTATGTTAGAAAGGGAATTATTATTTATATTTAATTTTTCTAATGTTTTTAATTTACAAATTGAATCTGGTATTACCTTTAATCGATTATTCATTAATCTTAAGCTTTTTAATTTTCTTAATTTACCAATATATTGGGGGAGACACTGAATCTCATTAGAATTTAACCATAGTATTTCTAAATTTTTCATAGAGCAGACTGAATTTGGTAGACATGTTAATATATTACGACTTAAAATAAGCTTTTTTAAATTTTTTAACCGATATATTTTTCGCGGGATTTGTTCTATTTTATTCACGGAAAGATCCAATTCTTTAAGATGTCTCATATCGAGAATCGCTTCTGGAAACTTCGTCAGACCTTGTCTGTTAAGTTTTAATCCCACAATCTCTCTATTCTCAACTAAATACCAGCCAGAATAATATAAATCTTCTAATGTATTTTTAGTATTATGTCTATTTTTCTCTTTCGCAGTTTCTTGCCCTAAATCGTATAATGCCATAAGATCATCATCATTTAGTTCTAAATGAAATCTCACATCTAATGGCAATAAATCAAGAAAACCTTCTGTATCTAAGAATTCCCTCGTATAATCGTTCCCATTCTTGTATCTGTCTATTATCTCGCTTATAAACATCTCTTTTGCCCGGGGGTCTCCCATTTCTGCCAGCTTCTTGAGTAAAGGAAACCCTAAATTACTATGAAGAAGTCTGGTATCGTAATCGTGCTCGTGCCACACTTGCAAATTCGAACAATGCCCCCAGAATTCCTCTTCCGGCGTTATTTTTCCTATTCCTACCTGATGGGTTTCATGGTAGATTCTTTGATAGTTTTCCTCCGCATCGTCAATAGATTCTATACCTTCGAAATAACTAAGATCTTTAATTGGAAGATGGAATAGTAACATTTTACATTGCAAAAATCGCTCGCTGCCAACATATAGAATCGTTTGATTATGCTCCAGCTTTAAACTCAAATAATCGTTAACCTGATACTCTTTTTCAGACATTATTTTGTTAAAAAAAAAATAAATAGCTTCATTAATTATATAATAATCCAAATATTTAAATTAAACGAACTACCGGCTCTGTAAAAGCAGTAACAAATTAAAAAAAATTCAACATTGTAATGGTGTCCTAAGTAACAGTATATTTTTTACGCATAGATATTCTTCTAATAAAACTCTAATTTTTAAAGCTTAAATTTAAGCTTCAACAAATCGGAATGAATATATATAATAATATTATTAAGAATCTGATAAAACTTTTAATTTCCTTAAATATCTATACTCTGTGTGATCAGATAGCAAATTTAGAAAAGGAAAAATCTACATATCTCTCCTTTACCTGTTCTGCGTCTATTTGCTTGAAGATATGGGGGAGAAAGCAACGCAGGTGGAGGGATTCGAACCCACGAGCGCTTCCGCGCACTGGCTAGCTTGGCTTATTCTACACTCAAGGCCAGCGTCTTACCACTAGGCTACACCTGCTTAGTTTAAATCATATCTAATATCTTTTTTTGATAATCTTAGTGATATCAAAAAATGTATTTAAATATATTATTTTTACGATTGCTGAGATTTTAAAACCAACATTAAAATAAAAATGTCAATCAATTAGTTTCCAACTAAGAGGATTTTATTAAAAAGTAAGGAAAAATATAAATTTTATCCTTCATTGCTTTACAAGATTAGAATATGAGTGGTGCGGAAGATTTTCGGTATTTAATACCAGAGCGGATTTTTAATGAAATAACTCAAAAGGCTAAAGAGGCATATCCATATATTGAGAACTATTGGATCTTTGCGGATAGAAAAGAAAACTTTGGAATTGTAAGTAAATTTATTGTTAATAATGATTTAAAGAAAACCAAAAAACATGTTAAACCAAGGAGTTGGATGCGCTATAAAAAATCAAAAATTTATAACATGCGTAAGTTTAAAGAAGAACTTGGGGTTGATATTGTATGGCAAGCTCATACACATCCCGAAGGTAGAGATAAACTTCATGCAATTGATAAGCGTATTTTGAAATATTTATCTAATGGAGTTATGATTTTAATTATTCCTCCCATCGAGGAAAAGGAACAAAAAGCACATCTCGTAGGGTGGTACTATGATAAACGGTATACTAAAAAGCCTATTATCGAGAAAATGGTATTTGAAATAATTTCAGAATAAAAATCTCTATGAAATATATCTTTTCTTTTTCCTTTTTATTAAGTTGAAAATAATCTATAGTATGAGATAGTGATAGACCTCTAAGATCCAACTTTTGATAATAAAGTATTATAAATTTGATATGTTATATTCATTGTAATATAAAAATCTTATAAAGTATATAATTGCTCAAGTCGCTTAGCCTGGTAGAATGTAAAAAATTTGCCAAAAGCGCTGGTCTGCTAAATCAGTGTCCACTGTGACTCGTGGGTTCGAATCCCACCTTGAGCGCTCTTTTTTATTTCAAAAACATCCAATAGACCAAATTTCCCTTTACTATAATAAAATTTTAATTATAAAATACATTAGTTCTATAAAATACTAAATTAACATTGAGCCCGTAGTCTAGTTGGTTATGACTCATTTTATTTATGAATGAGTAATAAACGTCGCGCTAACATAATTTATTCATTATTATGCCGCGAATACACCGCGAAAGTCGTCAAAAACGGCCGTGAAGGTCCTGAGTTCAAGTCTCAGCGGGCTCACCATCCTTATGCTTATTCTATACTCATTTGGGGACTATTCTTTAAACATACTATAATTTTGTGATCCATTCTAAGAACTTTTTATTATATTTATTTTTAAATAACTAATGTAATTTATTTAAAATTATTAATTGGATTTATCTAAAAATTTTTAATAATAAAGGATATATCTTTTTATGAATAAAAAAGAAAAAATTGAAAAAGTAGATTTACACCCGGAGTTAGGATATTACCATTCAATATATGCATGAAGTATATAAACTATACTTTGATTCATCTTTTCCTGTAAGAACAACGATATGGACAAGTTTTTTTTTTAGAAGAATGCTTTATTCAGATTGATGTTGTTGCGTATAAAGAATTATAAATTTTTTTTCACTTATTTCTTTTAGATTAATTTATTCCTTGAAAATTATAATTTGGATTACTTTTATCTAGCTTATTAAATATGAAAAATATCTAATTTATATATCGAATGAGTAGCTGAAAATCATCATTTCTTTTCAGAATTGATGTCATTTAGTAATATTGATTTTAAACCTAATAAAAAAAGAAATTTTCGGGTAGATCATAGGAAGATCTTTAATTTTAATAACTTAAAAAATTAAATTTAAAATGAAATTATTTTTTTTTTTTTACCAATATTCAATTCAAATAGCATAAGAAAGACCAATAATTCTAATAATAATGCTAATAAATACTAATAATAAGACAAGTATTAGTAGGGAATAAGGTTTAATTAGATTATTAATTACTGCATTTAATCAATATAACAAATAATGGAGAAACAATTCTATGGATTTTGGTTTAACCGAACAAGAAAAAATGGTACAAAAAGTCGTTCGTGAGTTTGCTGAAAATGAGATTGCTCCAATCGCCGCTGAAATTGATAAAAATGAAGAGTTTCCATTTAAAACTCTTAGGAAAATGCAAGAAATCGGTTTAACAAATTTACCAATTCCAAAGAAATATGGTGGTGTTGGTGGGAGTGATTTATCGTATTATATTGCGATTGAAGAAGTTTCAAAAAAATGTGCTACTAGTTCTGTTATTTTAGCTGCTCCTACATCCTTATGTGCTTGGCCAATAATTAAATTCGGAACAGAAGAACAGATAGAAAAATATGTGAGGCCTATGACTAAAGGCGAATTAGTAGGGGGTTTTGCTTTAACAGAACCTGGTGCTGGAACAGATTCAGCTATGCAACAAACTACTGCTGTTTTAGAAGGTGATCATTATATTCTTAATGGAACAAAATGTTTCATTACAGGAGCTGGAATATTTGATTTTTTTGTGGTTATGGCAATGACAGATAAAACAAAAAGAACTAGAGGTATTAGCGCTTTTATCGTAGAAGCTAATTATCCTGGATTTTCAATAGGAAAAATTGAAGATAAAATGGGAATTCGTGCATCAGCAACAGGAGAATTAATCTTTGAGAATGTCAAAGTACCCAAAGAAAATTTATTGGGAAAGGAAGGAGAAGGGTTTAAGATAGCAATGCAGACTCTTGATGGAGGGCGAATTGGTATTGCTGCTCAAGCTATAGGTATTGCACAAGGGGCTATGGATGAAGCGGTGAAATATATTCAGGAAAGAGTTCAATTTGGGAAACCTATTGGTATGTTTCAAGGAATTCAATGGTATGTCGCAGAAATGGAAACAGAAATTAATGCTGCTCGTTCTTTAATGTATCATGCAATATATCTCAAAAAAATAGGACACCCTTTCAGTAAAGAAGCAGCTATGGCAAAATTTTTTGCTTCAAAAACTGCAATGTATGTCACAAATAAAGCCATCCAATTACATGGGGGTTATGGATATACGAAAGATTATCCTGTTGAGCGAATGATGCGAGATGCTAAAATCACTGAAATTTATGAAGGTACTTCAGAAGTGCAAAAAATGGTTATTGCAGCACATACAATTAAACCAAAAATATAATTAATTTGGTGATATAAAAAAATTGACATTAAAAATTATTGTTTGTATAAAACAAGTTCCTGATACAAATAAGGTTAAAATTGATAAAGAAACAGGAACATTGATTCGAAAAGGAATAAAAAGTATATTAAATCCTGAAGATAAGAATGCTTTAGAAGAAGCACTTAGATTAAAAGATAAAATTAAAGATGTTAATATCACGGTTATAAGTATGGGGCCAGGACAAGCTTCTGCTGTTGTTAAAGAAGCTATTGCTATGGGTGCTGATAGAGGTATTTTATTAAGTGACCGAAAGTTTGCTGGTTCAGACACATGGGCAACTTCTACAATTCTGGCTTCTGCAATTGAGAAGATTAAGGAAGATGATGGGGCGGATATAATATTCTGTGGACGTCAAGCTATTGATGGAGATACTGCACAAGTAGGGCCACAGATTGCAGAGCACCTTAATCTACCAATAATATCTTATGTTGAAGAACTTAAATATGATAAAAATAAAGTTCAAGTAAAACGAGCTTTAGAAGATGGTCATTTCGTTATGGAATGTCCCACTCCTGTAGTTTTAACTACAATAAAAGAATTAAATACTCCAAGATATCCTCATATGAAGCGGATTTTTGAGACTTTTGGAGATGATCCTATTAGAAAAATAGAAATTTGGAGTGCAGAAAATTTAAACCTTGAAAATACAAAAATGGGTTTAAACGGATCACCTACTCGAGTTAAGAATATTTTTACTCCTACTAGAAAATTTGAAGGAGAAATACTCCAAGGAAATCCAAAAGAAGTTGCTAGGCAATTAATTGTTCGATTAAAAGAACGCCAAATTATTTAAATAGGTAAAAAAAAATGGCTAAAAGTGAAAGTATAATGGAAAATATTTTAGATAATTATAAAGGAGTATGGGTTATTGCAGAACAACGTAATTCTGAAATTTTAAATGTAACAAAAGAATTGATTGGGGAAGGTAAAAAATTAGCGAAATTAGTTAATTCTGATCTAACTACTATTTTACTAGGAAATAAAATGTCAAAATGGGCTGAAGAATTAGTCAAATTTGGTGCTGATAAAGTAATCTACGCTGAACATGAATTATTAGAAATATATTCATCCGATGCTTATTCTAAGGTTATTTCCAATCTAATAAATACTCGAAATCCTGAAATAGTTATATTTGGTGCAACTACAATTGGACGAGAATTAGCTCCAACATTATCTGCGAAATTAAATACAGGATTAACTGCGGATTGTACAAGATTGGAAATTGACAATGAAAATTCTAATTTGCTTCAAACAAGACCTGCATTTGGTGGAAATATAATGGCAACGATTGTTTGTCCTAAACATCGACCTCAAATGTGTACAGTTCGTCCAGGTGTAATGGAAAAAGCTAAATACGATGATTTATGTTCAATTAAAGGAAAAATTGAAATAATTAATCCAGAAATATCCCATCATGACATTCGAGCAAAAGTTCTCAAAGTCGAGAAAAGTAATGCTCCTGAAATTCCTTTAGAAGATGCTCCTATAATTGTTTCGGGAGGAAGAGGTCTTGGAGATGCTGAAGGATTTGAATTAATTAAAAAACTCGCCGTTAAAATAAAAGGTGTTGTTGGCTCTTCAAGAGCATGTGTTGATAATCAATGGATTGATTCCGCCCATCAAGTAGGCCAAACTGGAAAAACAGTTCGTCCAAAATTATATATTGCCTGTGGTATTTCTGGGGCAATCCAACATGTGGCTGGAATGAGTGAAGCAGAATGTATAGTTGCAATTAATAAGAATCCGGAAGCTCCTATTTTTCAAATTGCTGATTATGGTATAGTTGGTGATTTATATAAAGTAATTCCTGAAATAATTAAAGCTTTAGATAATGTTGAAGATATCATTGAAGCTTTTAAGAAATTAAGTTAAAATATATTATTTTTTATTTTATTAAATTAAATTTTATATTAGATAGTGTATTGTATATAAAATCATTTAAGTTTTTACCATATAAATACGAAAAAACATGTTCCTTTAAAGGTATGATAAGTCAAATGTATTATTTTATAAATTAAAATTACATTATTATCTATATATTTTTAATTAATTAGTTTAATTTATCTAATTGTTACTAAGTTTTAATTTTTTAATTCTTTCAGGAATTAAAGCGCTAAATTTACAATTACCTAAGTATTTTCCTATCTCAGTAATAATTCCAAGAGCATTACTATCATGTTTTAATAGAACGATATGTTCTAAAAATCCAAACCTTTTAAATGAAATAATATCTCTAAGATGTCCTTTTCTAATAAGTACTTTTTTGAATTGTTGTTTTGTTGCTCCAATTATACCTAATCCTTCTATATCCTCATTTATTAATTTATCAAATAACTTTAATGATTTTGGGGCAATCTCACCTTTAATAGACTTTTTTTCATTATTAATTTCTATGATTTTAACAAATAAAGGAAAATTATTAATGAAATCATAATTTTTAATTATTTTATAAACAGATACTTTTTTCGAGTTTACCAGCTGTTTTCTTAAAGTATATAAAGGAATTAAAACATCAGTTTTAGGATTAACAATCGCACAATCAAGAAATATACCAAATCCAACTTGACCTATGTCAATCATTGATCCCTTTAATATAACACCAACTTTAATTTGTTCCAATTCAAATACACTACCAATTTCTTTTTTCAATAAATTTTTAACAAATTTTTCCTCCGGACCATCAATATATATTTCAATTCGATTATCAAATTTTCTTACTTTTTTTATTTCAATTTGAGTTTTAACGAATCCTTTTGTAAGTTCATGTAAATATTTTTCATAGCGAAATATTAAATCATCTTTATCTTTATAAGATGCTAAATTATAGATTTTATCATACAAAATTAGTTTCTTTACCATAATTATCTTATTTCTAATATCCTTTATTTATCAAAATAAACAATTTAATTATCAAAATTAATTTTATTTCTAAAAAAAAATAACTCTTTAAATTTAAATTATGAAAGTTTAAATTCAAAATTTATTATTTTTGATTCAAAATAAAATTTTATCAAATGTGATTTTATGAATAAAGAACAATTTCTGAAAATTGTTGATGATATAAATGAATATGAAGGTGTTAAAGAAATATTTTTATTAAACAATGAAGGAAATGTACTATTTAAATCAAAAGAATTTCCTCTAACAAATCAAGACAGTAAAGCTTTTCTTGAAGCTTGGAAAAATAAAGAACCTTCAATAAATTTTCAAAATTACCGATATGCAATTATAAAAAATGATGAAATACAATTAGCAGCTAAAAATATAACAGGTGGGAAAGGTAATCTTGCTGGATCAATTACAAAAGAAGGAGATTATCTAATTATTCATACTGCTCAAGAAACAGGATTAATTCTTTTAGAATGGTCTATTTTTGTTAATAAAATTGCTTGGCAATCAGATCAGTCATCTATTAATATTTAAAATATCCTTCATTATAAAATAAGACTACTATTCTCTTATTAAGTATTTTATAGAATATTTAAAAAAAATATAAATTGAATCAATTATTATTCTTTTTAATTAGAAAATATTCCTTAATAATAAATTTAAAGGTGTAAAAAAAATGTTCCAACAAGCAGGTAGGGGTTACGATATGGCGATCACCCAATTCTCTCCGGAAGGACGACTTTTTCAAGTAGAATACGCGATTGAAGCAGTTAGGAGAGGAACTACGGCAATTTGTGCTAGAAATAAGAATTCTGTTATATTTGCCGTGGAAAAAAAGAGTTCAGATCTTCAAGAAACATTGGGTTCAGAAAAAATATTTAAAATAGATAATCATATTGGTGTCGCAATAGCTGGTTTAACTGCAGATGCCCGTGTTCTAATTGATAAAGGTAGAGTACAAGCTCAAATTCATATTTTAAATTATGATGAAAAAATAACTGTAAAGGAGTTAACATTAGAATTATGTGAAATTCTTCAAGCTTATACTCAAAACGCAGGAGTTAGACCTTTTGGTGTATCATTTTTAATTGCTGGTATAGATCCTGATGGAGAAACGGCATTGTTTTTAACAGATCCTTCAGGTGCTTTATGGGGATATAAAGCATTTGCAATTGGTTCAGGTGCTAATGAAGCAAGAACGTATTTAGAAGAAAATTATAAAGAAGATATATCAGATGAAGAATTAAAACTATTACCTTTAAGAACATTGAAAGAAATTATGGGTGAAGAAAACCTAAATGAAAATACTTTCGATGTAGCTTATATATTAAAGGAAGAAAAGCAATTTGTTTTATTGGAAGTAGAAGATAAGAAAGAATTATTAAGTAAATTATAATAATTACACATTATAATATTTTGAAATATTATTTCTTATTTTAATTATAATTTTCTATTAAAATAGATATAAAAGTAATAAATAATTAGGAATTTAATAATGAAAGAAAAGTGAAATAAAATTGATTGATCGAGCAAGAATTAATCTGGGAGATAATATCATTGGACGAATTGAGAAAGGTGGTAGAACCTTTGAAATGCTAATGGATCCAGATAAAGCATGGGATATTAAAAAATATATTAGAGAAGAAATAAATAATAGATTGAAAGAGGGTAAAGAAAAATCTAGATTATCTATTAGGGAAGTTTTAAAAGATCCTAATATTCCTTTAGAATTAATTTTTCAAAGCTTTATCGTTTTTGAAGATTTAAAAAGAGGAAAAAAAGCAACTGATGGTGATATGGAGGCTATATTTGAAACTACTGATGGTAAAGAAATTGCTGCACATATCCTATTAGAAGGAGAATTCCATTGGACAAAAACTCAACGTGAGGAAGAAAAGGAAAAAAAATTAAAACAAATAATAAATATAATTTCAAAAAACGCAATAAATCCACAAAATAAAAAACCTCACCCTCCTGAGAGAATTGAAAAAGCCATTGAAGAATTGAATTTAAAGATTGGTTTAATGAAAAGTGCTGAAGAACAAGTTGAAGATATTGTTACAAAGATTCGAACAATTATTCCCATAAAAATGGAACAAATAGAAATGGCTATTAAGATACCTACATCATATACAGCAAAAGGATATAATATCGTTGCTCAATATGCCCAAATTAAAAAAGAGGAATGGCAATCTGATGGGTCTTGGGTCTCAGTTATAAGTATGCCTGCAGGATTACAAATGGACTTAATTGATAAACTCAATAAACTCACTCATGGTCGAGTCCAAACAAAATTGTTAAAAACCTAATTTTTAAAAAATTAAATTTATCTACGATTTTACTTGTATATCATTATTCTTTAAATTAATTCTGAAAGCTTTCATGATAATTTTATAAAAGATCTTAAATTATTTTTCAATATTATTTTTTCAATAAAAAAATATTGTGGACTCCTAAATTCATTAAAATTTTATTGAATAAATGATTAAATATTGCAAGTTTGAATAAAAAAAAGAAAAACTTACTTTATTTTATAATCATTTATCTGTTGATTGTGTATTAGTATGGAAAACAATGAAGAACCTGAACAAGATGATGAATTTGAAGATGAAGAAACTTCACGTGAGATCGTTGCCCCTGGTGAAGTATTAACTGAAGATGTTCATAATTTTATTCCAGGAAGAGGAGCAATATTAAATAAAAAGGGAGATAAAATTATTTCTGTTATAATAGGTTTAAAACAAATAAAAAAAAATTATATAAATGTAATTCCTTTAAGAGGTTTTTATACTCCTCAAATTGGAGATAAAGTCATTGGAATTATTACAGATAAAAATCCTGTTAAATATAAATGTGATATTAATGCAAAATACGAAGGTATTTTGAAAATAAAAAATACCGTAAAACATAATAAAATGAGAATCCGTGGAAACCAAAGAGAAGAAGAGACTCTTGAAAAACTCTATGTTGGTGATGCTATAATCGGAAAAATAATTGCAGCAGATCGATTGAATTCTCCCGAAATAACTCTTGTTGGTAAATATTTAGGTAGAAAATCAGGAGGTATTATTATTCAAATCGATCCTCCAAAAGTTCCAAGAATAATAGGGCGTAATGGTTCTATGATTAAAATGCTAAAAAATCTAACAAATTGTAATATTTTTGTTGCACAAAATGGTCGTATTTGGATTAAAGGTATTAATATTGAGCATGAGCGACTTTTAATTGAAGCTATTTATAAAATAGAAGAAGAAGCTCATACAACGGGTTTAACAGATAGAATGGAAGAATTTATTAAAAATGAAACAAAAAGAAGAGGTATGGAATAATGACTTTATTGATTCAAGATGAATATCCTAAAAAATTATTACGTGATGATGGTAAACGTTTAGATGGTCGAGGAAAGACTGATCTACGACCCATTAAAATGGAAGTAGATGTGATAAAAAATGCAGATGGTAGTGCATATATTGAATGGGGAAATAATAAAATATATGCATCTGTTTACGGACCAAGAGAAGTACACCCTCATCATTTAGCAAAGCCAGATAGGGGTATCCTAAGAGTTTTTTATAGAATGGCTACATTTTCTGTATTTGAAAGAAAACGTCCTGCCCCAGGACGTCGAGAAAAAGAAATTTCTATGGTAATTTCTGAATGTTTAGAACCTGTACTTTTTCTTGAATTATATCCCGGTACTAGTTTTGAAATCTTTATTGAAGTTGTTGATGCTGATGGTGGAACTAGATGTGCAAGTACAACGGTAGCAGCATTAGCTTTAGCTGATGCAGGAATACCGATGCGTAGTTTAGTTACCTCATGTGCTGTAGGAAAAATTGAAGGGCAACTTATAACAGATTTATCAGGGATAGAAGATAAAGCAGGAGAATCAGATATGCCATGTGCTATTTCTTGGTTTAATGATGAAATCTCATTATTACAGTTTGATGGAAAAATGAATCGAGCAGAATTAGATGAATCCTTAAATATGGTGAGAAATGCTATGGAAAAAATATATGAGATGCAATTAGACACACTAAAACAAAAATATATTCAAATTCAAGAACAAAATGAAGGATAAGGAGGGAAAATAATAAAATGATGGACATTAAACGTGTAATATCAACAATAGAAAAGAATTATATTAAAAACAATTTGAAAAAAGAAGAGAGAATTGATGGAAGAGGATTATGGGATTATAGAGATTTCAATATTAAAACTAACACTATTGCATCCGCAGAAGGCTCTTCTGAAGTAACTTTAGGAGATACTAAAATTATAACAGGAATTAAATATGAAATAGGTGAACCTTTTCCAGATTTACCAAATAAAGGAGTATGTACAATTATGGCAGAATTATTGCCTTTAGCTTCTCCATTATTTGAGAGAGGCCCTCCTGATGAAGAATCTATAGAATTAGCTCGGGTAGTTGATCGTGGTATTAGACATGCAGATTGTATTCAAGCAGAAAAATTATGTATAAAAGAAGAGAAATGTGTGTATATACTATTTGTTGATATGTATGTGATTAATCATGGAGGAAATATGATTGATTGTGGTAGTGTTAGTGCTTTATCTGCTTTAATTTCATCTCATATACCTGAAGGAAAATGGATGGAAAATGGTCCTGAATGGACAGGAGAATATATTACAGGAAAAGATATTATAAAAGATTTGCCACTTGCTATAACTTTCGGAAAAATTGATAATATTCTTTTTCTTGATCCAAGTTTACCAGAAGAATTAGTAAGTGAAGGAAGAATTACAATGTCGGTTACAGAAGATGAAATCACAAGTATTCAGAAAAGTGGGGCAGCTACTTATACTTTAGATGAAATAAAAATGCTTGGTGAAAAATCATTTGAAATTGCTGAGAAATTGAGAAAAGAATTAAATTTTTGGCAATATTCAACAAATAAAAAATAATTTTTTTTTGATTTTAATTTATTTACTACTATATTTCTAACTTATTTAGAACATCAAGATTATTAATTCTTAAATCTTAATAATGATAATTATTAATTTAAATCATAAAATTAATTAGACATTCTTAATCAATATAATCAACAACTCTTTTCTTTTTAAACAATGTCAAAATATAGTAGTGAACCTGAAGAACAATTTTCTTTTAAATGTCCCTCTTGTAAAGAAGGACTTATAAAGATATTTAAGAATATATATGATCTCCCAGATGAAGATAAAATGTTAATAATTAAATTCGAATGTAATAAGTGTAATTTTTATAATAATGATATTATTCCTCTTACATCACGATTAGAGGCAGGTATTTCTAAATTAAAAATAACTAACGAAGGAGATCTTAAATCAAAAATCTATAGATCTCCAACAGCAAAATTAGAAATTCCTGAATTGCAATTGGTTGTAGAACCTGGACCAAATGCTGATTTTTATTTTACAAACGTCCAAGGAATATTATATAGGTTTGAAAATGCAGTATTAATCCATAAAAACAGTTTAGATAGTGAAGATCCAGAAAAACAAGAAATTGAAGATATTTTAAATGACTTAAGGAAAGCAATTAATGGTAATTTCACATTTACTTTAATAATTACAGATAATGCTGGAGGAAGTTATATTATACCCGAAGATGATTCCAAGTTCTCTTTTTCTAAACTAGATGTTTCTAATGCTAGTTAAAATCAATATATGAAAGATTCTTAATTATAATAAAAATCAAAAAAATCGCTATCTCTTCGCAAAAATTTTTAAAATCTGACATAGTTTTATTTTAATTCTATGAATTTAATAAATTCTGTTTAAATATATAATTAAAAAAAGTAGGATTTTAAATCGAATGGGAATAAAAAGTGATATTAAAACAGAATTTATGGGTTACCATGACGTTAAGATAATATGTCCAATATGCAAAACTAATAAGGTTATTCAAGTACCAGAAGGAATTATCAAAGAAAATAGTAATTTGACAACGATCCAGATTCCAAAATATAGAGTATGTGATCATATAATAATTCCATTTATTGATAAAAACTTTAATGTAAGAGGATATCAGAAAGTAGACTATATTTTTGATCTTTATGACGATAAACCAAAAGTGAAAATTGAATCTATTAATTTATTTAGTATCAAATTAAATATTGAATATATATTATTTGTCAATGTTTTATATTCTGTATTTCATAGATATAATGTTTTAATTTTAATTGATGATAAATTATATCATAAAAAACAAGATTTCAATAATCTTTTTAATTATATTTTTGATGATTATTTTAAGTATCATATTAATGTCGAACTAAAAAGGGATTTCAAGAAAAAAAAAGATATTTATAAAGGATTTCTTATTTTAGATGGAAGAAAAATTAAAAATATTAAGATAGACAATAGAGATTTATTTTTTGAAACCACTTTAATAAAAGAATTCTATAAAGAGTCAGATGATAAAAAAAGCATTATCAATTTAAAAGATAGAATAAGAGAAGTGAATATCATATGTCAAAAAATTATTAAAATAAATCAAAAAGAAGGTAAAGGATTAAGAAGAGGTGTTATTATCAATCATATTGAAAAAACACATTTTATAAGAATATCAAAAAGATATTTTAATTTTTTAATTGAAGTTATTAAGAATTATTATAATTTTGATATTATCTTAGCTAAAGATTTAATTGGAGAGAAACTGAGTGAAATGTGGGGAAGATAATTCAGGTTATCATAAATATTAATAATAGTAAATACTATTATAATTTTTTAATATAAAATGTTCATGCGAAGTTTGGAATAGATCCCTTATTCACACTGGTTGAAACCAGCAGCATCTATCAGATAGATTTTAAATAAAATCATCTCCGACTACTTTTCTTTACATGAGGTCGTCTCATTCTAACTATTTTAGATGATGGCTCATGACTTTTTTTCTCGAAATGAGAATCTTATTCCACAAATGATGGAAATCCTCATAAAAAATAATTCCAAATCCAATGCAATAATAAGGTAAATTTAAAGGTTTTTAAAGGACTTCCTTTTTAACTTAATTTCAATAGATAAAATGATACTATCTAAAATATGTTTTAAATTTTTAAAGAGTTCTCATTTATCAATAAACTGATGAAAACTAGAATAAAAATTACAAATTTTAATAAAACATCTTAACAATCTTTTAACATTTTTAATATTTTTTATAATGATATCTACTTTGATTGATATACTTTTATAAAATAAGATAAAATATTCAATTTGAATTTTATAAAAAAAAAATAAAAATTTCCTAATTATTCAATGAATTTTTAAAATAAAATTTTTTTTTCATTATTTACTTTTCTAATAAAAAAGAAATTATAAATTTAAATTATAATTACAAAATGAATAATATATAGGTTATAGTTATATGTCAGGAAATATAAAGCGTGTTGGAATATTAACAGGTGGCGGAGCATCGTTTAAGATTTTACTTTACGAACCGTAAACTGCCCTGGATTAAATAGCGTTATATATGGGATAATGCTAAAAGCTTTTGATTCAAATGTCGAATGTGTCGGTATAGAGAAAGGTTGGAAAGGTTTTATGGAAAATATAACAGTTCCTCTTAAAGTAGAGGAACATGATGATCTTCATACAGTTGGAGGTACTTATTTATATACTAGTCGAACAAATCCATTCTCAAAAGTAAATAAAATGCAATCAGAAGAAGAGAAAGAAATATCAAAACAAAAAATTGCTAAAGAAATGGGTACTAAATTTAATGAATTAGGAATAGATGCATTAATTGCAATAGGAGGAGATGATACCCTTGGAGTGGCTGAATCAATGTATAAATATTCAAATGCTAATGTAATTGGGTGTCCTAAAACAATTGATAATGATTTAGCGGGAACAGATTATACCTTTGGTTTTTGGAGTGCTGTTCAATTAGCTTCAAATACTATGGATAATCTTACAACAACAGCTCATTCTCATCAAAGAATTTTTATTGTTGAAGTTATGGGAAGAGATGCTGGTTTTTTAACAATGTATAGTGGTATTTCAAGTGGAGCGGATATTATACTTATCCCTGAGACACCTTTTAATTTACAGAAACATGTTATTGATGTTTTAAAAAGAAGAGTTAATGCAGGTCATAAATATCATATCATTGCTTGTTCAGAAGGAGCATTTCCTTCTGATGAATCGTTAGAGAACGATTTTAAAACTATTTCAAAAGAGACTATTGAACAATTACCAAAAGATGTGTTTGGAAATCCATTATTAAATCGTTTAAATATATCCCAAATCTTGGTGAAAGAATTAAACCTCCGAGAAGATTTAAAGGAAGTATTTAATAAAAATGATATAAATTTTGAATGCAGAGATGTTGTTTTGGGACACACAATGAGAGCAGGTACGCCAAACTCGTTTGATAGAATTCTAGGACTTAGACTTGGGTTAGCTGCGATGAAGCTTGTGTTAAATAATGATTTTGGGAAAATGGTTTCACTTAGGGGAACTTCTATTGAAACAATTCCCCTCTCTGAGGGTGCTCAGAAGAAATATATTGATCTTGAAGGCGATGAAATAGAATTAAGAAATCTTTTGATTAAAACAAGATATAAATCAAGAGAGATTCAATAATTATCATTTTCTTTATTTTATATTTTTAAAAATAATTGAAATTAAGTTGAAAATACCTTTATTTTTTCATTATTAAATTAAAATTTGACCGTTGCAAAAAATCTGGACATTATGGGACATCCAGCTGAGTGACCGACAACGGACGGTCTCGAGGGTGACATGTAGCCATCTCGAAATGCTAATAATTTATTTCACGAGATAGCAATGACACGGGCCGCATTCAAGTCCGAATGGACGCGTATTGCTTTTCCAGAAGCGTGATACTTACTATTCATGCACATAAATGATCTTCCATTTCGCATTCCTCTCATTCGACAGCTCCAACAATCATGGGATGTGTATGCGGCACTAATCCTTCGGAACGTGATTCCATTCAAGTTGGCTTGAAGCTCAACGGCCTGTTGCACTTGGGAAAAGAACCAGTGTGCTTGCCAAAACGCGAAGTAAGCACCTGTTTCCGACTTCTTGGAATGCTGAGACCACTTGAGATTCTCGAATTTCAATACAGAAGCGCCATGATATACGGCAATTTCTAGAATCATGTGCTGGAGCTGTCTTACCAGTTCCTTGTTCACATGGTTCACATGTTCCCAGAGATGTGAGAGTATCTGAGAAAGTCGATAATGCTTGTATTTTCTTGAGGGATTTGCAGTGCTCCTTTCTGAAAGGTGATTCTCATATTTGTGCACCTTTCGCTGGAGATTCCGTGCTTCATGCCGCATGTTCCGTAATTTCAATTTTTGGTTGCTCTTCTTACTTGAATGGGAATTGTTAAACCGTGCTTGAGGTTCAAACGTACCTGATTTTATGTTAAATTTCATGTCGAGCAAGGTGTGCATTCCGATAAAGTATCGGGCAAGCTCGACAGGCACGTTGGGAGTAGTGCGGTCCATCACGGAAAGAACGGCAGGATGTTTCAGTCCCAGGTCTACTCCAATCTCTACCCTTTTCTTCTCTTTTATTGAATCAGAGTCAAGGGGAGGTTGTTTGGACAGGTCACTTGATTTTAGTTCAAGCGGGAGGTGAAGTAATAGCTTGCGTCCTTTCATGGTGAGGACGGGGAGGCAAGGAGTTGCACCCCGTTCGATTAATATCTTAACTCTTCCTTTCTCATCCTTGACGTTCAACATGAACTTTTCTCGAGAGATGAAGCTAAGCTTCACCTCCAAGCGAGAAAAGTTTACATCATATACCTGTTCTGCTTGATTAATGGGCAAGGCAAGGTGCCGAATCCGTGGAGGATTCACTACTGTATGGAGAGAGGCATCAAGGTGGGCAAGCTCGCTCATCAATCCGTTGATGAGAGAGGTCGTGAGGAACACGTTTTTAAGCGTGAGGTTCACTTGGTTTTTTACCACTTGTGTGAAATACTCAATGAACCCTTCTCGAGTGGGAATGATGCTAACTCGAGGTGCACGAAGCACTGGTTTGAATATGTGCTTCGTGAGTGATACCTGCGGGGTCATGAGGTGCTCATTAATGACCTCTTGAAACACCTTTCTAGCAAGTTCATAGAGGGAATTTACTGATTCAACTTCAAGAGAGGCTTGCAATTCTTTAATGAGAGGCTGGAAGGTATATTCTCGCTCTCGCTTGAATCCTGCCATATCCGAAAGGTTAAGGACGTGCTTGGCATTCCAGGTAGATTGTCGCTTGACCCGCATGAGATATCGCTTGAAAAAATGTTCAAAAATGTCCGAAATTGGAACTTTTTCGAGCGTTCCTTTCTTTTTTCGAGTAAAGGAACTGAGAGCGCTCTCCAGAACCTCTTCAACGAGAGCAGGATTCGACAAGATTTCTATCAGTCGGGCCTTCAGGATGGGCTCAATTCGAGTGGACGAGATGAACAGGTTTCTTACCTGTCCGATGAGGTTGGTAATATACAAATAGGAAAGCTGAAAAGTCTTCCCAAAACAATTCTTGCGTGTTGCTGTTGACAAGCGCTTCATGGCAGAGTGAGCCATACTGCTTCCTTGCAAGAATCGCACGGCATGGCGAGGCGAGCTCGAAATCAACCCGGTGAGTTCCTTGATGATGACCGAAAGATAATGAGTCCGCACCAGCCATTTCCGCACCGCAAAATAGGGATATTGAATGGCACAGCGTAGCATCCGTTCTTTAAGCTTAAGCTTGGCAGGAAATGTGGAATATATTTCATTGAGCTTCAATGTATTGTACACCTGCCGTTTCACGTGGGCCTTGGACTCCCCCGAGAAGTCTGACTTGGTCAGAGGTCCATTCTTGAGAGAGGTAATAAGCACGTCAATGTAGGTATTTTCAAGAACTCTAAATGAAAGCATCCGTTCTTTAATGAATTGATAGATGCCTTTCTTATCAGGCTCTCGTGGAATTAATGAGCAGGTTCGAGTGAGGGTCGTGGTAGGAGACGTCATTGAAATATAGGAGAAGAAGTAATAGTTATACTATAATAGGTGGGAAGGTATTTAAACCGTACCACGGTCGAAATTTTTTAATGGTGGAGGGGAGGGGAGGAACTTCAAGAACTTGAAGCTTCAACCACCGAAGTATCATTTCCACGTTCTTTTTCTGAGAGCCTCATTCGGTACAACTTTCCACTAAATGAATGGATGATGGCAACCAAGTCTTCTACCATCTCACCTTCTGGAGTTTTTGCATCCAATTCATTCAAGTACGACACTGAGACATTGAATTCTGCTAAATAATTTTGCAGGTAAGTATATCCAAACCGGGTGAGTCGGTCCTTATAGGTGAGCAAGACCTGGGAAAAGCATCCCTTCCGAGCATCCCGCAACATTTTCCACAGATTCTTCCGGGTGGTGTTCAATCCAGAGGACACATCTTTGTAAACGTGATATACGTTCAAACCCTTTTCCAGAGCGTGGTCCTTGATTTGATCAATTTGCCGTTCCAAGTCACCTCTCTTGTATTGCTTGTGAGAGGATACATGCCCGTAAATGGCGCACGCATCTTGATGGATAACACGTGAAAGAGTAGATCCAGTTACATTGGATGTTCCCTTAAGAAGGTGCGTGATCTCCTGAACTGGAAATAGTCGATGTCCTCCTAGTGTTCTCACGCATGGTATCGAACCTTTCTTATCCCATCTTCGTAACGTCTTGATGCAGACACCAATCATGAGAGCTGCCGCTCCAATGGCGTACATGAAGAAGGAGATTTAATAACGGAATTTAAATCTTTACATTACATGCGTGGTACATCATTTTAAATACTGTCCAGATTTATCATTTTTTTTGGATGCTATGAGTAACCCTAAAATAATTAATTTACTTTGAATTAGGATTTCAAAAAACTTTTTAAAATCAGAATTAATAAAATATAATTTTATTTAAAATAACTCATAGATTTTTTGAATTTTGTACCAATTGCATTAAACTTTCAAAAATTTTACCAAAAGTGATTATTTCATTTATAGAGGCACGAAATGCAGTAATATCCCCACTTTTTATAGAAAAATTAAGATTATTCTCTCCCTCTTTTTCAACAAATACTTTTGATCTCTTAGATTTTAATCTTTCATATTCAGGTTGAAATGAGTTAAAAGAGATGTTTCGAGTTTTAGAATCATTAAATGTAAATTTTATGGAGGAAGTTATAGTATAATTTAAGTTTTTTTTCATTCTTCTTCAACTAATTCTAATTCTCTTTGCTTTCTTTTCGAAACTCTAAAGGATTCTGCTCCTCTTGGAGTTACAATATCATATGCTCCACCAGTAAACTTAGCCTCACACTTTTTACAATACCAAATACCTGTTGAAATTCTCTGAATTGAACCCTTTGTTTGACATCTAGGGCACTTAGTATCTTTACTATGCATCTTTGTTAATATGGCTTTAGTTCTTTTACGAAGTACTGAACCATAACGAGTTCCATATTTTCCTGCAATACCGACCTTTTTAGTCTTGCCTCCCATAATAAATAACACTAATATTTTTTAATTTATAGATATCTTATAAAACTTAATATAAAATAAAAATTTTAGGGAAAGAAAATATAATTATTTGGGTGCGTACAAAATTCAGTGATGGAAGAATATATTCTTTTATTAAATTATAATTTTAGGAGAAATATTCTAAAATAAATCAATTTATGCATTTTTATCACTAACATTTGTACCTACCCAATTATTTTTATTTAAATAAAATGAACGTGAATAAATCTTTCTATATACATTAGAAAAATTATACATAAAATAAAATTATCTAATTCTTAAATAAAACTAAAATTATTAAAATTTTAAATTTGATATAATTTAAGAAGAGTTTTTTTTTTGTTCAAGATTTCAAGCTTTTATATGTAAAAGTTTTTTATATTTTGTATTTTTTATTGAATTTTATTCATTTTTTTTTTATAAAAAAAACACACTATAAATATTTATAGAAAATTTTTAATATTATCAGAGTTTTATTTTATTAATACTTTTTAATATTTTTTAACAATAATATAAAGTTTGAACATAATGAATAAAATACAAAATAACAATGGTTTACTTGTTCTAAACATAGTATTATTGTTATCTGTAATAATTTTATTATTACGTGTAGTAGTAATTTTACTTTTATAAAGTAACCAAAAAACTCTCAGATTCTTGATTTTTTTTGGTTGCTATGGTGATATAATTAATAAAAATCAAAAAGAAAAAGTTGGAAAAAAAAGTGATGGCAAACGGAATAATAGAGATTTCATTTGCAGCGCGTGGAGGTCAAACCGCAGTAACTGCAAGTCAACTTTTGGCTCAATTTGCATTTAAAAAAGGATTTATTGATACAATTGCAATCCCTATTATTGGTGCAGAAAGGAGAGGTGCTCCTATATGGGCTTTTACAAAGATTTCAAAATCAAAACCAATTAGGACTTATGATAGTGTGGTTGATCCTGATTATATGATAATTTTTGATACTTCTCTTTTAGACATACCAAGAATTAGAGACACAATAAAAGAGAATACAATTCTTCTGATAAATAATAATAAAACAATAGATACAACTAATTTACCTAAGGATATAAAATTATACATTATTGATGCTACTCATATATGTATTGAAAATAAGTTTATGTTATCAAGTGGACCAATTCTAAATATCCCAATGTTAGGTGCTTTCGGGAAAATTACAGGTTTTTATGATCTCGATACAATGGAAATAGTACTGAAAGAGAAATTTGGCGAAAAAAGAATTGCTCTAAATATGAAAGTTGCTAATGACGCTTTTAATTCAGTCAAGGAGGTTAAATCATGAGTGAATCATCAGAATGGAAAAAAATTTCAAAATCAAAAGAAGAACGCCCAAAAATTCAAGTATATAAAAACTGGAAAGAATTGCCACCTATCCCAATTTCTTTACCTATAGAGGGTAATATTGGGATTACAGGAGATTGGAGAACTTTCCGTCCTTTAATCTTAGCGGGATGTAATAAATGTGGAATATGTTGGATGTACTGTCCTGAAGGGGTTATCAAACAAAGAGAAGACGGGTCTTTTATAATAGATTATACTTATTGTAAAGGATGTGGAATTTGTGCTAAAGAATGCCCGACAAAAAATATTGAAATGATTAGAGAAAGTGAGGCGAAAGATGAGTAAAGTAAAAGATATCATTCAAAATAAAGAAACTATAATTATCAAAGGAAATGTTGCTGCTGCTTATGCTGCGAAGTCTGCACGAGTGCAAATGATAAGTGCTTATCCTATAACACCACAAACAACTGTAGTTGAAAAGCTTTCTGAATTTGTAGATGGAGGATTGATGCCTGGAACTCAATATATTAGAGTAGAAAGTGAACATTCTGTAATGGCTTCAGTAATTGGTGCGAGTATTGCAGGGACTAGAACATTTACTGCTACTTCAGGCCAAGGTTTATTTTACATGAATGAAATGATCCATTGGGCTGCAGGAACACGATTACCAATTGTAACTGCTATAGCAAGTAGAGGTGCAGCACCACCATGGAATATTTGGGCAGATTTTACAGATGTTATAAATAGTCGTGATACGGGTTGGATGAGTGCGTTTTGTGCGACACATCAAGAAATATATGATGAAATTTTAATGTCGTATAAAGTCTGTGAAGATCATGAAGTTTTATTACCCAAATTTGTTGCATATGGAGGATTTATATTATCTCATACCTCTAAACCAGTTATAATTGAAGATCAAGATCTTGTTGATCAATATCTCCCACCACTACCAGATGAAAAGGGTTGGCCTCATATTTTTATTGATCCTGATAGACCTATGATGCATGGTAATCTTATAATGCCTTCTGGATTCTACAGTGAATTCAGACTAAAAATCCAAGATACAATTATGAAAGCTAAGGAGAAGATTAAAAAGGCCACAAAAGAATTTGAAAGATTATTTGGTAGAAATTATGGAAATGGTTTGATTAAAGAATATTATATGGACGACGCTGATGTTGGCATAGTAATATATGGAGATCTAGCACTCCAAATGGAACAAGCTATTGAAGATCTAAGAGAAGAGGGATATAAAGTTGGAATGGTTAAATTAAGGTATTATAGACCTTTTCCTACTGAAGATATTATTGAAATTGCCAAAAAAGTAGACGTTCTTGGAGTTATGGATCGTGGGACTGCATTTGGTTCACCTACAGGAGGTCCTGTAAGCGGTGATGTCTTAGCCTCTCTTTATAATACTGGTATAAAAACTAAGGTTTTGCCTATGATGTCAGGAATAGGTGGAAGAGAAGTTAGTTTAGAACAACAAAAGGATCAAATTAAAATTCTTATAAGATTGAAAGAAACGGGAGAATTGCCTGATGATCTAATTCATGGAACTCTCTGGCATGGTAAATTAGAGGTGAAATAAATGGTTACAATTAAAGAAACTTTGAATGAAGCTTGTGAAGAATACTTTCTTCCAGGAAATTCTTGTTGCTCTGGGTGTGGTCTTGAATTAGCTCTTCGATGGGCTATGAAAGCATTAGGACCAAAAACAGCTTTAGTTACCCCAGCATCATGTTTAAATGTAGTTATTGGTCTATGGCCAAAAACAGCTCCAAATTTTCCATTTATAAACATGGCTTTTGCAGCTGGTGCTTCCGCTGCTACTGGATTTGATGCTGCATTTAAGGCAAAAGCATATCGTTTTCCAAACAAAGACTGGGATAAAATAACAACCTTAGTTTTTGCTGGTGATGGTGGTACAACAGATATAGGTATACAAGCCCTAAGTGGAGCTGCGGAGAGAAACTCAAATATTTTATATGTTTGTTATGATAATGAGGCATATATGAATACGGGGATTCAGAGAAGCAGTTCTACACCTCATTCGGCAATTACAACAACTACTCCATTTGGAAAGAAACGTTATAAAAAAGATCTGCCACGAATTATGGAAGCTCATGAAATTCCATATGTTGCAACCTGCAGTATATCAGAACCATTAGATCTCTATGAAAAATTTAAAAAGGCAAAAGATATAAAGGGATGCCGTTATATACACATTTTAGCACCATGTCCACCAGGATGGGGGTATCCTGCCGAAGATACAATTGAAATGGCTCGAATGGCGATAAAATCTGGTCTTTGGATCCTTTATGAGGTAGAGAATGGAATTAAAACAATTTCAAAACCAAGTAAAAGATTTTTAGATCCAATTAAGAGATTACCATTAATTGAATATCTTTCAAAACAAAAAAGATTTAGAGCAGTGTCTGAAAAACAATTAATAACCCTTCAAGAGCGAATAGAAAAACGTTGGAAGAGAATTGAGGCAGATTTAGAAGCTCAAAAACAATAATTATTTATTAATTTTTATTCTTTTTATTTATTTTGATAATTCTTGATCGTTTAAGAAATTCATTCAAAATTTTTTTTTATACTAGTTTTAGACATAATTATTGTCTAATTTATTTATGTATAGAAAAATTTATTTTCTCTATTAGTGTATAATTCCTAAAAATATGGTGTTTAAAATAAAAATCATTGCTGAACGTATAAAAACAAATAGTGTATTTTTACATATTGGATATATTTCTGCTTCGCCCGGGGGAGTGAAATTTATGAAAATACCGGTGATATGACTACAAAAGCATTGAATTGTGATGATATAAAAAAATCAATAATTGAAACATTTTGGATTTTGTCAGAAGAGGATTTAAAGAAATATCCCGAACGAAAAGAATTTTTTTAATTTAGTAATTAATCATAATTTTCAAATAAATGCTCTTTCTATTTTTTCTTTTTAGCAATATAATTGAAACTGATTATTTATAATTTAAATATTATAACTTCCTTTCTTACATAATTTTATCATTTCAAAATGTGATTAAATGAAAGATTTATCATATAATCGATATTACTCAAAAGGTAAATATGAAGCAGCAATTGGAACATTTGCTGTTGCTTGTGTATTTTTATTTGTAGCTATTTGTTCTTTAGTTCTTCTTCAGTTCGATATTGATTTTATTGGACTTAAATCATGGGGATTTTATATGTTTATTCCTGCTTTTTTTATATTCTTAGGGGGATTTGAACAGATATACACAAATATTAAATATAAAAAAGCAATAAAAGCTGCAATCGCTGAAAGAAATTATCAAGGAACCCTTAAACTTGAAAATCTGGCTTTAGAGGTAGGAATAAAACCTTCAGATGTACTTAGAGTTCTTTTAGATTTAAGAGTAAATGAAAAAATCCGTTATAAGTTTAATCCTGAAACTGGAGAAATTATGTTAGGAGAGAAAGTTGAATACGAAAAAGCAGAGGAATACACCCCTCCACCAAAAAAAATTGATAAACCTATAGCAAGTGAAGGAAAAAAGTTTTGTCCATATTGTGGACATAATCTTGTAGAAAAAGCGAGTTTTTGTGAAAATTGCGGCTCTAAAATTTAATTTTTTTTTAATAAAAAATTAGAGAATATTTTTTATAATTACATTTCTTATTAGTAGCTATATTTGAAAATATCTAATACCGAATTTTCTCAAGATATTTTTTCATAAAAAACCTTTCTAACCTACATAATTCTCCTTTTTCTTCGAGCTTTAACTCATTATATGAGATTATTATGGTCCTAATTCTATGTAAAAATTTCAGGTAATCCTCATCAATGATAGGATTAAATCTATAAATATAGGAATTATTATAAATATCTCTTACTTTTATATAATTATTCCCAAATTCTAAGCCGAATTTATTTTTAAAATCCTTTTCAGAATTATTGCTTAGAATTTTAATTATTTTTTCTATATTTTCAATTGGACTTTCATTATAATGATAATATAAAAAGGGAATAAGATCAGAAGCAAAATTTGACTGATTAAAAAGGTATTTTATATTTTCTGAACTTATGGGGGAATTAAAATTAAGATTTGGTTGAAAAAATCTTTCGATATATGTTTTTTCAGTAATTACATTCGAAGCCATTTTTCTTCATTAAAATCTTAATTTAGATATTTAAGTGACTCCATCTTATATAAAAAGCAAGTGAGTAATGCTTTACTGAATATTGATCTTTTTAAAAATATAAACTCCCTTTAAAAATCATTGAATAGATTGGGAAAATTAATCTGAAGTATATTGAAATGTAAATAATATGTAAAATTATAAAATAGTCATATTTTATTCATAATGCATTTGATATCAATAATATCTTATCAATCAAATTTGAAGTATAAATTGAAGAATTCAATCAAACAATATAATTCTACAAAAAAAGAAAAAAATAATAAAAATATTTAGAATTAATCAGAAATATAGAATTATGACGGTCTAGTACCTGAGTATAATAAAACAACACTTAAAATAATGCCAATTCTTGAAATGAAAATAAATATACCAAGATCAATGATAAGCTTATCTATAAATTCAAATACAGTAAAAATAATCCATCCAAGTGCTATAGATAGGAATTTACTTTTTACTACTCCTGAAGACTCTCCCGATTTCTGTATAAAGCCAATTCCATTAATAATAAACAAGATAATCAGACATAAAGCCATCATTACAGAAAGTAGTGAACCCCAAGGAATTAAAGTTATATCTATTCTTAGGCGAATTAATTCATCACCAAGATTTTCCATTGCATTTGCAACAAATGTATTACTTACTTCATTAAAAGATATGAAAATTAATAATATCTCAAAGACTAAACCTAAAATCGCACAAATTAGAATAATAAGTTTTTTTTTTTCAGGGAATATAGCTTCAGCACCAACATACACCCCTAGTATTAAAATCGGAGCAATCCAAATATAACCTAATATAACATAGAGACTTGCTTCCATTAAATTCGTTTCATCTATAAGAACCGCAAAGAAATCTGCCACAGAGCCTAACATAGTCAATCCTATAAGAATAATAACAAGTCCTGTTATCTTCTGAAGTTTGGCTTTTGATTTTAGTGAGTTGAATAATCCCAGAATAATAGAAAAGAATACAATAGCTATAGCCGTAATTCCATCAATATAACCAATAAGTTCAACCATAATTATTTCACTAAATAGGGATAATTTTAATATTAATTAGTAAATTGAGTATATAATTTAATTTTTAGAAGATTTAATATAAAAAGTTATTGTTTTTATAGATTATAAAAAATCATATGGATTAAAAGAAAGTTAAAAGACCTAATTTTAATTTTCTTTTGTTTTTATGATTTTTGAAGATATTTCTTCATTTTCTGATAATAGATAAAAAATTATCAAAATATTATTTGATTTTACTAATTATGAAGATTTAAATAATCAAATTAAGATTTGAAATATAAATATTTATGATAATTTCAATTTCTTCTTACATAGTTAGGAAGTTTATTAAGTCTTAGATTTTACATCATATTGTTAAATAAATTTTTGTATCATTTGCTGATCGAAATTTCTTAATATTATTCTCTACAATTTTTCAAGGGAGTCATAAAACCTCCAGCAGTCCTATTAATTAACTTTTCCATTAATTTGCATTTCTTTATCTTGACTTTACTATTAAAGAGAAATGTACCCAATATTTTTCCTTCTTTATGTATTATTTTTAAAACTTCAGGCGTCACATCTTTAAAGAGATAATATTTAAACATATAAATTGGCTTTTTATTAATATCCCAAATACCAATAACTTTCCCATTTAGTAATATTATGGATGTAGCATTACCAGATCGGTCAAAAATATAATTCTAATATTTCGAAGTGATATATCTCTCTCTATTTTTATAACCCATGATATATGGATCAAGAAGAGGTAAAAGATTTATTGTTAAATCTTCATTTTTATCACTCTCTTTTAATTTATCCTTATCTAATTTTGATATTAAAAACTCAAATGGTAATTGAGAAATCTTAATACTTTCAATTTCATTATCAAGATTAATAATTGCTAAAGAAATCTTTTTTTTACTTATACCAGACCACCAAGTTATATCATCAATTGTAACTGGACCATAAGCGCTAATATATTTTTCAACAAGAAGGTTTATTGAATCCTGTTCACTATACATATCCATGTTTAATTTTGGAAAATAATCTTGAAAACGAGCATAATATAATCTCCGATCTTTCCATCCTTTAATTGACTTTCCACGGATTAAATAACATTCATCGCACATGATTCTAATGATTTCAGAAATCCTTTCTTGAGAATTTAATTCTTTTTGAATTTCTTTAGTTGTCATTTCTTTATTTTCAAGTAGTTTTAAGAATTTTTTTATAATATCATCATAATCTGATTTAGTAATATTGATGCTATCAAGGTATTTTGGAATATTTTTCATCCATAAATCTTTAGTTGCATTATAAACTATTGGCATAAGATATTTAGTTAATATGAATAAAGTTTTACGCATTCCAAGAATTCTACCTAGAGTTTGCTTTTTATATAATTCATTATCTAAAGCATCCTTGTTAAATTGAGTCATTCTAATAAATAGCTGAATATATGGTTCAAGAGTCCCAGTAGCATGTAATCCACATAAATCATCTACTATTTCTATTATATTATCTGATTTAGAATCTTCAGTAAGATGTTGCTTTTTTAAAATTAATTGGTTAATTTCATCCTTTGTATATATTTGCATTTTTAATTATCAATCTTTTATCAAAAATAAGTTATCTTTTAGGTGTCATTATAAATCTATACCTTTTAATAATATTCATAAAATAAAATAAAAAGTGGTTGTAATAATTTATAAAATAAGTAAAAGATAAAAAAATCAATAATCCTTAATATTTAATATGGATGATATAAAAAAAATTGTTGACGAATTAGGAATCACAGCGTTTGAATCTAATATTAAAATAGCGAGCATCGCCGTTGTATCTGATTCGGGAGAATTAATTTATCAGACAGATAATTGGGATCTAGAAAAACATACTAATATTATATTGAATGTCATTAATGGAGATAATTCATTTGTTCTTAATAATATGGAATTTTCGGTTGTTGAGTCTAATATTAAAGGAAAAATTGCAACCACTCATAATAATATGGGTCATATATTATTCGCTCTTTTTCAAGGAGGTGTCCTGGTATCATACATGTTGCCAAAAGGAGATACATATCCCGCATTATCTTTACTTATAAAATTTGCAGAAAAACTAAATGGGAAGTTATAATTGAAAATCATTTAAAATATCAAATACAAGTGAAATTTAAGAATAGAATTATCACATAAAATAATATAAAAAAAATATTAGAAAAATCATAACATTAATCAATATTCTCTAAAAAAAGAAATGATATTATCAAAATTTTTTTGATTAATATATGTCTAGAATTAAAATAAAAAAAGGAATTAACGAAAAAGAAATAGATGAATTTATCAAAGAGATTGTCCCCCAGTTAACCCTTAAAGAAAAAGTATATATGATGTCTGGACATGATTTTTATAAAATAATTATAAAAGACCGAGCAGTTGGTACCAAACCTTATCTTGGCGGGGGAGTTCCACGATTTAATATCCCCCCATTTTTATTCACCGATGGTCCTAGAGGTGTAATAATGCCTAAGTCTACTTGTTTCCCAGTATCTATGGCGCGTGCTGCTACATGGGATACTCAATTGGAAGAGCAAGTAGGAGAAGTAATGGGTAAGGAGGCTAGGGCTCATGGAGCCAACTTATTTGGCGGGGTTTGTATTAATTTACTTCGACATCCTGCTTGGGGTAGAGCTCAGGAGACATATGGAGAAGACCCTTATATCTTAGGGGAGATGGGGGCTGCATTAATTCGTGGTGTACAAAAGCATAACATAATGGCTACAATAAAACATTTTGCAGTAAACAGTATTGAGTTTTCACGTTTTAAAGTTAATATTCTAATTAATGAGCGAACCTTACGAGAAGTATATTTACCACACTTCAAACGTTGCATATCTGAAGGTTGTGCCACAGTAATGACAGCGTATAATAAAGTACGTGGTGAGTATTGTGGGCAAAATTTTTACTTATTAAGGAAAATTCTGAAGGGTGATTGGAAATTTCAAGGTTTTATACATTCAGATTGGATGCATGGGCTTTATAATTGTGTGAAGGGTATTAATGCTGGATTGGATGTTGAAATGCCAAGAGCAAAATATTATGGACGAAGATTAATAAGAGCCACTAAAAAAAGATTAGTCTCTCCTGATTTAATTGATGATTCTGTGATAAGAATTATCCGAACCACATTAAAATTTACATGTCGGGAAGATATTCAAACTTATGATAAAAATATTATTGGAAGTGAGAACCACGTAAATTTATCACGAAAAGTTGCTGAAAAAAGTATGGTCTTACTTAAAAATGAAGGAAATATCCTTCCTTTAGACATTAAAAAGATTAAAAAAATAGCAGTTTTTGGACACTTGGCAAATTTAAAAAATACAGGTGATCATGGGAGTAGTCATGTAAAACAACCTAATGTCATAACCCCACTTCAAGGGATAAAAAATTATGTAGGAAATGCTGTTGAAATTTTTCAAAGTAATAAAATAAAGTCAGCAATTAAAATTGCTAAAAAAGTTGATACGATTATTATAGTTAATGGATATACATATAAAGATGAAGGTGAATATATTAAACAAAAAATCAGAAAAATAGGAGATCGCTTAAAACTTGGACTCAGACCAAAAGATGTTCAATTTATTAAAACTATATCACGGACAAATCCCAATTGTATCGTCGTTTTAGTTGGAGGAAGTGCAATAATAATGGACGAATGGAAATCTACAGTTCCCGCCATTTTAATGATGTGGTATTCTGGAATGGAGGGGGGAAATGCTTTAGCTAATATTCTCTTTGGAAAAATAAATCCAAGTGGGAAATTACCTTTCACCATTCCTAAAAGTGCTTTAGATTTACCCTATTTTGATGCTTATGCTGATGAAATTGAATATGGATATTATCATGGTTATACCAAATTTGAAAAGCAAAATATAAAACCTGCTTTTCCTTTTGGTTTTGGTTTGAGTTATACAGAATATGGATATAAAAATCTTAAAATAAATATAATAAATGAAAAAATATTAGTGAATGTTGAAGTAAAAAATAAAGGAAATAGAACTGGAGAAGAAATCGTTCAAGTATATATAGGATTTGACAATTCTAAAATTGAACGTCCCATAAAGCTTTTAAAAGGATTTAATAAGATTAAATTAGAACCTAATGAAATGAAGAAAGTTCAAATAGAAATAAAGAAGGAAGATTTAGCTTGGTATAATCCAAAATCTAAATCTTGGGAAATTGAAAATATAGAATATTTAATTTATGTTGGTTCATCTTCCAGATTTGAGGATCTTTTGAAAACAAGTATAAAAATCTAAAATCTTAGTTATCAGTGATTTTAATCAAAGAATCCATATATCCTTCTGGTTTCTCAAAACCAAGGAGGTTAAGTATTGTTGCAGCAACATTCCCCACTCCAGGATCTTTAATATCATTATTTAATTCATATTCTCCATTATACTGAGAATCTATAATGCTAAACATAACTGGATTGCATGTATGCGAAGTGACCCAATCTGGACTCATATCCTCGAGATTACCATGGTCTGCCGTAACGATAGTTATTCCATTCTTTTCATTCACTACATCTGCTATCTCTTTCACACAAGCATCAACAGTTTCAGCAGCAGTTATTGCAGAAATTTGATTCCCCGTATGCCCTACCATGTCACCGTTCGCAAAATTAACCCGAATGAACTTATATTCATTAGAATTAATTGCTTTTATAACTTCTTCCTTTACTTCGTATGCTTTCATCTTAGGATTGTCTTTAATCATTTCAGATGGATCAGATTTAATTTCAACATATTTTTCAAAATTAGAATTTATGTATCCTTCTCTGTTTCCATTGAAGAAATAAGTAACATGACCATATTTATGGGTCTCTGCTATGGCGAATTGCTTTATCTGTTCATTACATAAGTAGAAAGTGAATGGATCTTTAATAAATGGAGGATTAATAAAAAATTGCTTTGGAATTTTTTTTTTTTCATCATATTGAAGCAGTCCATAGTAGAGAACATTTGGATTGCATTTTTTTTCAAAATCATTAAATTCAGTACCCTCATCAAATGCTCTTGAGATTTGTATTGCTCTATCCCCTCTAAAATTAAAATATATGACACCATCTCCGTCTTCCATCTTTCCGACAGGGTTGTTATTTTCATCTATAATAACAAATGAGGGGAGATATTGATCTGAAAGTTCAGGATCCAATGCTCTAGCTTGAATTATTGCTTCTTTTGCAGATTTAAAAAATCCATTATATCCAGAATATTGCTCTGGAATTGCACATACATGTGCCTCCCATCCCCTTTTTACAACATTCCAATCTGAATTATATCTATCCATAGTAACTCGCATCCTTCCACCTCCGGATGCTATGCAATAATCAAAATCCCCAGAATCGTTTATTCTTTTTATTTCTTCCTCAACTTTTTCAATATATTCTAATGCAGACTTAGGTGGTACGTCTCTACCATCTAAAAGAGGATGAATTCTTACTTTTTTAATTCCAGATTCTCTTGCTCCCCATAATATACCAATTAAATGAGAAATATGGCTGTGTACATATCCATCAGATAACAATCCAATAAGGTGAAGTTTTTTATTATTTTGATTAATAATTTCAGTGAATGTTTCCCATTTTTCACTTCTAAATAAATCTTTTGATTCTATTGCTTCTTTAGCTATTGTGGCTCTTTGTTTAGGAACCCTTCCTGCTCCAAAAGCATTGTGCCCTACTTCACTATTGCCCATTTCATTATCTGTTGGTAAACCAACTGCTGTACCATGTGCTTTTATTTCAAGATATAATTTTTTCTCTGATTGTAATTTGTCTAAAAAAGGAGTTTTTGCTAAATAAAAAGCATTAGTATCATTTTTTTCTCCAATTCCTATTCCATCCATTATGATGAGAACTAAAGGACCTTCTCTTCCCGAGAAAGATTTTAATTTTTTAAGATTATAATTTTCCATTTAAATAACAATTTGAATTTATAATTGGTAATAAAACGTAATATATAAACAAATTATCAGTACAATTTAGATTTATTGAATATAAAAAATAGACTTTCAATTCAAAATCTTTAAATTATTAATTATCTTAATTAATAAGAGAAGTTTCCAAAAGAAATTTCTTTGATAAAAAACCCTAAATTTCTTACATAAATTTCAATTAATTTTAATTATTGAAGTTTTTTATTAGGTGAGATAAATGAAAAATAGCACAATAAAAAGTATACTTAACCATAAAAAATCTATTTTTATTATTTTTCTTTTCTTAATAGTAACCATCAATTCAATACCACTTATTCAAAGTCAAGAACCTATAGATGAGGAAATAATCACAATATTTGGTAGAGTAGTTTATGTTGATTTAGAAGGAGGATTCTATGGTATTCTTTCCAATCTGGATGAACAATATGATCCGATCAATTTGCCAATAGAATACCAACAAAATGGAATACCTGTTTATGTTGTTGCAAGAATTCGAGATGATCTAGGCTCTATTCATATGTGGGGCATAATTATTGAAATCTTGCAGATTAATGAATCCATATTAGTAGAAGATTCACGAGAAATAGGAGATCTGAATGATGATGGCAATATTAATATAATTGATGCATTATTATTAGCTCATAATTATGTAGAACCATTACAATCTGTGGATATAAGATTTGGAGATGTAAATTTAGATGGAAATGTTGATATCGTAGACGCATTATTGATTGCTCAAAAATATGTAGGGCTTATAACAGAATTACCTAGTCATTTTATACCTTTGATAAAAGGTAATTGGTCGTTAAGACATTTTGATTGGCAAGGTAATTTAGTAGATGAGGAATATGTTACTATTGAAAGAATTGGAAATGAAGTTACAATCTTTTCAGATACTTACAATGAATTATTAGGTACTGGAAAGATAATTAAAAATAATTTAGATCCACCCTATAATGATAAATCAGAATATCTTATTCAAGGAATAGATTTTAGAGGACTTGCAATTGATAAAATCTTTATTGACGACAATTCTCATATGGAGACAGAATTACCTCTTGCAGAATCATTTAATCCATCTGTTTTTTCGCGAATTGTAACCATATTAGGAGAATATCAGCTTATTCCAAATCCATCAACAACAGATCCACCTCTTCCTGGCATGGTTTATGGATTAATTTCGGACAAAGATTATATTCTTACTAGTGGAGGATATTGGGTATGGTCAGATGAGGAACCTCGTTGGCCAGGATATATACCAAACTTAGGAGAAACTGTTGAGATTACAGGATATACTTCAATTAAAACTGATATAAATAGTGCATCATATTATGAATTAGAAGTTCTTAAGATAAAATCTGTTTCATCTACCCTTACATTAACCATAATGGATAATGATACCCTGCAAGAAGTAGACTTAGGAACATATGTGAGAATATCATTGGAAGAAAATCCATCTACAGGATATAGGTGGCAATATACAATTCAGGAAGGTACTATGGAAATAGTTACAGATGATTATATCCCTCCTGAAGACCCTATCCCTGGCGCCGGTGGAATACGAGTCATCACTCTAAAAATGATTTCAGTAGGAGATTTCTCTTTTTTAATGAATTATATACGTGATTGGGAGGAAGAACCTATTAGCCAGTTTATAATCGATTTTTCTGTGAAAATTCCATAAAATTAGAAAGGATTTTATCATATCAAAAAATAACCTTCTTTTTTTTTTAATTCTATAACAATCTTTAAATTTTAATTTTTCTTAATTAATAAGGAAATTTCCAAAAGAAATTTCTTTAATAAAAAACCCTCAATGTAGTAAATCCTAAGGTATCTAATATATTCATTAATCCTATCCAATCTTCATCAGGCATCAGTAATCCAAGAGTTAAAAATAATGTAAAGAAAAAATTTATTAAAACTATAATCTATGCAAAAATTGAAATCATATTGAATTTAGAATTTAATCTCATTTTTCAACCTCAAAGTTAGTGTTTTATAATGTTTTATTAGTATAATTTTTATATTATAATTATTAAATTCCAATATTAAATTCTATTATTAAACATAAAATAAATGGAAAATATTTCTATTATTCCTATATATTTATTAAAAGGATTTTAATTTAGAAGTAGTAATATAGGCAGAATCTCCTATTGTAATATTCTTTTTTATGAGATCCTCTAAAATAGAATAATCTCCAATTATACTATCAGATGATATTATTTTTTTAAGATGAGCACCATCCCCAATTACAGATTCAAATAATATACATTTCTCTAATGTAACATCATCACCAATAGATACATTTGGACCAATTATAGAATTACTGATTTTAACATTGTTTCCAATAAAAACAGGAGGAATAATTTTAGAATCCTCAATGATACCTAATCCTGTAGCATCCTCATAGAGTGGATCTTTTATTTTAATGTCAGCTAATAGGAAACGATTTCCTTCCAATAAACTATCAAACCTTCCAAAATCTAAGATTTCACTATTCATTTCATTAATTTTAATTTTTTTTCCTTCATTAATTAATTCTTGGATGATTGAGGTTAATTGATGTTCTTCTCCATTTTTTAATTTTATTTTGCTCTGCTTTTCAAGTAGTTCAAATAACCTAGGTATAATTCTTTTTCCAAATAAATATGCTCCAGAGACAGCATAATCTGAAAAATATGCTCTTGGTTTTTCAACTATCTCTTTTATAAATCCTTCTTTATTTATTTTTAATACACCATAAAATTGTGGATTTTCAACTTTTCTAACATTGATAATACCATCGCAATCCTGTTGATGATAAGATAAAAGCATTGAGGTGTAGTCCTCCATTGGCAACCTATCACTTAGAAAAATGAACATATCATCATTTTTTATAAATTCCTTTGCTATTAGGATAGCGTCGCCTAAACCTGAGAAATATGGTGTATCTAATTCATATCCTATTGGTTTCTGTTCTCTAAATTGAAGATTAAAATAATCAGAATAGTTTTTAATTAGATAATCAGATATATTTTTTTTTTTATAACCAATAATAAATAAAATGTTAGTGCCTTTTGGGAAAGTCTTTTTTATTTTTATAAGAATATGGTCAATTAATCTTTTTCCTGCTATTTTTAAAAATGCTTTAGGTTTAGAATAAGTGATTGGTTGTAATTTTTTTCCTACTCCTGCTATTGGACAGACAATCCACATTTTCTTTTTTTATCTAATATTATAATTCTAATATAGTTTTCAAGATTTCATAATACTTTAATTCTTTTAATCTTTCTTGAATAGTTTTTTTAAATTTACTTAAATAGTATTTATCAGAGCGAGTTATTTCATACCCATGAACCTTCTTGTTAATTATTATCCTAATTTTTTCATCTAAGAAGTCTAATGGAATTTTTCTAAAAGCATTAATCTTTTCTTGTTTTTTATCTTTAGAGGTATTTTTTAATTCTTCTTCTTTGATTTTAACTTGTTTAATTCGATATAGATTTGAAATCCATACTTCAATTTTTTCCTTATCTCCTTTAAGATATTTTCTATTATTTAACCAATCTTTAAATTCTATAATATTATCTAAAAAATCATCAGTTTCATCAGAATCTTTTTCATTTTCTATTTTTACTATTTTCTTTATACTTTTTTCTTTAAGTTCTTTTTTTTGTTCTTGAGATAAGCTTTTATAAATTTTATTTCTTTTCTTTTCCGTTTCTACCCATTTTGAGTCTTCTAACCATTTATCTATTGACATTTTAATATATTTTGGATGATATTATTATTTTATTTAGTATAGTTAGTTCATTATTAAGGATTAAATCTTTTATAATGATATTATAAATTATATCATCAATTTTGAACAAATAAATCAGAATAATAGCCCAAGGGGGATATATTCTAATGAAAAGAACTTTTTCAAAAATTGAACCCCCGATATCTGGCTCCGCAAGCCAGCGCCCTATCCAGCTAGACTATTGGGCTAAAATATCTGTTAATAATAAATAAAAGATAATTGCTAAAATATTTTATTCTTCCACTTTCAAGTATATAATAAAAATAATAATTACTACAACTAAAATAATAATTAACTTATGCTCTTTACAAATGATAAAAACTAAGATTATTAAGTTTAAAGAATTTAATAAAAAAAAAAGAAATATGAATATTTAGGAACTTAGATTATGATTTTGATGAAAAAAATTAAATCATATAATTATTTATAATAATTGCTATGGATAAGCAATTAGCTGTTATCTTTGATATGGATGGAGTACTTATTGATTCAGGTCCTATCCATTTTAAAAGTTGGAAAAGACTTGCCAATGAAATCGGAGTCAAATTCACAAAAGATTATTTCAACAATAGTTTTGGAAAACAAGGAATTCCAATTTTAAAAGATTTAGTTGGAAAAGAAAAAGGCAGAAAAAAACTTGAGGAATGGGTTGAATTAAAAGAAGTATATTATCGTGAAATGATAAAAAAAAATCTAAAACCACTTCCCGGAGTAATTAATCTCATAAAAAATTTAAAACAAAACTTTTTTAAATTGGGAATTGCAACAAGTGGTCCTATAGAGAATGTAAACCTTATATTAGAAAATCTGAATATAAATAAATATTTCGATTGTGTAATTACTGCTAATGATATAAAGAATGGAAAACCTGCTCCAGATGTATTTTTAATGGTATCAAGAAAATTAAATATCCCCCCTACATGTTGTCTTGTAATAGAGGACGCTCCAGTAGGAATTGAGGCGGCTAAAAAGGCAGGTATGAAATGCATTGCATTAACAACAACACATAAAAAAGAGGAGTTATTGCAAGCAAATTTGGTAATAAATAACCTAACTAAAATAAATTCTTATGATATAAATGAATTACTTAAATCATAAATTGAATAATTTTTAAATAATCATGATTTTTCTCTGTCTTGGTAATTCTCTAACCTCAGGTTATCCTGGATATTCACCATCGATCGATGGAATATCTAAGGGATTTGGTAATCCTAAATCTCAATATGAGTATTGGTTAAAAAATTTCTGTTTAGAACTCTTACAAGAGAAAAAAATAAAAATTAATAATTTAAAATTTATCAATAAAGGAATTCCAGGAGAATTAACTAATGATATAATTAGGAGAATTGAAATAGATATGTTGAATTATATCCCTAAACCTAATTATTCAATAATCTTAGGTGGATCAAATGATTTAGGTTGGAATTTAGAAGTAGATGAAATATGTGAAAATATCATAAAATTACATAAAATTTCAAGAGAAAACAACATTATTTCAATAGGTGCAACAATACCACCAATTAGGAATGAAATTTCGATTATTGACTATAATAAGAAAAAAAAAAAGCTAAATAATATACTGAAAGATTATTTTAAAAAAAAATTAATACCTTTTGCAAATTTAAATAAAGGAATGTCAGATGAAAATGGGAATTTGAAAAAGGAATATGCTTATCCTGACGGATTACATTTCACTGTAGAAGGATATCATCATATGGCCTATGTTATATTTGAAGAAACTATAAAATCCTTAATTAAATCCAAATTTCAATAGAGAATAATTATAGTATCTTTAAGATAAGGGAAAAGAACAACTAGGACAGATTCTATTAATTGATGTAGTAATTTTACTACAATTAGGACATATTACTACTTTAATCCTCTTTTCTATTCTTCTTCTTATCATTTTTTCAATATTTTTAGTTTTATTTTCACTATTATCAACTTCAATAACCATCGGATCGCTAACTTGAATAATTTTTGGTTTTTCTTTATCTTCTAATTCTCGGAAATATTTTACCATATCTCTCCTTGATAATTTAATAACTTTCTCTTCAGTTGGTATCCTTCCTTCTTGGATATCAAGTACATACTTTTCATCTAATCTTATTAGATTATAACAGTTACGACACCTAAAAACGTAGGAAATCCCTATATTCGTTACTTTAGCCCACTTAGCCCAACATTTCTTATGAACTACTATTTCACATGAAGGACATCGCATCATACCTCTATTATCTCTTTCAAAACATATAGCACAGCTTTCAATATTATCAACTATCAATGGATCGTCCGCTAAATTTACGTAAAAAGGGATATTTCCTTTTTGAATTGTAATTTTTTTTTTTTTCATATAATACTCTGGAATTTTAATATACTTTTTTTTTGAGAGAGATAATAAAGTAGAACTAAATTCTTTAATATCATTAAGATCATAAAATTTTCCATTAGTACGCTTTACTAAATTAATTAAATTATTTTTTTGTTCCATATCTGTATCATTTATACGTATTACATCTATAATAAACGGCATTCCCTTAACTTTATCAACCAAGTCTTCCAATACGGGTATATAATGGATTGGAATCTTACAGGAACCATTATCCGCCAAGATTATTAATCTAAAAACCTTCTCGGAGATTCTCTTAAATACTTCTATAATAAAAGTAATAGCAACAAAAATTCCTCCTGCTATATTTGCTCTAACAGCCTTTTTTTCTAATGATTTTAATGTTTTTAATATAATATTAGGATCAAAAGTGAAATGATCTAAATAACTTGGGCCGTCTTTTTGAAAAATTATAAAATTAAATCGATCAGAACTATCTATAGTCTGCTTATTTTTCATAAATTCTAAAATAGTATCATTTACACGACTCATTTTTGTAATTTCAGGAGTAAATCCATTAAAAATTAAACAATCTTCGCTTTGAGTTATCTCCATTTTATTTCCTACCAACTATAGTAAATTCAAATTAAAATAAGTAGATTAAAAAAACAATGTATTAATATTAACAGCATTGTAATAAGCGCTAAGTGTCCAATTAAATTTAAATTACGGATTTTTTTTGTTGTAAAATATTAAAAATCTTTAATTTGAAAGGTGAGATCTACATATAATCATTTTTTGTTCCCATTAGAGTTGTAGTTTCTTCTATCCACTGAGAAAGTTCATCATCAATTCTTAAGTAAGTGACAATTTTATCAAGTTCATTAAGATTACTAAAACTACATTCCACAATAATATCCCATCCTCCATAGACAGGAGTAGCATATGTGACTTTCCAATCTTCTCCTTTTTCCTTAGAACATAATCCTTTTAACTTCTCAACAACATTCCATTCCTTTCCAACAATTTTTAAACGGATTAAAATATATCCTCTATAGTATGTCATTTAAAAACACTCGTATCTTTTTTTTAATAATATTATATATGAGTAAATTTGCTTGAATTTAAAAATTCTTACTAATAAATTATTTTTATTATTAGTAAAAATTATCCTTATTGTTATATTTGAAATCATATAAAATATATTTTAAAATTTGGGTAATTTGAATGGATGAGGAACAAATAAAAAAAATACTATGGATAAATGGATTAAAAAATGCTGTAAAATTCAATGGAAAACCAAATAGGAAAGCTATAATGGGAAAATTAATGGCTGAACGCAAAGATTTAAGATCTTTAGTAAAAAAAGTTAATCCTTTATTAGATGATATCATTGCTCAAATTAATAAAATTTCTTTTCAAGATCAGAAATTAAAACTATTACAATTGGATCCAAATGCATTAATTAAAGAAAAATCAGAAAAAGAAATTAAGACCCTTCCAGAATTACCTAATCTTGACAAATATAATAAACTCATTATGAGATTAGCACCATATCCCAGTGGAGCATTACACATAGGTAATGCAAGAATGATTATCCTTAATGACGAATATGTGAAAAAACAAAATGGGGAACTTTACTTATTCTTTGATGATACTATTGGTAGTCCAAAATCTCTTAGAGATAGTCCAAAAGCTAAGTATGTTCTTCTTGAAGCTTATGAATTAATAGAAGAAGGATTAAAATGGTTAGGTGTAGAATATTCTAAAATATATTATAAAAGTGATAGATTAGAAATATATTATGAATATTGTGAAAAATTAATTAAGGATAATATAGCATATGTATGTTTTTGTTCTGCAAAAAATTTTAAAGAAAAATACAAAAACAAAAAAGAAGAGTGTCCTCATCGAAGTTCTTCTATTGAGAAGAATTTAGAGGAATGGCAGAATATGTTAAATCATAAATATTATGAAACAGAAGCAGTAGTAAGATTAAAAACAGGGATGACTCAAAAAGACCCTGCTTTAAGAGATCAAATCATTATGAGGATTTCTGAAGCAACTCATCCAAAAGTAGGGAAAAAATATATAGTTTGGCCTATGTTGGAATTTTCTTGGGCTATAGATGATTATTTAGTAAAAATAACACATATATTACGTGGTGCTGATTTGATTAAAGAGGATTTTATAGAAGATTTTATTTGGAATCATTTCAAATGGAGAAAAGCAGAATTTTTACATTATGGAAGAATTAAGTTTACAGACATGAAACTTAGTAAAACTGATGCTCGAAATAAAATTCAGAGTGGACAATTTAAAGGATGGGATGATCCAAGAACTTGGAGTCTTCAATCCCTTAAAAAGCGAGGAATACAACCTGAGGCTTTAAGAGATGCGTTATTAAATCTTGGTATGTCAATGTCAGGAATTAATTTCTCTGTTAATTGGTTATATTCAAAAAATCAAGACATAATAGATGAATTATCTGACAGATATTTTTTTGTTGAAAATCCAGTGAAATTATGTATAGATAAAGTACCCTTTAAAGAAATAATTGCAAAACCTCTTCTTTTACCTTCAAAACCAGAAAAAGGTAAACGAAAGATTATCTGTATCATGAAAAATCAAGAATTAGTTGTTAATATTTCATTTTCTGATGCTAAAAAAATAACTTCTGATACTATAATAAGATTAAAAGATTTGATGAATGTTAAAATTAAGGAAATTAATTTGTCTGAAAACATAATAAAAACAGAATATCATAGCCAAGAACTTGAAAGGGATTTCTCAATAATTCAATGGGTTCCTGATAATGAGTATTTAAACATTTCAATATTAAAACCAGATGGTACAATTTCAAAAGGATATGGAGAAATTAACCTAATGAATATTCCAATGAATAAAACAATACAATTTGAAAGATATGGTTTTGTTAATCCAATAAAAATAAGGGAAAATGAGTTATTTTGCTATTTTACCCATTAAAAGATTCTATTACTACACAATAACTGTATATATAATTATTTTTAAAAACCAAAATTTGAATTGAAAAAATATATTAAATTAATTTTTATTATTTTTATTACATAAGTTTTGATATTATTATGAGAAATCATATAAATATATCTTCTTGGTAAAAGAGAAAGGGATTGGTATTGGTGATAAAAATATGAGTATAATAGAAAATCTTACTGCAAGTTTAAATGATAAAGTCGCTAATATTGGTATTGGATTAGGCGATTCTAAATATCATAATAATAAAATCCTATATGCAGCTATTAGATTTTTAAATACTGTAAAAAAAAATATATTTATAAAAATCTCTTTATTTGGACATAAAGAATCTATAGATTTAATTTCGAATAATTCAAGTTATGAAAAGTATAAAGAAGATATATTATTAGTGGATACAAATGAACCAGAGAATGAATTGATCGATACTTTAGATAGTTATGAAATTAGTTGTATTGTTAGAGGATCACTAAGTTCTTCTAAATTCTTAAGTCTCATTAAAGAAAAATATAAAACTCCACAAATAAATCGATTAGCATTATTGGAAACCATTAATGGATTTCAATTCTTTTTTGGACCTGTAGGAATTGATGAATGTAAAGATTTAGAATCTAAAATTAAATACATTAACGAAGCCTTAAATCAATTACATTTTCTTAGAATAAATCCATCTATAAGTATTTTAAGTGGGGGAAGGATGGATGATTATGAAAGGGATATACGAGTAAAAAAAACTATTGATGATGCCAATGAAATCATAAAATGTTTTAAGGATATAGATTCTAATTTAAATATTAATCATAATGAAATTCTAATTGAAGAATCTATTGAAAGAAAATCAAATTTAATTATAGCTCCTGATGGTATATCTGGAAATTTAATCTATAGAACTTTGGTTCATCTTGGAGGGGGTAAAGCTTATGGTGCCATCTATATGGGATTAGAAAAAGCAATAATCGACACATCAAGAGTTGGGAATTTAAGTGAGATCTATGGTGCTCTAATTTTAGCTCTAACTCTTTCTTAATTAAAAATCTATTACTTATCACTTTTGATTTTAAAACATGAAAAAAATTTTAATAACTCTTTTTCAGATAATTCTTAAACATTCTTTCTTTTTTAAAAAATATATAGTCGCTATAACTATTTATAACGCATTAAATTTTTAAGTTTTTTCCATATCATTTCTTCTCT
>CAZGJX010000023.1:0-43928 GCA_964525635.1 uncultured archaeon
ACGCAAAGGAATTTGTTAAAGAACTTGGAACGTTATATAAAGTTGAAAAGAAAGAATATAAAAATAATACTTATGTTTCTATTGCATAAGAAAGATTTAAAAGAAAGTATAAAAAAAGTATGACAAGTCCCAGTCTTCTCCATACTTGTTTTTAATACCCTTTCCCTACCTTTTTATATCAATCATAAAGTAAAATTCTCATATTTTTAAATTAGCTTATTTTTTAATTAATTTAGTACATTTAAATTATGAAATCTACAGTTTTGATAACCTTTATTGTCCATAGCATCTATTAAGATCTTATCTTCGGTGATTTTAATCTTCCTTACCACTTGGAAAGGATCTAAAGCATTCAAAATTGAAAACTCTTTTACTCCAAATTGTTCTAAATCTCCTAATTTGCCACAGACTACTTTATCGCTGGTTGTTGATCTGAATAATTCAGGGTGATAAATATCTTCTAATGATTGATAATTCATATTAACTTTATTAGGTATATTCATTTAAATCCCCCAATTTAATTCAATTGAATCTGGTGAATCATATTCCATGATAATATCTTGCCAATATTTCAACCTCTCTTCAAGTGTGAGCTTTTCAAAGAATTTAGGATCATTCCAAGACTTTAACCAATCTTTTCGCTTGTCTTCAATCCAAATTTTAGCATCTTTTTCATTAAAATGAATACTAAATAATGACTCATAGAGGTCTTGTTCATTATATCCATAATTATATAAAAAGCGTACACGTACTGCAAACACCTTTATGGATTGCTTCCAAATTCGAATATGAAATCTATCATCTTCCTCATCGAATTCTAACAATAGAAAGGAATCCTTATCTAAGGTTAATTCAAAATACCTATCAATGAGATCCATATCAGAGCCATAACATTCTATTAATTCTGTAATTGTATCCTCTTTAGAATCTGGATCAAAAGGTTTTCTAAGATAATTAGCACAATCTGTTATCATTCGTTTTAGACCTTCATTATCGGATGAGAAGAATTCATAAGCAGAGGCTACAGAATAATCTTCAATTAGTTCATTTTCAAAAATTTTATAGAATTCGAACAACTAACCTCTACTACTAAAAATACACTTATAGAAATATTAAATGTTCTAGGGCAATATGATAATCTTTTCTTGCCTAGAATAGGCGATCAAAAAGTTTTAGGATATGATACTATTTCACCGTTAATTATATCAAAAAATTTCTTTGATAAAGATATTGTACAAGTTATGTCTCTCTTTAATGAGTTAAATCCGACCTCAGACCAGCTTGCTGACTTATCATATTCGCGCCAAAAATTGTTTTACAGTACTTTTCATGAAATTTTGAAAAACTATCAGGGAGAAGATAAATTAATAAATAATTATTTATCTGCGACATTAGACGATAAAGAGACAGAATATCAACTTTTCTCATTTTCAGATATTCATTCAGAGAAATATACAAAGTCAGAATTTAAAGTTATTCAGGATTTAGAAAATATTTTACCATCCTTGCTTGGTTATAGGTTCTATACTCTTCTAAAATTAGGAATGAATTCCTTATATAAAGAAGAGAACTCTGTGAAATACCAACCACTTATATTTCATCATTCTGAATTGTGGGAGATCATGAATAGGCGGAAAATTAAATCAATCAATACTCAAAACATAGATTCTTTCTATTCAGATAATGAATTTCGTGATCATATTAAATCAATCCTATCTTGTGTTTTAGTTTTTGGACATCTTAATTTCTTTGAGGTTGAAGGGATAGGAAATGAAATAATATATTCTAAAGCAGGTAGTGCATTCATATCTAGATTAATAGATGGAGTTTATATTGCACCAACTTTTCAGACAAGGTATTTTGCACAATATGGATTTTTAAATGCTCAGTTCCTCAAAAAATTCTTCAATGACCAATTTTCTGATGATATTATAATCCAAAAAAATATCATTGGAAAGACGGCTATTATGAAAGGATTTGCAGAATTATTGAAAATTTTAATGAGTCCTGAGTTCATAGAGACCGCAGGGAATGATTTAGGAATTGAAGCTTTTGCTGAAAATCCAGAGGTATGGAGCCAAAAAAACTTCATTTATGCATTCTATGAGATCTTCGATCGGTTAATAAAGCCTGAAACTAGGATAGGTTCGACAAATAATCCAAGAGACCCAACAGATGTTCTGCTTCAAATATTTACTGGTAATAAAGAAGTTGGTGTGCATAGAATTGCAACCAATAACCTCCGAGGAGTAACTTCAACCTTCTGGAGAAATAGTAATTATGGGTCCATAGCAATTGATTATCCCACCCTTGTTCAGTTCTTTGGCACTAATTTTCATAAAATACAACCAGCCCTGTTTTATACCCGAACTAATCTGCTGAAACATCCTCAACCTTTAAGTGTAGAAAAATTGCTGACACCAGAATTTAAAGAGAAAATTAAGCATATATATAATAATTTGTATAAAATTATATCTGAAAATTATGATGATGGGCAAGATATTACCGCCATATTTCATAAGGATAGTTCAATAGGATTGCATCGATATTCAACACTTCGTGAGGTCCTACCATTTGCCACAGAACAGAAGTTCAATGATTTATTTGGAAAGACAGGTACATCATTAACATTTAAGATTGAAAAGAAGGAAGGTAAGATATCGAATCCTAACGAATTTAACAGATTCATCACAAGCATAACGTTCTATATAATTGCTTTTAATTCTATCGTCTTAATAAAGGAAGGAAAAAAGGGGACTTTTTCTAATTATAATTATGGTTTTTTTGCGTCTCAAAATCAGTTGTTTGGCAATGAATACATTACTGGTTTGGGGGCTAATGCACTCTCCGATAGACTTGCTCTTAGCCCAATAGGAGTCAATATTTATAATACATGGAGAGACTCTTGGAATCTAAAAGATGGAAGGACAGTATGGAATTATGAAGATTGTTGGCCAATCCACTTGTTTGACGATGCGAGAGCTTTAATTGATTGGTTTATTGATAAATATAATTTAGGACAAAATGGTATTGATAAGCTAATTTAAGTTCTCTGGTCTAATATCAATTGAAGGTCTTCTAAGAGTAAATAATAAATTTAATGACTCTGGATATTTTTTAAATAAATTCCCTTTAAGATGCAAAAATTTAAGATTTTTTATTTTATATATTCCTTCTGGAAAGTCTGTCAATTTATTTCCGTCAAGAGATAAGATTTCCAATGAAGTAAGATCGCATAATGATTCAGGAATCTTCTCTATCTGATTATGCGGTAATCTTAATTTCTCTAAATTTTCTAGATGATTTATTGAATATGGTATAGATTTAAGATTATTCTCTCCTAAAGAAAGAATTTTTAATTTGGAAAGATTGCATATCTCATCAGGAAAGATATTTAATCGATTACAAGATAAGTATAGTTCAGTTAAATTCTTTAGATAATTAATTTCTTTAGGAATTTTTCTCAATTGATTGTTATGTAGATCTAGAGATTCTAAGGATGTAAGATTTAACAATGTCATTGGAAATTCATTAATTTCTAATTCCTTTAAATTAATTCCTATGATTTTTCCATCCTTAATCGTAATCTTAAATAATAATTCTTCAAGTGGAAATGAAATTTCTTTTGAAAAATTTGTTAATATATCAAGTTCCGCCTCATCTAATTTGAGCTTCTTCATTTTTATAAGTACTTCAGGTACCCCTTGAAAATTATTATCTCTTATATCTAAATCATTTAGATTTTTCAGCCGTATTAGACAATCGGGCAATATTGTTAATCTATTATCATAAAGGGATAATTTTCGTAATGACGTGATTTCACAGATTGATTTTGGTAGCCTCCGTATCCGATTTCCTACCAAACTTAATTTTTCCAAGTTCTTCAATTTACCAATTCGTCTGGGTAGAGTTCGAAGCCTATTTACTGATAATAATAATTTCTTTAAAGATTTCAAGAGGCAAATCGATGAAGGAATATAGAAAATCTCATTACTTCCCAATTCTAATTTTCTTAGTTTTCTTAACTTAAATATCCTCAGTGGGATTTTCTTAATATAATTATTCCGAAGGTTAAGAACTTCAAGAAATTCGAACTTTAGCACTGATTTCGGAAATTCCTCCAATTCAAACCGAGAGAGATCAAGCTCAACCACCCTTTTATTCTTTATTTCCGTCGTGCCCACTAGATCTTCCAGTGGAAAAGATATTTCCTCAGCCAGCTCGATGAGAACGTTAATATCATCGATATCAAAGATCATCGTCAACCATTCGTCAAAAGGGATTAACTTTAAAAATCTCTCTCTATACAGGAATTCCCTCGTTGAAGCATTGCCGTCCTTATATCGCTTTTTGACTTCTTCTGTCAACACCTCCTTTGCTAATGGATCTCCTACCTCTATTAATCTCCTTAATAAAGGAAAAGAAAGATTACTGTGAAGCAGATTCGGGTTATAATCATGCTCTACCCATGCCTGCAAGTTCGAACAGTGCCCCCAGAATTCGGCCTCTGGAGGAATATCAATCTCTTTTGTCTCTTCGTGCTCTTGAGACTTATCTAAAAGCTCGGCTGCCTCATCAATCGATTCGACATGTGCGAATCTGTCCAGCTCGTCAACGGGAATAGGTAAGAGAAGGTATTTACATTGCCTAAATGGACTACCTCCTACAAAGATTATGGTGTCCTTGTCATACAGGCGAACCTCTATATACTCATTCACGTGAAAGATTTTTTTGAGCATTTTCACTCCTAAATTAATGTGATCAAGGTTAGTATGTATCCAATACTATTTAAATTCAACCTATAGGATATCTGAAAAAATATAAATATAAAATTTTTGGCATTAACACCTTTTAGGTGATAACCTATTTTTTTTTCTTTTAATTATTTAGTAAAAACTTAGATTGATATCATTTAGACTCTTGTAATTATTATTTAATTCTCTAAAAAGTTATAAATTTTTGTGCTGTATCGTGCCCTATCTTTAAGGATTTTTGCTGTTGCTAATGCATATAAACATTGGTATGATATTTGAATATTTCTTTATTGAAGATTTGTCTTTTATAAAATTGTTCTAAATTTTGAGTTTTATTATATAGTTTTAATCTCTCTTTTATTTCGTTTTTAGTCAATGAAATACTATTTTCAACTTGTTCCTTACTTAAATTAATATAGTTTAATAAGGATTCATTAATTAAAATTGAACCATCTGTAGTAATTGAGCCAAAGCCTGCTTCTGTATTGAAAGGAATTTTAATTTTACGGACAATTATTAAATCATAATTGATATTAAGAGCATAACAAAACCCTTCAGCAACAGGGATTCCACCATTTGGTATTGCAAAACATAAAAATCTGTCAGAAAAATCTTTTATTTGCTTTTTCAGTTCTTCATTATCATTACTTACTAATTTTGCTAATAGTTCACCAGCTTGAAATCTAGATTCATATCTAATAAATGTCATACCATTAATTAAAAAAGATAACTTAGAATTTTAAGTTTATAAAAAAAAAGATATTATTACATCAAATAGTTAATTATTAAATAATCTCACATTATTAAATCATGTTCAACTATGTCTCGATTTTATTTAACCATTGATACCTATTTTGACTATCTTAATAAATTGTAATTCTCTTTTTCTTTAAATAAACAAAAATTAAATACTATAATCATGACAAATTCACATTCTTATTCATTTTTTGGGAAAGAAACAGCTATTATTCTCCAAACTAATTCAAGAAAGGAGTCTTATATTTTTTTAAGATGTATTAGAAAAAAGCAGAATACCTCTTGGGAAAAATGGTCTAAAAATGAGGGAAAAACAATAAAATTCTCAATAGAAGAGATAGTGATGATATTAAGAGTTCTCCAAGGAAAACAGGAATCTTGGTCGATTTACCATAGATTTAATAGTAAACAAACCCAAATCTCATTCAAAATGCATAATAAAGAACAATTATTTATTTCTATTGATTCTTATAAGAAGATGCTAACAATTGCTCAAATTGAAATCCTTAGGATGTTATTGGAACATATTTTAGAGGAAAAAATTAGGTATGCAACAAGTCTTGAATCATCCTTTAAAGAACAATCAAAAAGAGTTCATGAAGATAGAGAATCTCTCATTATAGAAGAAGAAATTCTTTCATAATTAATTATTTTATTTCTTTATCATTGCTTATTAAAATTAAAATATTTATAAAAGATTTTAAATTTTCTTGACTTAATATTTTTCGAAATATATCTGAAAATGCTCCAATATTAAAAAGATAATAGAAATAATTATGAAACAAAAAAACATATTATTAGAAAAATAGCAATATTTGAACAAATATATGATTTATAAAAACTTTAAGATAATTCTATATTAAGATTAATAATCTAGGTGTTTTTTTACATGAGTTTTGAAAGAATTGAAAGAATAAGAAAACATGAAAAATTTGATAGTATTGATGCATTATTTATAAGAAAACCAGAAAATATAGTATATATTCTTGGATTTAAAATAGAAAGTGAAACCTCAATTTTAATTCCTAATAATAATTCTAGATTTGTTGAGCAAAATATAATAGTATTTCTAAATACATTGGAATATGATCAAGTACAAGAAAAAATATTGCAAGATGATGAATTAGCTAATAAATTAGAGTTGGTAAAAATTCCTCAAAATAATTTAGCTTGTATCCAAAATAAAATAAAAGAATTAAAATTAAAAACACTTGGATTTGAAGATAATTATATAACAGTAAAAAGTCTTAAAGATTGGCAACATAAATTTGAGGAACTCAAATTATTAGGCGTTTCCGAAATAATTTCTGACGCAAGATTAATTAAAACGAAAAATGAAATTGAAAAAATGAAAAAAGCAGCGGAATTAGGAATAATTGGATTTAATACAATTTATAATAGCATTGAAGAAGGAAAAACAGAAAAAGAATTAGCCGCAGAAGCAGAATATATGATGAGAAAAGCAGGATCAGATGGTACTTCATTTGATACTATTGTTGCTTCTGGGAAGAATTCTGCATTTCCACATGCCAAAACTTCAGAAAAACAAATAAAAAAGGGAGATATTATAATTGTAGATATTGGTGCAAGATATAATGGGTATTGCTCTGATATGACTCGAACATTTATATATAATGGAAAAAATACAGAAGATTTTCGGAAAAAGGCAGAATTAATCAATATTGTTAATGAAAGCCAGGAAATTGCCTTAAAAATTATAAAAGATGGAGAAAAAGCGGCCGATTTAGATAAATTAGTGAGAGAATTTTTTGATAAAAGAAAAAAAGAATGGAGTTTAAGATTTATACATAGTTTGGGGCATGGGGTTGGAATTGATATTCATGAAAATCCTTATTTAACTACTAGTTCAGAAGATATATTAAGGGAAGGGATGTGTGTTACCATTGAACCTGGTTTATATATTCCTGAAATGGGTGGTGCTCGTACAGAAGATTTAATTATAGTTGAAAAAAATGGTTTTAATAATTTAACTAGAATGAAAAAATTCTATTATTAATTAGTATTTAAATAAAAAATAGAAAATCTTTATTTATAATCCATAAAATAAATGATCTATAGAATTGGAAATAAAAAATTTAGGAAAAATAAAAAAGATAGAGGAAAAAATTTTTTACTGTGAAGTGAATTAATTTATAAATATACTCTTAAATTAAATTAATAATTAACGATTTGAAATGGTCGAAAAAATAGAATTAAGTAACGGTATGGAATTAGAATTTGATGAAAAAAATCCAAGTACATTATTCGAAGTTATAATTAGCGATATATTAATTCCAAAATATAAGGAAACTGATGATTGGAACCTTGCTATCAATATTATTATCGAACAGATGAATCAATTAATTAAAAAATATGACCTTAATCCAAAATTAAAAATAGGATTATTAAATCAGGTTGAAGAACATTTAGATAAAGATATTGAAGAATTAACAGGAGTTGCCAAAATTGAGATATTATTTTTAAATATGGGTGATTATGAAGAAGACATTAGGAAATTAATTATAGCAGGACTCGATAAACAAGAACTTCGAAATAAAATGGCTCAATTAATCCAACCTTTAACAGTGTTTGAATTAGGAGAATTATTTATTTTTCTCGGAAAACGAACATTTTTAAAATAATTATATAAAACTCTCATTTTATTTTTATCATATATACTAATCATCAAATAAGAAAACAAAATAATAATAATTATAATAAAGAATTTTTGATTATTTTAATTTGACAATTTCTGCCGTATCGTATAAATAATTGAAATAATAGTTTGCTGCAGGACCAAAGGCTAAATGATCCGTTATAGCTCCAAAATAAGAACGCTTTTTGAAAAATTTTTGTGATAAAATAATAAATGCATCTTCACCTTCATCAATTATTATAGATGTTCCAAATAATTGATCTCTAGACTTAATTTCAGATATTTTCTGATATTTGATTAGGAGATCTTTAAATTTCTCATCATTTAAAGATTCTTCTTCAATTAAAAGCCTAATATTAGTTACTCCTCTTGCTCTTGCTTTTTTAATATCTTGATAAAAAATTTCAAGAAACTCATAATTCATAGATACTAAAAAGATTGCAGTCTTTGCAACATGTACAAGAGAAATAGCTCTATTTAAACAAACATCTCTTCCTCTATGAATATATAATGCAACTTTTATAGGTGTATCATGACTTTGATATATTGAGGTCAAGTTGTGAATAATTAAATTTGAATGCTCATCAAACATGTCATTGTATTGTTTCTTTGCAATAACTAATGCTTCATCAGGAGATTTAGCAAAATATCTAGAAGGGCGAGATTCTTCCTCTTTAATAATCCATTTTTTTTCTTTTTCAAGTTGCGTTAGGATATTATAAATCCGAGAATATGGTACTCCTGAAGCGTCTGATAATTCTCTAGCATCCATTGGACCTCGCGAGATCAGAGTTAAATAAATAGATATCTCATAATCTGTTAAACCAATTGATTTTAAACTTTCCTTAACACTTTCAGGGGTCTCACTAGACATTTTAAATCTTTTATTTATCTTATTGTTTATAAAATAAAAAAGATAAGTAAATACTAGAATATAATTTTTATTTTAAATAATAATATCAATAATAAATGTATTAAAAATATATTTTTTTAAGCGTAAATTTAATAATAACTATGATATATTTTAATAATTAGAAATTAACTCGATTATTTCTTAATTATCTAGTATTATAATTCTTTTTTCATAAAAAACAGATATATTAACAAAAAAAAAAATATAAATAAGCTTTTTTTAATAAATTTTTCAGTTTTCTCTATGAACCATATTTTTTTCGAAATAAAAAATACATTTTAAATCAATAAATGAAAAATTTTAATATTTTTTTTTAATATTCTAATAATAAGAATATCGTTTTTTTTAATTTAGAAAAACCTAAAATAACTCTTTGTAAAAAGATAAGAAAGGAGTAATAAATATTGGATGTTATAGATCTTAAGATTTTAGAAGAATTAAAGGAAGATGGCAGAAAATCATATAATGAAATTTCTACAAATATTGGAAAAACTGAAGCTACGGTTCGTAGGAGAGTAAATAGATTACTTAAAAATGGTATCATCAAAAAATTCACTATTGAATATGAGGTAGATTCCAAACCAAAAACAAAAGCTACTGTTAAAATCGAGCCTGATTTTAAAGAGATGAAAAATATATTAAAAGAACTGATAAATATCTCTGAAATTACAGATATTTGGAGATTAAGTGGGGATTGTGGTCTTTTTATAAAAGTGGAAATCCCTTCAATAGAAGATTTTAATCCATTAATAGAAGATAAAATATCTCCCATAAAAGGAGTAAAGATTATGGAAACATGTTTCATAACTGATGTAATTAAATAAAAAATCTATTTTATAATAAATAAAATTCCCTCTTCGAATGTATAATTTCTTAAATTTAAAAAAACATAATTTAGTTTATTTACAGTCAATTATTTTTATAGTAATTAATTTGGATGGGTATTAAATCTAAAATGTCTTACAAATTCAGTAAAGAGGAATTAAATCATTTATTAGTTGATCATAATAAAACAGCTTTGAAAAAATTTAAATTACCTACTCAAGTATTCATTTGGGATGAAACTCTTAGAGATGGAGAACAAAGTCCGACGGTTAATTTAACTATGGATGAAAAAATCCATTTGGTAAAATTAATGGACGAAATCGGTGTTAATATTATTGCTGTTGGATTTCCAGCGGTGTCTGAATCAGAAAGAGATATAGTTAAAACAATAGTTAATGAAGGAACTAAAAACGCATCAATAATAGGGATTGCCCGTCCAAAAAAGGAAGATATTGATGCTTGTATTAATGCAAATCTCAAGGAGATCGTGATTTTTATGCCTATTTCTCCTATCTTTATGAAAACATTAAAACTTACAGAAAAAGATGAATTGCATCAAATAACATCTGCTATTCATTATGCTAAAGATAATGGATTTAAAGTAAATTGGGTTTCAGAAGATGGCACCAGGGCGGAGCTAAAACATTTAAAAAATGTATTTAAAACCGCTATAAATGCAGGAGCAGAAAGGATTGTTTTAGGGGATACTGTTGGAGTTCTCACACCTCAATCAACTAGTTATTTAATTAGAGAAATAAGAGATGAGGTTATTAAACCACTGAAAAAAAAGATTTCAATGGGTATTCATACTCATAATGATTTTGGCTTAGCAGTGGCTAATACTATTACTGGTGTATTTGAGGGTTGTGAGTTTCCACATACATGTATTAATGGATACGGAGAGAGAGCAGGAAATGCTGCTTTAGAGGAAGTTACAACTATTTTAGAACGTATGGGAATCAATACAGGAATTAATTTAAAAAAGTTACCTGAACTAAGTAGAGTTTGTGAACAATATTTTTGTATGCCTATTTCGCAAAATAAACCTATTGTGGGAGATTATTCATTTAGTCATGAAAGTGGGCTTCATATAGCCGCTATTCTAGCTCATCCCCTAACATATGAACCAATTAATCCAAAAATGGTTGGAAGGAAAAGAAAATTTTATATTGGAAAATTTTCTGGGTCCTCATCCATAATGTATGCATTGAAAGAAAGGTTAAAAGTTTTGGATCTAGAATGTATCCCTGATGAGGTCATAAAAGAAATTGTTTTCCAAGTTAAAAAAGCATATGAATCTAGATCAAAGGAAGAAATCAGAAAATCATTCCAATTTATTAAACAAGAATTAAAAAAAATCACTCAAGGATTTAGCGATACTGATTTCTTTAATATAGCAAAAAAATATGCTCTACCTTATGTTCCTAAAGAATTTAAATTAAAAACTGAAAAAATAAAAAAAAAATAAGTTCTGAAATCATATAATTATTCTTCTATGAATAAAAAATTCAAATTAAAACTTTGAAGAATTAGAATATTCAGCAAAATTTTAAAATATATTATTTACCCAAATTAATAATTCATGGACAAACAATAAAATGATTGATTTACATCTACATTCTAATGCATCTGATGGGAATGATACTCCTACACAAATAATAAAAAAAGCTTTAGCCTTAGATTTAAGAGCTATTGCAATTACTGACCATGATACTGTAGATGGTGTTGGAGAATTCATGTCATTTGGTGAAGATAAGAAAATTATTACGATCCCTGGAATTGAATTCTCAATAAGACATGAACCAGAAAGAGAGATAAAGGATGTTCATATAATTGGATTAAATATTGATTATAAAGCAAATGAGTTAAGTAAAATTCTTAATCTTCAAAAAGCTGGAAGAATTCAACAAAAAAAAGAAATTTGTGATAGATTGAGAAATGAATTGAGTTATAATATAACATTTGATGAAGTAAAATTAATAGCGGATTCCATTTCAGTCGGGCGACCTCACATTGTTGAAGTATTAATTAAAAATAATCCAGATAAAATAAAAAAAAAGACAAAAAATGATCTTTTTAAAATGATCAGTTTAGGAGGAGAAGCTTATGTTGATAGAGAATTTGAAGTTACTCTTGAAGAATCAGTTGAATTAATAAATGCTATTGGAGGGATTCCTATATTAGCTCATCCAGGGATTTATGAAATATCTAATAAACATAAATTCATTGAAATGTGTATTCTTGCAGGTATTAGAGGGATTGAAGTAGAATATACATATGATAAAAATCGCCCCTATATTAATACTGATAAAGCTGAATGGGCATTAAAAGCACTTCCAGAATTCTTTCGGAAAATAGCTAATGATTATAAATTAATTAAATCTGGTGGATCTGATTATCATGGAAATAAAAAGAATATTAAGATTGGAGAGGCTAAAGTTCCTGATGAATATTTATTAGATATAATCTAATTCATTTAAATCATAATCCTATTAAAAAGATTTGTTATTGATTTGTAAGTTTCTCTAAATCCTCAATTTGTTGGTTTATTTGTTTTTTTAGGCTTTCAAATCGCGTCTTTTTTTCATGTAATTCTTCTGATGATATTTCTCCAGATAATTCTTTAATTTCGAAATCCAATTCAATCTTTAATATCTGAGCTTTCTTAATTCTAAGATCCATCAATTCTTTTTTTAATATTTCCACCGATTTCTGTTCTGTTTCTGGAACATCTATGGCGCTCTCTTCTTTATCAGAAGATAGTTCTTCTGATGATTTGATTTCTGACTCGGTTTCTTCGATTACTTTTACTTCAGATGGCTTTGATTCCAAAGGCTTAGAGTTAGTCGGATTGATTACATGGCCATATGCAGAAGTTTTTAATTTAGTTTTTGCATCTTTTGGAACATTAATAACCTGTTTTGGGCGTTCTTTTACCATGAAATCTTCAGGATTTAAGTTTATACCAGGTGATTCCTTATCTACACTTAATTTAATAGGTTTTTCTGTTTCTGATTCTTGAGGTTTTATTGGGAGAGGTTTAACTAATGGTTTTGGAGCTTTTTCTGATATAACTTCTTTTTTTTCTTCAAACTCCTCAATTTTCTTTTCCTCAATTATTTGTTCTTCTAATACTTTTACTTCCTTCTTTCCTACTTTCCCTAACATACCTTTAATCTTCTGAGCTTTTTCGTAAAATTCTTTACTTAAAGAATCATCGCCTAGATCAATACAAAGATCACTAATTTCTTCAAATAATCTAATAGCTTTATCAATTTGAGCGTCTTCTAGAGCCTTCTGGGCTTCTATAATTTTATTATCTCTCTCCAATAAAGGTTTTAAAAGTGGAGAAATTTCTGTGTTCATCTCCAAGACATCTGCAATTATTTTAATCATTTTATCTCTATTATTTTCCTCTATTGCAATCATTGAATATGCCTTTAAACCTAAAACTTGCTCAATTTGTTCAGGAGTCATTGATTTTTTTAAATCTTGTTTATTTGCTATTGCAGCAGAATGGGCATGAGGAGCTTGTTCACTTATTAAATCTAAAAAGAATTTACTTTTTTCTACATTTTCCATTGATGAATCTGTTATAAGAAGTACAGCATCACTTCCTTTGATAAAGTTTGACCATAAATAACTAAACTGTTCTTGTCCAGCAAAATCCCATAAATGAAAATGAAGTTTCCCTATTTTAATTGTAGCAATATCCCCTGTTATTGTGGGTACATGTTGCATAGGGATTTCTTCTGCTTTTATTAATTTTGTAATCGTAGTTTTCCCTACACCAGAAAATCCAATGAGTGATATTTTTGGTCGAAGACTTCTATGAATCGCATCTATAGTTGGATCAAAGACTTCAAATGTTTTTGTATCAAATTTATGTTGGAGAATATCTTCAAATAAATTTAGAAATTCTTTTTTACACTTCTTCAATTCTTTCTTTATACTATCAGAATTATCAGTTAAACCAGTAATAAATAAAAACATTACATTTAAATTATTATCTACAAGGTATGATATCCTAAATTTATAATAATCATGATATGTAATTTTTTCACTAACCTGTTGAGGAATTTCTTTATAAATATCTTCTAAAATTGTTTTAAAAGCTTCTTCTTTTATAGCTTTGCCAAAATGTCTATGATAAACAAGTTCATCTCCCTTATAAATAAATACTTGTCTTAAAATTATATCTCACCATTAATCTGACATTTCTTTTATTAATATTTTAATAATTGAATACTTATCAGTATTCAATTTATCTTTATTCAAACTTTCTTTTAGATTTTTTAATTCTTTTGAGAAGTTAAAAGTTGAAAACTCTAGTTCTTCTGGTTTTTTTAATCTTGTACTAAAATTTTTAAGAAATGAGCGAACACCGGGCATAAACTGTGCTAAATTAATATCCAAACCTAATTTTGATACTAAAATGAATTCCTCAGTAAAAGTAAATAAATAATTATTCTCCTTAGCTTCAAGGGCAAAAGAGGTTATATTATCAAGATTAAGCACTGTAGCAATGTCATTCCTATCAGAAATTAATTCTAATATTTTTTGAGGTATAACTTTTCCAATTGAAAACTCTTTAATAGCCGAGCCTAAGATGATTCCATATTTATTAGCAATAGCACACTTAGCATTAAGTTCATCTTCTAATTTTGAGATAATATCATCATAATTTGAATCAATCATAAATTATAAGTGTTAAGTTTTTAATAATTTAATAATAAATTGTTTATTTATATTTTATCTTATAGGATTTTATCAAAAAATAGGAGCTAAATTATCATAAGATTGAAAGCTAATAGATTACATTTTAGGGAAAAAGAATCAGATGTTACTATTATTTCTGACTCAGATTTAGCGATTTTAAGAGCTAAACATGCATTTTATTACCATAGAGGTATTTTAGAACAATTTATCTCTCAAAATAACGAATTTCTTACTTCATTTTCTCCTATAAGTGTAGATAGCAAAGAGAAAGTTATAAAATTAATGATAGAAGCTTCATATTTATGTGATGTAGGTCCAATGGCTGCCGTTGCAGGAGCTATTGCGGATTTAATGTTAGAAGTTATGAAAAATGATAAAGATGATGATATAATACCTGCAAAAATCGCTCTTGTAGAGAATGGAGGGGAAATTGCTATTAATTCGGAAAAACCAATGAAAGTTGCGTTATATGCAGGACATAACGAATTAAATCTTAATCTTGGATTTATAATTGAAAAAAAGGATTGTCCTATTGGAATTGGCACTAGTTCAGCAACTATAGGTCATGCGTTTAGTTTTGGACAAGCTGATGCAGTAACTATTTTTGCTGAGAATGCTACTATAGCAGATGCTGTTGCTACAATGGTTGCAAATCTAGTTAAAGGAGATGATATTGAACAATCTATTAAAAACGGATTGGATATGGTTGATGATTTAGTTGGAGTAAAAGGAGTAATCATAAGTCGTGAAAATAAAATTGGTAAAACGGGTATAATTCCAAAAATGATAAAGATTGAGGGAAATAAAGATTTAATCTTAAAACAAAAAGAATTTGAAATTATAGAATAATTTTTTTTGCTTAATTTAAATATGGGGATATTATTGGAATATAATGCTACTTATTTAAATTTTTGAAACATATAAAATGCTATACAAAGTAGAACTGATTTTATTAATTTAATTAACTTCACACGAGAGATTCCATGCTTTCTTGGTTCTACTGTTATAGGTATTTCACATATTTTTAAATTATTGAAACTAGATCTAAATAAAATTTCAGTTGTAAAACCCATCCCTGTAAATTTAGTATGTTTAAGTAGTTTAATACTTTTCTTGTTAAAAGCACGATATCCACTTTGGTTATTTTTTATTTTCTTTCCAAAAAATATCCATAAAACATTAGCTATAAATATTTCTCCTGTTCTAACGTGGAGTGGTATTTTATAAGTACATTCACCCAAATACCGTGATCCAATGACTACATCTGCTTCATTTTTTATAATTGGTTTAATTATTTTAGATATTTCCTCAGGATTATGTTGACCATCAGAATCAAGAGTTACAATAATATCTCCTTTAGAATGTTTAAATCCTGTTAAAATTGCATTTCCATATCCTCTATTTATTTTATGTTTAATGATCTTTATTCTTGAATCATTAATTTTTTTTATTTTCTCTATACTATTATCTGTTGAACCATCATCAACAATTATAATTTCGGTAGGATGATGATTTGGAATCTTATATAAAACATTTTGAATTGATTTTTCTTCGTTATATAAAGGGATAACAATTGAAACTAAAAAATTATCATTTTTAAAATAACTTTTTGGTTCAAATTCTTTACAATTAGTTTCAGATATTAGATTTTTTATGGTCATATATTTATAATCCTTTTTAGAAACTATTTTTTAATTATCTTAATAAGATAAAACAATGTTTTTAATAAACTGAAACAATAAAATTATTTTAATATAATATATGTTTGATTTTATTTATATTAAGCTATTAAAAACAAATAATATTTTAATAAAAAATTATTAAGCTAGATCTTATTATTAATTTAAGATAACAATTATTCACAAAATTTAATTGTTTTTCCTTTTAAAAAAAAAAAATTTAGAAAAAAATAATTTTGTTATTTAATTCCTAAATAACCCAATATATTGGTTCAATTATACCAGTTGTGCTTTTAGAGGAGAAAACTTTATTTAAATATGGTAATTCATAATATTGATGAACTTCTGTGGAATTTAATCCACTATAGAATGTCCATCCACCATAGACTAAAAAGTAATCAGTAAAAAAAATGTAAACCTCTGTATTATAATCATTCTTTAATTTTTGTAGAATATTTACATTATCAGAGATATGTTCATCTGGTTTTAAAAGGCTATTATTCACTTTTATGAAATAAAAAGATGAATCTAATTCAAGTAAAATATTATCTTCGTCAAAAGGATAAGAATAATACATAATAGGATAATGCCATCCAAACTCAGTAATAATTACATTCTTATTTGATGTGTATTTACTATACCCCTGAATCATACTTAATTCTCGTCTTTCTAAACTGAAATTCCTAAAAGTAACATTATTATAAGAAAAAGAAGCGATTAATGAAAAGATAATAATGAAAGATAATATAAATGTAAATTTTTTATATTCGATTGCTCTAATTTTTATTAATTTATAAATATAAGAAATAAATCCAATTATTATACAGGGAGAACTGATATGTATAATTCTTAACCAAAATCCTTTAACAATAAAAATCATATCATATATTAACGCAAAGAGTATTAATAATCCAAAGCCTATTGCCCATATATACAATATTTCACCTTTTGAAGTTTTTTGAAACATAATCAAACCCCATCCTGCAAAGAATGCATAAAGAAACATTTCTGTTGATGTTATTGCACTTATAATATCTAGATTAAGCGTAAAGATGTTCCCGATCATGAAGATCGTCGTTAGAAGAGAAACGATAATGATTGCTGATGGAATAATAATTTTACTCTCTATATTTTGATGCTTCTTGAATTCATGTGAATCTATTTTAAAAAAATCATTTTGACCAAATTTTATTGCCTTGACAAATTTTCTAATAATTGGAATAAAGATTACTAAAAGTCCTAAAACTAAAAGAAAATAATAAAAAATTGGAAGCTGACCTAAACCCGAAAAAACTATGAAATGACTAGTTCCAATATCTAATAAATAAAATATAAAAAAAATCCCCATTAAAATACAAAGAATGATAAAATCGATACCCCTTCTATAGTCTTTCAAGAAATAAATTAAAAATATCCATAAAAAGGAAATCAATAAAATCATAGTTACTAAAGAATGTGTTAATAATGCACTTAGAAAAAGCAGGATGATTAGAGTATAAGATATTATCATATTAGTTAAAAAATGATGTTTTTGAATAGTTTTAAGCTCTACGTACTCACTGATTCGAAGATATAATATAAAAAAAATCATTAATCCTTGTAAATATGCTAAACTTTCTGGCCAGAATAAATGCATAATTCCTCCGAATCCTAAAGATGAAAAACTTAAAATAAATACTCCAAAAATCGCTAAATTTCGATTTTTAAATATTCTTTTAAAAATTATGTAAAGTATCATTGCTGATGTAGGAAATGTATAAAAGACATAAAATTTAGGAATTAATATGATATCCATACCCGAAAAAAAATGAAAGGCTGAACTAAATATATGCAATCCCATTGCTCCAAAATATTCATGTGAAGGAACAACATTAATTTCAACAATATATTTAATAATAGAAATATGAAGCCATGAATCAGTTCCTAAAAAAAGACTGACAGAAAAAATATTAAATAAACATATCAAAATCAAAAATACAATTAATAAAAAAATATTCAAAGAAAGTTTTTGTTTTAAAAAATTCAACAAAGAAAAATTATTACAAAATTCAGTATAATTCTTTGAGTTTTTTTCAAAAATTAAAAATCCTTGATTTCCTGATTTATTAAGTTCTATAATAGAATAAAGAAAAGTTATTAAATACGTAATTAAAGTAATAAAGTAGAAATAATAAGCATTAATAAGAAAATCAGCTAAAGAACCAAAATATCCAATTAATATATAAAAAGATAAATTTAAAATAATGGTAAAAATTAGTCTCTCTATAAAATTGATTTTCATTCTTCTTAATATTATAAAGAAAAGTGGGTATGAGGGTATAAATAATATTATAAAAAGCGAGAAAAAATAAGATATAATATTATCAATATTTACATTATTAATTTGTAAAAAAATCATCATTAATGAAATCATTGAAACTATAAAACTAATTAAAATCCGATTATTAAAAATAGAAATCATTATTTTATTTCGATTATTTCTTGTCATTCTCATTTTCTTATTCAATTTTTTATTATTAGAAATTCATCTTTATATTATAATTATCTATATACCATTTAAAATAATCTTTTAATCCTTCTTCGTGATTATATATGGGTTCAAAACCAAGAAGATTCTTTGCTTTATTAATATCACTATAACTATGCAATATATCCCCAGATCTAGGTTTTTCAAATTTTATCTTTATATTTTCCTTATTAGTTATTTTTAACATCAGTTTTGCAATTTTATTTAAACTAATAGGAGTTCCTAAGCCAATATTAAAGACTTCCCCATATTTATTACATTCAGTAGCTAATAAATTTGCGTTGATGATATCTTTTATATAAATAAAATCTCTAGATTGGGTACCATCTCCAAATATTAATAAACTTTCATTTTTGATAATATTTCTAGACCAAATAGCAATCACTCCACTATAGGCAGAATCATTTTGCCTTGGACCAAAAACATTAAAATATCGTAAGGAAGTTGTTTTTAAACCATATATATGATAAAATGAATGCATATAACCTTCGCATGCTAATTTTGAAACACCATAAGGAGAAATAGGAATATTTTTCATGTTCTCTTTTTTTGGTAAGCAAGGATCATCCCCATAGACAGCAGAACTAGAAGCAAAAATAATTTTTTCAATATTTTTCTTTCTAGCAGCATTTAAAATATTTAAGATCCCATTTACATTGATATCATTACATAAAGTTGGCATTTTAATTGATTGGGGAACACTTGTAAATGCTGCTTCATGAAAAATTATATCTATATCTTGGAAAATGTCTAAAAGAAAATCTAAATCCCTTATATCCCCTCTGTAAAACTTAAAATCTTTATTTTTTATAGCTTTATTTAAATTTTCCATTGTACCTGTATAGAGATTATCAATTCCAATAACTTCAGCTCCAAGTTCTAAGAGTTTATCTGCTAAATTACTTCCTATAAACCCAGCAACCCCAGTCACAATAATTCTTTTGGATTGTAAATTCATAAAACACATCTCTCTAAATTTTTAAATAGTCATTAAATCCCTTTGTTTAGATATTTTATTTGCCACTTATATGTTTTTTCTAAACCTTCATCAATATTAAATTTAGGATTAAAATCTAATATTTTTTGAGCCTTTTCTATTTTAGAAAAAGTAATATTTACATCTCCTTGTTTTTTTTCAACATATTGTACATTTTTTGGTTTGTTTGCAATCTTATACATTTTATTAACTAATTCATTTACAGAAACCGTATTTGAGGTCCCTAAATTAAATACCTCACCATTAGAATTTTTATTTTCAGCAGCTAGAATTAAACCATCTACAATATCTCCAACATAAGTAAAATCTCTTAATTGCTCCCCATTTCCAAAGATCTTTATCTTTTTATTTTGTATAATAAAATTAAAGAATTTTCCAATTGCCATATCAGTTCTTCCATGAGGTCCATAAACAGTATAAAATCTTAAAGAGGTTATTGGTAGATTATACTCACGATAATAATAATCAGCATATAATTCACAACATAACTTCGAAATTCCATATGGTGAAATAGGATTTTTTGGATGATCTTCATCTACAGGTGTATACAATGGATTTCCATATACAGATGATGATGATGAATAAATAATTTTATCAAGATTTAAATTTAAAGCTAGTTCAAGAATATTTATTGTGCTTATAATATTATTATTTGAAAACGTATTCGCATGATTTATCGAATAGCGAACATTTGCGTGAGCAGCTAAGTGAAAAATAATATCTAATTCATGACTTACTTTTTTTAAAATATTATTATCTACAAGATTTCCCTTTATGATATCATAATCTTCCTTGATTGTATAAGATTCTAAAATTTTATGAAGTCGTGCCTCCTTTTCATAAGAATTATTCATAAAAGAATCAATTATTAGGACATAGTTATCTTCCTTTAATAATTTCTTCAGAAGATTTACACCTATAAATCCTGCTCCACCAGTTATTAAAATATTTTTATTTTTTATCATAAAGAAATATAATTTCTTATCTATTTCGATAATTCCTTATGTATCATTGAAATCTTAGATCCTTATTTAATACTTCTATTCACAATTCCAATACCAATTCAAGCAAAGAATATATCATATTTTAATAAAAAATTGATGAATCTTGATGTTATTACTATTAAATAATTTATTTTTTGAACCCTAAAAAAAAACTCCTAATATTGCTTTATATTTACTATTTTCAATAAACTGAAAAATATTTGATATATATTTTATAAATTATATATGCTAATCTTGGGAATAAAATAAGCAATCTTAAAAATCCTCTATTTAATCCAGAAAAGAGAGAATCTCTATATCCATATTCTCTAATTGCTTTTTTTTTAATCCTATAGGTATTTATTAATGTTTCTTTGAGAAATTTATTCTTTACCTGATTTGAATTTAGTCTATATTTTATTAGTGGTTCTGAGAGATTTTTTAATTTCCACTTTCTTCCTACTCTCAACCAATAATCATAATCTTGACATACAAACCATTTTTTATCATAAAGACCAATCTTATTAATTACTTTCTTTCTTAGTGTGACACTAGATTGTGTAAATGGATTTATGTTTCCAATTTTCTTTTTAATCTCTTCATTTTCTAATGGATAATTTCTTTTTCCTATTATTTTAGACTCCTCATTAATTATAACAGCATTAGAGCCCACCATACCATAATCAGGGTTATTTTCAAGGAAATTAATTTGTTTCTCTAGTCTATTAAGAATTGCAACATCATCACTATCAATAATTGAATAATATTTAGCTTCTGGTGAACTACGTTTGAAACCTCTATTTCTTGTCTCGACTATTTTTAAATTTGTTTTATTTCTATAACATTTAATCCTCTTATCGATTTTGGAATAACTTTGAATTATATCCCAACTATCATCTGTGGAACAATCATCAATTATGATATATTCAAAATTTTCATAAGTTTGATTGATTATGCTTTCGATTGTTTCAGAAATATATTTTGAATTATTATAATTTGGAGTGAAAACTGACACTAATGGTTTATTTTTTTCCATTTTTCAAACTAGTTATAAACTTATTATTAATTCATGAGTTCAATTCTCAATATATCAAATATAAATCCTTGATTATTATAAAAATTACTTGAATGAAATTATTTTATTTAGATTTTATTGATTTTATAACTTCAATTATCTTTTATTTTAATGATATACACAATAAGTAGGTTAGATCTGATATATATTTTTAATGGGTCAATCTTTCAGTTTTTTATTACTTTTTATTTGAGCAAATTTTGAAAATAACTGATGTAATATATTAAAAATACCTCCTTTCTCTTCCTTTTGACCTAATTGAAGATAATAATAATATTTCAATAATAAGAATTTAAATCTAAACCAGTTATAAATGTAAGAATTTATACCAAAATTCAGAAATTCTCTTCTATATTTCTGAAATAGTGATTTAGTTCCATTAATTTTCTTAATATAATTATAACTTATTTGATTATCAGAGGTATGTTGTATTGCTAAACATTTTGGAACAAAATCAAAATTACATCTCTTTGCTAATCTTAAAGCTAAATCATATTCTTGATTTGAAGAAAGATTGATATCGAACTTAACAATAAATTCTGTTTTTATCAACATACTACATGTTCCATAAATACAATAACTCTTAAATAAATTCTTGAGAATGTTACCCCTAATATGATTTCTCTTTATACCTGAGATATCAACTCTTTTATACTCTATATCACATACAACAACCCCTAGATTTTTAATTCTAGAGGTTTGAAATTTATTTAATTGAATTTCTATCTTTTTTGGTAATAATTCGTCATCATCATCTAAAAAATTAATATAACTTCCTTTTGAAAGAATGATACCTTTATTTCTGCTAAATGTTGGACCTTTATTTTCTTTATTACGATAATATCTTATTCGATTATCCTTGAAAGCCTTAATAGTTGGTAAAAGATTAGTCATTGAATTATCATCAATAATAATCACTTCGATATTTCTATATGATTGATTTAAAACAGAATGAATAGCTCTTTGGAGGTATTTTGGTCGATTATACGTTGGAATTATTATAGAAACTAAGGGATTATTCATATTATAAGACATTATATTTAATGATTTTAATTAAATACATTATAAAAATTTCTCGAATTTTTAACATTATTTAAGGTTATATCAAACTTACATACTTTCTAATGTGGTTAGTCTACTTTTTTTTTACCCTAATTAAAGCAGAAAGCCATGTCCTTTACAGTAGTTCGTAATTTTATAATCTTACATTTCTATCACCTTTTCCTTTTCAAAATGTTATCAAGAGAAAATATTGAGTAACAATTTGAGTCTTAGGGTTCTGGATTGCATGAAGGGCACTCCAAATGCACCATTCATGAATTCAAGCAATCTTTCTTGATATCTGAATACCTGCCAAATATTCCAAAGATATATAGCAATAAGAAAAAGAAATAGGCGCGTGCTTAAATTTACAGAACAGGTTCGAGGTTGAAATAGATGCTTATCTCTATATCCCGTCTCTATGTTAAATCTAAGCTTGTAAAGCTTATCTGCCTGCTTGGGAGTGATGTCTAGGAAGGGAGTTTTCATGAGTGCTTTGACTTTACCATTTAAAAGCTGTGTTGTCACCTCAATTGGAACAGTGAGCTTTCTGATCCAAGTATCTCTTAAATCTACTCTATGCCATCTTCTCTGCCAATTGCGTGGTTCTACCATTTTATAATGAGCAAGTGAAGTTTTAACCCGTCGAGTCATGATTTTTCGAGCAATACATGGAACATTCATTTCTGTTAGCTTGCGTAAAACGCGTACTGTTGGGAACTCACCATCCATTATTATAAGATTTGGTTTTAAGAGGTGTGATACTCTTTCATAGAGTTGAAGAAAGAGATCGTAGATCTTTGCACCAGGAGGACGATGGATGACCGCTATAGTAAAATTAAATTTATCAAGATGGATATCAGCAGTGAGAAAGGTATACCCTTTATTAGTACTATGCTTTAATGGTCCTTTTTTAATATCTGGATTATCATTATTCCCATAATATGGATCTACATGAAAATCAAGGATGAATATTCCTTTTTTCTCTATATCATTCCTAAGTTTATTTGAAAGATTGTTATAAGAAGATTTTAATAAGTTATTAATAAAATCCTCCATGATCGCTGGAGATACATCCCTTAAGCACTTGAGAATGAGTTCAGACGAAGGATAGCCTGTTCTACATTCTCTTAGGAGTCGTGTTGCACTTGAGATCGACCAATCATGAGTGGCTGCTAACTCAATAGGTGAAATGAAGCTACCTGGCATGTATCGCTGAGTATTAAATCCAGGAAATGCATGTGCTGGATGCAAGTCCTGCCATGAATGTCGAAGGTTTAAAAAGGAACGTGACTTTCTTATACCTAAGAAAACCTTCCGTTTTTTCTGATTTTGAGTGATCATGAAAAAACGAATGTTTTCTTCTATTTCAAGCTTTGGTTACCTGTCTATTATTTTGCAATTTCAACTAAATCAAAATTTTGGGTATGCCTTTATTTTTTACGAAGTACTGTTTAGGGCATGGATGAATGCTTTTAAATGAAGATTTTATTAAATTTTCTCTGAGCTCATTTTTAAATAAAAATATATCTTTCTTTCTTAAAATGCTTCGAACTAACATCTTGGAACTGAAACCTACAAAACAACAAGAAAAAATTTTAAAAGAGATGTTAGTAAGAAGTAGTGCTCTATGGAATGTGGGCAATTTTCAAAAACGACAGGCCTTTTTTGGAAAAAATGCCCCAATTCCTTCATTTTTTAAACAATGTGAGGAATTGAAAACTCACGAACTCTATATATCCTTAGGGAGTGCATATTCTCAACAAATTTTAAAGAAATTAGATACCTCATGGCAATCATTTTGGAACTCACTTACTTCTGAAAAAGTAGATCACAGAGTTTCTATTCCCTCTTATTTTAAGAATTATAAGACCAATCAAACACTCCCTAAATTATTGATTTGCAGGAATGATTGCTATCGAATTGATCCTAACCATATCTATATCCCTTGCTCTAAAGATTTAAAAAAAACAAATGGAATCAAAGGATTATTAAAGATATCATATAATGAAATACGGAAATGGAAAGGTCTTAAGAAATCTATGGAAATTAAATATTTTACTTATAATAAGAAATTCTATGCATATCAAATCGAAGACGTAGCCCCTTCCCCTATCCAATCTAAGGAACAAAATATATGTTCTATTGATATGGGAATTAAAAGATATATAGCAGCATATATTAAGAATTCTAACGATTTTTGTATAGTTTATGAATCAGAACACATTTTTAAGAACTATCTCACTATTTCAAAAAAGATCGCTTACTATCAAGCAATCGCAAAATTAGAAAACAACCGATAAAGTACCCATAGAATAAGACGACTTTATCTTAAACGAAAAAGAGCTCTTGCCAATTACCTTAATAATATTCTTGCTCATTTATTTAGGAAATTACAGAACTATCATGTTTCTGCAATTATTCTTGGAGATTTAAAGGGAATCAGAACTTCCCAAATTCCTCACATTTATTCTGTAGTTTCTTAAGAAAAAGATGATAAGACCAGTAGTTTTGTATCATCTTATTTATCTTCTTCTTATTGCGATAATAAGGAGGAATTTGGAATTAAACTCATCCAAATAAATGAATCATATACTTCATCTACATGTCCTATCTGTAAGGAGAGGATTGTTCCAAACGATAGAGTCTTTCGATGTCCCTATTGTGGTTATAAGCAAAATAGAGATGTAGTAGGGTGTATTAATATATTAGAGATACATATTCACGATTATCATAGAAATGATATAAGGCTAGAGACCTATCCTGTAGTGTCTAAGATTCTGATTGAGTCTTAGGGACTACGAATCCATCCCCTTCTGGGAATGGTAGTTCAATTCATATTTTTAATTAAAAATTTTCGGTAAATTTGAATTTTGATTATCTTTTTTAGCTCATCTTAAAATTTATTTTATTTGATATTTTTTAAAAGTTAACTAATTTGTATTCTTCTTAAAAATAAAGTTGTAGTTAAAGTGGAAGATAAAAAGATAAAAGATCAGAAATATTCAGATGATAAAATTCTTATTCAAAATTCATTTTATTCTTTTCTGAATACCTACGGAAATTTTTTTTTTTTTTTAATCATAACAGTTTTAATAGCGAGATTAGTAGGTGAGGAAGAATGGGACCACTTCATTATTATTAATTCATATATCCTAATAATAACAATTATATTATCATTCTTCCCGCCAGGATTACAAAGAACTCTACATTATTATCTTCCAAAATATATATCCCTAAAAGATAATAATAATTTAAAGATTCTAATAAAAACATCTCTTGTTTCAAAATTTATTTTTCTTTTGCCAATTTTCTTTATAAGCTTATTAGTTTTTTATTTTTTCCAAGATTCATTTACAATCATTTTGCAAAAAGAAAATGTAAATCTTTTATTTCTAATATCCCCATTAATTATAATAATCAGTATGGAACTTGTTCTAAATTCAATCAATGAAGGCTTTAATAAATACCATATACTTTTCTTTCTTTTACTTATAAAATATTTCCTTTATATTGGATCATTACTTTTAGTTTTCCTTTATGTTGGTGATTTAGATTTAGAACTTATTGTTATCATAAATGTTCTAACCTTTTCTATTCCTTTTATGATTAATTTTCTCTATGTGTTAAGTCTATATTTTAAGATTAAAAAATCAACTCAAATTCCAATATTACATAGTGAACAGTTTAAAAATATTTTAAAATATGGTATTCCTGTTAGAGGAGCTAGATTTTTATCTGAAATTTGGGGAGAAATCCAAACGATATCAATTGCAGCATTCGATCGTGATTATGTATCTGGATTTTATATAGCGAAGACTTATCTTTCAGTAACAAGTAATGCTATTAACACATTTACTTCACCTCTAACAGTTAGTTTTTCAAGTTTGATCGCGAAAAACCAGAAAGAAAAAGTCATATCGATTTATAAATTGATAGTTAAATATTCATTACTCTTCTTTCTACTCTTAACAGGACTTATGTTCATAGCAACAGATTGTATATTATATATTTTTGGAGAAGAATACCGTCAATACTCTTTTATAGTTAAAATTTATCTTTTTTCTTTTCTATTTTTATCCTTTGCTTCTCCTTTTGATTCTTTAATGTTGGCGGAGAATAAAGGGACTATTATTTTATATTTACGAATAATTGGATTAATTTTAAGATTACCACTATTTCTAATTCTACTGATTTCTTATGGAACAATTCCCGCTATATGTGGAGTTATTCTTAGTAATCTGATCTTTGGTATTATTTATTTAATATTCAATAAAAAAGTGGGAAAAATAGATTTGAATATAAAGCAAATAATTCTCCAATACTTGATATTCTTTATCTCACTTACTTTAATTTATATTCTAAAAATATTAATTTTGGATGATATTGAATTATATATTTTTAAATCTTCAAACCTCAAGCTTTTTTATCATTTATCTCCATTATCATTATTGTTGTTTTTTTGTATATTTCTTTTCCTAAATATTATCTTGAAAGTTATTTTAATAGAAGATATCGAAAAATTAAAAAAAATTTTTCAAAAACAACCTCTCATTAATAAGATTTTGGCAGTCATTTTAAAAATTCTTAGAGTTATCACTAGACAGAAAAAATAAACTTCAATGTTATTAAATTATTGTTATTTCTTATTTTAAAAGTAATTTTAAGGATTTAAGGATTTTAATAATATAAAACTCAAAGATAATTAAAAACTTACATTTTCTACCAATTTTTCTAAATAAATTTGCTTTAAACAATTTTATTCTAATCTTTAACAAGGAGACAAGTCCTATTTTTTTATAAGAATGATATAAGTAATTATTATAGGTTAATATCTTATTTTTCAACGAGATTTTTTGAGATTTTACAATATTATTAAAATCTTCAGCTTTAGATTGGAATAAATAACTATATTCTTGGAAAATTCTCTTTCCTTTTTCTGTTCTTATTATTATATTAGATTTTCCTTTTATATCATAACCATCTTTTATATAACAATCCCCAAATGAAACATCTGCTAAATGGTTTAGCTTATCGTAGCAATATAAACATCTATTTAGTCTGAAATATTTTTTACATAAAAGACGAAATCCCCTACTTAGTAAATACTTTTTTCCTTCTTCTGATAATATTTTAGAATTGCCCGGCCATCCATATTTTTCCTTACTTCTATAATAAAATGCTTTTATTTTTATATCTTTATTCTCATAAATTCTCTTTATAAAATTAAGAAAATCATAGTTCATAGTTGAATCACAAAATAAACCTAAATATAGCAGGTCAAGTTTCTTGTTTTTATTAATTCCTTTAAGATAATTTATAATGGTATATATTTGACAAGGAGTTCCGACAATAATATAACTTTTTTTTTCTTTAATTTTCTTAATTTGATCCAAGATGTTGAAAATAGAAGCTGGTAAATATTTAGAACCTGTTGAGCTTTTAATATCCCTATTATCTATAATTAATTTAATATAAGCAGGATAATTATTAATATCCTTATAATCTAAGACAAATGCGCCATCATATTTCTTATCTTTTAATAATTCACTTACCAGAGTGGTTATAATACCTCCACTAGTTGAAATTTTACGTACTTGTTCATCTTTACTGTACATTTCATAACATTGAATTATTCCATTTTTTTCAATATCCAAATATGATTTAAAATTGAATAATTTTAAAGGATCAAGATTTATTCCAGGACATATTTTTAAACAAAGACTACAATTTGTACATTTGTCTGATATAATTTCAGGTAAAAATTGTCCTTTATGAAACATCATCTCGATTGCATTAACAGGACAAATAAATCTACATGCTTCACATGAAAGACATAAATTCCGTCTTACCGTTTCTCTAATATCTTTATTTGCCATAATTAATTAAGGATTATGTTTTGAATTTATGATTAGATATACATAAATGGTGTTTTTGATGTTTTATGAATATAATCCATTTTCCTTATTATCTTTTCTTTTTCTTTAAAACAATTATCTATCATAAAATTTATTTTTTCTTCTATTTCCTTTTTTTCAAATTTGTTTCTAATATCAAAATAATATTCCAATTGATCAAATTCTTTCATTAATTCTTGGTATTTATTAGCCCAACTGATAACAATAGCAGGAGTTCCTAGTTTATATGAAGTGACAATAGAATGATAGCGAGAGGCAACCATGAATTCAAATTGTGTTATGAGTTTTTCAAGTTTTAATATGGTAAAGTCTTGCCTAAGTAAGATAACTCTCTCATTTTCTGAAAATATCTTCTTTAATCTTTCACAAATATATAAATCTTCTTCAGAATGTGAGAGTAAATAAACATTTTTATCGTTTTGAATTAATTTATTTATCAAAATATGATATAATTCATAGAATTCTTTTTCGTTTATTCTTTGAATTATTCTAATATTTGGTATTATCCCAATAGAATCAGATTTTATTTTAATTATATTAATATTTTTCTTCTCTTGATATATATTTTTTAAGTTGTATTCTTTATTTGTAAGAACAATATCCCAAGATTTAATAACATCTTTTTTCCTCAAACGCAAAACATATTTTAACCCATCAAACTCTCTCACAAATACAATATTTGGATATTTTAAATAATATTTTGATAATGTAAAAAAGATCAATTTAGTAAACACTGAAAAATCAAATGGACCTATTGATTGAGGAAAAATGTAATAATCAATATTGTATTTTTGTGCAATCATTATATCTAAAATGGATGAAATCCAGAGTTGACCCATCTGAGAGGTAATTCTATATCCACTAATATCAACTATTAATTGTGTTTTTTTGAGTATTTTTTTGATTTTTCTTTCTAATTTAGAATATTCTCTGTAATAAAAAAATAAATATCGATTGAGGAGATTTGTTAGTCTAATTCTTAATTCATTAGACCATGGTAGAGTTTTAAATTTGAAGAGTTTGTCATTAACTTTTTTGTAATCTCTGTCCAAAAGCACGTAGATATTCTTGTTTGGGTATTTTTCCTTAATGATATTTATTGATGTAAAAATCATTGCTTGAGCTCCTTTATTGAAGAAATTAGCTCCTATAATAAGAATATTTTCTTTGCTCGAAGGTTGTTGTTTGTTTTTTTTAAAGATTTTAATAAAAGGAGTTTCCAGTAATAATAAAAGAGGTAAGACATGTTGACCAATGTTATTTAATATATTTTGTACCTTTAGATTCATCATTATTCAAAAATTAATTTATATATTATTAATTGTAGATAAAATTTATTTTTTTTTTTATATAGTCTTGAATTCAAAAACATTTTTAGGATGAAATTTTATTTGCTTATTATAAAAATAATAAATCAATAAAAAATAAATGCAAAAACAACAAATACTTAAAGAAGCTCAAAAAATTGCTTCAAAATATTCTTTTTGGATGGTTTCGGGGGATATATCCCACTTATATGGATATGTTTATGAAACACCAGAGAATAAATATGAACTTGAAATTAAATTTAATGATAATTTCCCTAATGAACCTCCAGAGTTTATTTATCATGAAAAAATTAAAAGATTATTAGGAGATATTCAACTAAATAGTCTTAATAATTGGAATATAAATCAAAGCGTTGTTAATCTTATTGATGAACTTTATGAAAAAATCCAAACTAAGTTAAACCCTCAACCGATAACTAGCGAAAATCAAGAAGATGAATATATAACTCCTGACCTAGGACTTTATCCAGCAGAAATGGAAATAGATGAATATATAACCCCCTCTACATCTGGAGTTGATCTATTTTATTCAGGAGAAGATGAAAAAAATCAAAGATTGGAATCAACTTTAGAATTAAATAATAATGAGAATATTCCTGAAAATATCATAACTTCACCAAAAGAATTATTTGTGGACTCAGATACTACCTCTCTGGATATTAATACAGAATTAAGTTTAGTCCAACAAGAATTTGCTTTTGATCATCAAGGAGATGAACTTGCAAATATTATTGTTTATCTTACAATAACCTTAACAAAAACATTTTTAATACAAATCAATTTTTCAAATTATCCTAATAAACCAATTATCAATTTTCCTAATGAGGTAAAAACAATTCTAGGAGATTCCAACAAATCATTGGATATATTAAAAAATTGGAATAAAAAAAATCCTTCTCATATTATAGATTTAATTCATGAAATTGAAAAGAAACTATATTCAGTAAAAAAAATTGAAACGGAATTAAATAAAATATCTCAAGAATTCCAATATGAAATGCTTTCGGGAAGTATATGTAATATTCAAGTAAAATTATTAACATATGGATTTAAAGAATATCATGTTATTATTGATTTAGAACCGTATCCTAAACTTCCTATAGTAGAATTGACTTCAGAAACAAGAGACATAATCTGGAAACCTATAAATGAATTGGATTCTATTAAAAATTGGAAAGAAAATGAATCAGAATCTGTTGAAATAATTAGAGAAATATCGTGGTTAATAGATAAAAATTCTCGAATCAATTTTGAAATAGATTTATTGAAAGAACATTATAAAAATATCAAATATGATATTCTTAGTAACACAATAAATATAGATATGAAAGGGAAAATGAAATCAGAAGATCTAACTTTTGAATTTCAAATAGAATTACCAAAAGAATATCCCTTAACAATTCCAAAAATATCTGTTTTGAATGAATTTGAATTAGAGACTCATGAAAAAATTAAAAATGATCTTAATGATTCCTTTAAAGACTTTTATAATGACTGGAATCCATATCATTATTTAGTTGATCTTTTTAATTTGATTTCTAAGAAAATATTCGAAGTGTCTGTTGTTTCATGTGTAATATGTCATAAGATTGAATGTCCAACTTGTACTGTAAGAATAGCGGGTTCTGATGGAGATGCATGTTATATGGAATGTCCATATTGTGAACGACCCTACCATAAACATTGTTGGGAACAAACAATCTCCTCTTTCCGAAAGTGCGGCTTTTGTTTGAAGACCCCTCCCCCAGACTTTTTTTAAGTAAAATAAAATAGATATTTTCAATATTATATTGCTTTTGTAAAAAATATAAACTCTTTTAAATTATTGCTACGTAAGATTTGATTAAATTTTTTAATTTTTCCATATTATTTTAAATAATTATATATAAATATTTGATAATATCGTGGAACCATTAAATAAAAACTTAGATCTATTGAAAATAGAAGAAAATATATTAAAATTTTGGCTTGATAAAGATATTTATTCCAAAATTAAAGCCAGAGAAGAAGGAAAGGAAGTATGGCGGTTTATAGATGGTCCTCCTTATACAACAGGTTCAATCCATCTCGGTACTGCATGGAATAAAATTATGAAAGATTATCTTATACGATATAAAAGAATGCAGGGATATAAAGTAACAGATACTCCTGGATATGATACACATGGCTTACCAATTGAAGTACAAATGGAAAAAATCTTAAAAATTAAGAATAAGCAGGAAATTTTGAATTATGGGATAGATAAATTCATAAAGAAATGCAAAGAATTTGCCCAAGAAAATCTCAAAGTTATGAATGAACAATTTAAACGACTAGGAGTTTACTTTTGGGACTGGGAAAATCCATATATCACATTTAAAAATAGCTATATTGAAGGGATTTGGTGGACTCTTAAAAAAGCATGGGATAAAGGATTATTATATCAATTTTATAGACCATTAAATTGCTGTCCAAGATGTGCTACGGCTCTTGCCAAACATGAGCATGAATATTTAAATGTTAAAGATACTAGTATTTTTGTTAAATTCAAATCTACTGAACTTGAAAAAACATATTTTATTATTTGGACAACCACTCCTTGGACACTTGTAGCGAATACAGCAATAATGGTAAATCCAATAGCAGAATATGCTAAAGTCTATATTAAAGATTTAGATGAATATTGGATTTTATCTAAGAATTCTATTACCTTCTTTATTTCAGGGCAATTAGGATATAAATATAAAATTGAAAAAGATTATTATGGTGAAGAATTAGAAGGTATGAAATATGAACATCCATTGTTGACAGAAGTACCATATCAAATAGAATTAGCGAAAAAAGATGAAAAAGTACATTCAATACTTCTATCAGAAGAATATGTCTCTGCTTCTGAGGGGGTTGGGCTAGTTCACACAGCACCTGGACATGGTCCAGAAGATTTTGAAGTAGGTGTAAAATATGGATTACCAATATTCAATCCCGTTGAGATCACAGGTCTTTATAATGAAAAAGGAGGCAAGTTTCAAGGAAAAAATGTTTTTGATACAAATCAGGAAATTATTGATATTTTACAAAAAAAAGGTACTCTGATAGATTCTGATGAAATTGAACATGAATATGCTCATTGCTGGAGATGTAAATCTAAATTAGTATATAGAGCTACAGATCAATGGTTTTTCAAAACGGAAAGTCTTATCTCGAAATTACTTGAAAAAAATGAAGAAATTTATTGGGTTCCACAATGGGCAGGAGATAAATGGTTTAAAAGTTGGTTATCTACATTAAAAGATTGGTGTATTTCTAGACAACGTTTTTGGGGAATCCCCCTAAGTGTATGGATCTGTGATAATAAAGAATGTCGTGATATTGAAGTAATAGGATCAGCTAAAGAATTAAAGAAATTAGCTGGAGAGTGTCCTGATGATTTACATCGGCCTTGGGTAGATGAGTTAACTTGGAAATGCAAAAAATGTAATAAAGGTATTAAAAAAAGAATTCCAGATATTTTAGATGTTTGGTTGGATTCTGGTTCAGTGATGTGGGCAGCCCAAGAAGTTTATGATGGAAAAAGTCATTATGATTCATGGATACCTGCGAATTTTATAATTGAAGGAAAAGACCAAATAAGAGGATGGTTTAATAGTCTTTTATGTAGTGCTATGGTCTCTTCTGATCGAAAAAATTATGAAGCTTGCTTTATGCATGGTTGGGTCTTAAGAGAAGGTCAGAAAATGAGTAAATCTATTGGTAATTTTATTAAACCAGAAGATTTAATTAATGGTAGTCTTAAAGATCTCCAGAAGAATAAGGCCTATTCCAAAATTAAGGGTGCAGAACCATTTCGTTTTTATTGCATTGGAGCTACTCAAGCGGGTAGAGATTTGAATTTTGGTATAAAGGAATATGCTGATACATTTAGAGTAATAAATACTATTTGGAACAGTTATGTATATGCTAATGAAAAATTTAGATTAGCTAAATTTAATCCTTCTAACCATAAGTATGAATTAAAAAAATTGAATAAAACGGATAAATGGCTTCTTTCAAGGCTAAATTCAACAATAAAAGAGATCACAGAATTATCAAATGATTATAAACTTCCTTTAATACCTGATAAATTAAGGGATTTAATTGTTAATGATATAAGTAGATGGTATATTATTTTAATTCGTGATAAAATAGATGTATATTCTGAAGATTCTGAAAAATATCAGATAATGGCTTTATTATTTGACGTTTTATATAAGGTCCTATTATTATTAGCACCAATTAATCCGATGATGTCTGAAGAAATATATCATAAAATGTTTAAGCCCTGTTTAAAATCAATGAATTTGGAAGAGACTGAGAGTATTCATTTACAAAATTGGCCAAAAATAGAGGAGAATTTGATTGATTTGGAATTAGAGAATCAGATGGTAATCGCTCAAGAAATAATTGAAGTAGCTCGATCTTTAAAAGATGAAAATAGAATCAGACTAAGATGGCCAAATACAAAAATTGTAATAGAATCAAAAGATAAATTATCTAAAATAGAGTTCACAGAAATTATAGAAAAAATGGTAAATGTTAAAAAATTAGAAATTGTCAAATCATTTAAAGCAGATGATAATTATGTTCAAACAGAGTCAAAATATGGTACTATTTATTTGGATACCAGTGTTAATGATGATATTCTTACGGAACGAGTCATTAATGATTTAATCAGAAATATTCAGTTTTCAAGGAAAAAAAATAATTTTAAAGTTGGTGAAGAAATTTCTCTTAAAATTGGAGTCAATACAGACTATTTAAAAAAATATATTGATAATTTAGATACTTTTATTTCTGATAAGGTTTCAGCAAGTGATCTTGAAATTATTGAAGGAGATTTGATAGAGAAAGATAATATTGTGATTAAGGAATTAATAGTATGTCCCAATAAAGTGTGTTCTGCTTCGTTGAAAGATAATACTATTAACAAAATGGATAAAAAATCAGATATAAAATGCCCCCATTGTAAATCTGTATTAACACACGATAATATAAAAAAGATTAAATTTATGTTTGAGAGGAAAAAATAAATTTAAGATACATTAATAAAATATCTTTTATTTTGGATTATTTTTTTTTTAGAATGATATTCTATCCAATAATCAAACATCTCTTTCAAGAGGACTTCAATTGATTGAGTTATTTTAAATCCTAATTCTGTTTTTATTTTTGTATTATCTCCTAAGATGATATCTTCATCATTTTTTCTTAATTTATTAGGAGTATTTTCTTTGATTTGAATATTCTTTGAACAAAAACTCAAACAAATTTCTAATATTTTTCTAATTTGAATTTTTCTATTGGAGCATATATTGTAAGTTTCACCTGATTTTCCCTTTTTAGTTGCCAACCAAATCGCTTGAATTGAATCTTTATAACTTGTTATATCCCTATATGAATTTAGATTTCCTACTTCTATAATGGGTTCTCCTAAATTTAATTCAGTTTGAACTATTTTTTGAATGAAATCAGAACAAGCATCATTTAATTTCCTTGGTCCTGTTTGATTAAAAAATCTAAGATTAATAATATCAATACCAAAATTTAGAAAATATTGTTTAGCAAGGAGTTCAGTTGAGATTTTACTTATTCCATAAGGATGAATTGCTTTTAAGGGATCTGATTCTTTTAATGCTCTATTAATTTCCTTAGCAGTAATACCATATTCTGCACTAGAACATGCTACAATTACTCTACATTCAATATTATGTTTTTTTAAAGGTTCAAATATATTAATTGTACCTATAACGTTTGTTTGAATTGTCTCTCGAGGATTATCCCACGATTGTATGACATATGGTTGAGCTGCAAAATGATAAATAAGATCTGGTTTGATTTCAATTATTATTTTTTCTAATAATTCTGAATCATTCATATCACACTCAAAAATCTTTAATTTATTTTCTGTGGTAGGAATCTCAATATTTTTCAATAAATATTCTAATTTTTCATTCTTTGAGAATTTTCTTTTATTGTTTGTATAATGGAATAAATTTTCAATTATACCATTGGATCTTTTTAAAGCAAAAATAGAATATCCTTTATTTATAAGAAAATCAGTCAAATGAGAACCTAAAAATCCATCAGAACCCGTTATTAAAATAGTCTTCATTTATTATGTCATATAATTTTTTTTTGTTTAATCTAATTATTCATGAAATCCTTCTGATAGATAGAATGTGATTTTAATCATTAAATTTATGGAATTATTTTTGATATGATAAATACGTTAAAACTACACGTAAACATTTCTGTTAAAATTTCTGAATATTGAATCATAATATTGATAAAATTGATAAAACATCAATAATTAGTTCATAAACAGATATAAAGAGTGAATATTATGATTATTAGGTCAAAAGCTCCTTTTAGAGTAAGTTTTGGAGGAGGTGGCACAGATATGCCTCCTTATTGTGTTAATCATGGTGGTTGTGTTATAAGTACTACAATAGATCGTCATGTTTTTGTTACAATTGAACCAAGGAATGACAATAAGATCAATATTATGGCACTTAATTTTAATGAGGAATTAAGTTTTGAAATAGGTGATAATGATTATTCTGGAAAGTATGAAATAATTAAGGGTGTCGTTAATGTTCTAGATGTAAATGATGGATTTAATATCACTATATATTCTGAAATGCCCGCTGGATCTGGTATGGGAGGATCCTCATCTTTAGCAGTAGCTTTAATCGGTGCTTTTAATGAATATTATAATTTAGGATATAATCGACATGAAATTAGTCAAAATGCTTATAATATTGAAAGAATTGAATTAAAACAGAAGGGAGGGTATCAAGATCAATTTGCTGCAACATATGGGAGCTTTAATTATATTGAATTTACTAATGAAGTGAAAGTTTTACCAATTAACACAACAGATGATATAATAAACGAATTACAATATTGTATGATATTGTGTTATATTGGAGGTTCACATTTTTCTTCAGAGATTCAAGATGAGGTTTTAAAAGGTTATACAATAGAAAAGAAGTCATATATGGAATCTATGGATGATTTAAAAAAAGTAGCTCTCGGAATGAAGGAAATAGTAGAATCAAAAAAATTAAATGAGATTTATAAATTCGGTGAATTTTTACATCAAGGATGGTTAGCTAAAAAAAGTCTAAGTGATAAAATATCCAATAAAAATATTGAGAATTTTTATATAACTTCAAGGAAATTTGGAGTAATAGGGGGTAAACTATTGGGAGCTGGAGGTGGAGGACATCTTTTATTGTTTTCAAATCCAATACACAAATCTAAAGTAATTCAAGAATTAGAAAAGATAGGGGGAAAAATAATAAATTTTCATTTTAATCCAAAAGGTTTAGAGGTTTGGAACATTAAAGATTGATTATTTTTTATTATATTAGAGATATCTTTTTTATTTTTTCCTTATTTATCTAATTAAATCTATAAAAAAATAATAAATAAACAAAGTAGATCTTATGGAAAATGAAATCATTGCGATTTTAAGCGAATCAATAAGAATAAAAGAAGAATTAAAGAAGTATGTTACTATAATATCAAATATAGCAAGGGAAATAATTGAAGCTTACAGAAGGAAAAATAAAGTTGTATTATTTGGGAATGGAGGAAGTGCTGCTGATGCTCAACACATTGCCACTGAATTTGTGGGGAAATTTTATTTGGAAAGGGATTCTCTACCAGCTTTAGCATTAACTACTAACACCTCAAGTATAACCGCAACAGCTAATGATTTTGGATACGTAAATGTGTTTGAGAGACAAGTTTCTTCACTTGTTAGTCAAGGAGATGTTGTATTAGGTATTAGTACCTCTGGTAATTCCCCAAATGTAATAAAAGGTTTGGAAAAAGCAAAAGAATTAGGAGCAATTACCATTGGATTTACAGGAGAGAAAGAAAATAAGATAGAAAAGATTGTTGATTATTGCTTAAAAGTACCTTCAACAGATACACCCCGAATTCAAGAAGGTCATATTACTGTAGGTCATATTATTTGTTTTTTAGTCGAGAAAGAGCTTTTTAATTAAAGGGATTATTTATGAAAAAAGTAGCAGTTGCACTGCATGCTAAAGATGATTTTAAAATTGAAATAATATCAAATCTGTGTAATTTGGACTTCATACATGTAGATGTTATGGATGGTATTTTTGTGAATAATATCATGCTTAATCTAGATATATTCAAGGTATTAAAAAAACATGTAAACATTCCGATAATAGCACATTTAATGGTTGTAAACCCGATTGATTATATAAGCAAAATATTTAATTATATTGATGCTGTCTTCTTTCATTTCGAAGTAAAACATGATAAACTTTTAATTATTAAGAAAATAAAACATCTGGGTAAAAAAATTGGATTAGTTCTTAATCCTCCAACACCTATTTCTAATATAATTCCATTACTTAAAGTCTTAGACTATATTTTAATTATGGGTGTGAATCCTGGATGGTCAGGTCAGAAATTTATTCCTGAAATAGTAGATAAAGTTAATTTATTAGCTAATTATAAGAAGAATTATCATTTCTTAATTGATGTTGACGGTGGTGTAAATATCGAAAATGCAAAATTACTAAAAAATGCAGATATTTTAAGCAGTTCAAGTACGATATTAAAAGCTGATAATCCAAATAAAGTGATAAATTTACTTAAACAAATCTGATTTAAATGAAAAATAAAACAAAAGCAATATTTTTAGATAGAGATGGAGTAATCAATAAAGAAGTGAGTTATCTTTCAAATCCAAATGAATTTATTTTATTAGAGGGAACAATAGAAGCTCTTAATATTTTAAAAAAGAAAGGATTTTTACTTATTATAATTACAAATCAAGCAGGAATCGCACGAGGTTATTTTACAGAAGAAACATTAAATGATATACATAAAAAAATGGTTCAAATTCTAAAAAAAAATGGTATTAGTATAGATGATATTTTCTATTGTCCTCATCATCCTAAATTTAGTGGTTCATGTGAATGTAGAAAACCAAATCCAGGAATGATTTTAAAAGCAAAAATAAGATATAATATAAATCTCGAGAATTCTTATATGATTGGAGATACTCTAAATGATATTAAAACTGGAAAAAACGCAGGTTGTAAGACCATTTTAGTTTTAACTGGATATGGTTTGTTGGAAAGGGAAAAAATTAATGATATAAAACCTGATTATATTTACAAAAACTTATTAGAGTTTGCCGAAAAAATAAAATTATAATTAATATTATAAACAATAAAAAAATAAAACCTAGTGAATTTAGATGAAATTTTTTATAGATACAGCAAATTTAAACCAAATTAGAGAATACCAAGAATTAGGTATATTAGATGGAGTTACAACTAACCCAAGCCTTCTCGCTAAAGAAGGTGCAGATCCAATAGAGCAATTAAAGAAAATATGTGAGATTGTAGATGGTCCCATTAGTGCTGAGGTTATTGGATTAACAACGGATGATATGGTAAAAGAAGCTAAAGAATTAATGAAAATTGCTCCCAATATTGTAATTAAAATACCATTCACTAAAGAGGGAATTAAAGCAGTTAAATTATTAGAACCAGAAGGAATTAGGACAAATGTAACTTTAATTTTTTCTCAAAATCAAGTATTAATTGCAGCAAAGGCAGGAGCTTCTTTTATAAGTCCTTTTATTGGAAGATTGATGGATAATGGTCAAAATGAAATTGATATGTTAAAAGAATCAATGAATATAATTAACGCTTATGGTTTTAAATCTGAAATAATTGCAGCATCAATTAGAAATGCTAGACATGTAATTGAAGCAGCAAAAATGGGTGTTCATATTTCTACTATCCCATTTGATGTATTAGAAAAAATGTTTAAACACCCAAGAACAGATGAAGGATTAAAGGCATTTCTTAAAGATTGGGAAAAATTACAAAAAGAATTAAAAACAAAATAATTCTATTTTTAATATGAGTTTAATTGAAGAGATTAAGAGCTGGAATGCAAAAAAAGTATTGGTAATTGGAGAAGCATTAATAGATAAATATATAACAGGTCAAGCAGATAGAATTTCTCCTGATGCTCCAGTACCAAGTATAAAAGTAGAAAATAACTCCATATATTTAGGTGGTATTGGACTTGTTTTAAAAATAATTAAAACTTTAGGTGGAAGTCCTGAGATTTGTACTTTAGTAGGAGAAGATTACGAGGGTGAATATTTCTTAAAAAGAATAAAAGAACTTTCAGTAGAATCATCTGGAATCGTAATTGATAAATCTATAAGCACTCCACAAGTGACTAGAATAAAAGCAATGAATCAACACGTACTCCGATTAGAGACCGATTATAGGACAGATATTCCTAAGTCAACTATCAATAAATTTTTTGAAATTTTATCTTCAAGGTCCTCCGATTTTGACTCTATTTTAATTTTAGATTATGGAATAGGAGGATTATTTCAAAATAAATTTATATACAATTTATTACAAAAAATTAGAGAAAATTTTAAAGCACCCATTATCGCTCGTCCTAATTTTAACAATTATTATCTTTATGAAAAAATAGATATGATCAGATTAAATCTTCAAAAGGCTCTTCATGCTTTATCTATTGAATGTTGCAATGATACTAGTGTTTCAATAATTGGAAAAAGAATTATTAATGGCACTAAATGTAATAATGTTTTATTAAATTATATAGAGTCTAAATCCTTTCTATTTGAAAAAACTAAAGAGAATTTTAAAGTTCTACAATCATCTATGGATGTACCTATTAGGAGTTTTGTTGCTGTAGGAAGTGTTATTATGGCAATTTTAGGATTATCCTATGCTTCTGATTTTCCTGTATTAGAAACTACAAGATTAGCTTTAAAAGCAGCTTGCCTTTCTGCTTCCTTACCTCCTATTGAATTTTTTAATCAAGAAAAACTTATAAAACACATTTCAAGTGATTAAATAGTAGGTATTAAAAAATGGAAACACCAATCTCTGAGGAAAAGGAATTTTTAACAGAAATCTTAGAAATTAAGAAAGATATCCTAAAGATGATTTGGCTTGCACAATCAGGGCATCCCGGGGGGTCTCTCTCGTGTGTAAATTTGATTTATATTTTATATAAAAAGCTTATGAATATAGATTTTAAAAATCCAAATTGGAAAAATCGAGATATTTTTATTTTAAGTAAAGGACATGCTGCCCCAGCATATTATGCTGTTTTATCAAAAATAGGATATATTAAAAGAGAAGATCTGTTTTCTTTACGAAAATTTGGATCAATTCTTCAAGGACATCCTGTAAAGAATGAAAAAATAGGAATTGAAATATCAACAGGGGCCTTAGGAATGGGATTATCGATAGGAGTGGGGTGTGCTCTAGCTAGCAAATTAAAAGAGAAAAATAATCATATATATGTAATCCTTGGTGATGGAGAATTAAATGAAGGGGCCATATGGGAGGCTGCTATGGCAGCAAGTCACTATAAATTAGATAATCTTATTGCAATTGTTGATCGTAATGGAATTCAAAGTGATGGGTCAACTGAAGAAATTATGGCTTTAGAACCACTAGCAGATAAATGGAAAGCATTTGGTTGGGAAGTTATTGAGATAGATGGATCAAATATTATTGAAATTATAAATGGAATTAAAAAATCAAAAGAGATTATACGTAAACCTACGGTAATTATATCATATCTAATAAAAGGAAGTGATGTTTCATTCATGGAACATACACAGAAATATCATGGAAGACCTCCAAATAAAGATGAGTATGATATAGCCATTAATGAAATTGATAAACAAATAAATAAACTTCTTGGAGAATGAAGAATATATGTCTGAAATACCTATGCGTGATATTTTCGGTAATTTTTTAGTAGAAAATGCTGAAAATTATAAGAATATGGTTGTTTTAAATTCAGATTTATCATTATCAACCAAAACGGATATTTTTGCTCAAAAATACCCAAAACGTTTTTTTAATTTTGGAATTGCAGAACAAAATATGGTCGGTGCAGCTATGGGATTTGCAATTTCGGGGATAATACCAATTGTTAGCGGATTTTCATTATTTACCACTGGTAGAGCATGGGATTTTATTAGATTAGCTTGTCATGATAATTTAAATATTAAAATTATTACAACTCATGGGGGTTTAGTAGGAGGAGATGGAAGTACACATAGTGCTTTAGAAGATTTAAGCTTAATGTCTTCACTTCCAAATATGAAAATAATTATACCCGCTGATAATATTGAATTAATTGAAGTTTTAAAATACACTTTAAACATTGAGGGGCCTTTCTATATAAGATTACCTCGAGGTGTATTCCAAAAAATACATAAACCTAATTATAAATTTCATCCTGATAAAATAGATATAATTAAAGATGGAAACGATATTTGTATTATTGGAATTGGATATGGATCTAATCTTGCTTATCAATCCGTATTAAATTTAGAAAGAAAATTTGATATTTCTATTAAAATTATCAATTTATCATCGATAAAACCAATTCATATTGAAAATTTCATATCAGAAATAAAACAACATAAAGGCCTTATTATAATTGAAGAACATAATATTTATTGTGGAATTGGAAGTATTATCGCTAGAATCGTTTCGGAGATATACCCCAAACCTATAAGAATTTTAGGAATTAAAGATGATTTTGGACAATCAGGTCGGAGGGATGTTCTTTTGAACTATTTTGGAATAAATAATGTTAATATTGAAAATAAAATTAAGGAAATATTAAATATATCAAAATGAAAATAATCTTTTACTATAATTAAAATAGCTAAGAAAGCGTTACTAAACTATTGACTATGTAAATTAAATTTATTTAATTTATATTTAAATCTCGATATCCTATTTATAATTTAGAAGGATTGTTAATTTTGTTTTATTTTGTACAAAAATATATAAGATCTTTTTTATTTAGTCCATATCTATTTATCGTATTTTCCTTAAAATTCTCAATAAATCTCTCAACCTTAACTTTAAATCCTCCTTGTTTGAGTCTATCCTTAAAATCTCTTCCATATATCCTTACATGACCTTTTGCTCCAAATAAACGTTTTTGTTCTTCTGGTGTGACAATATTGAAATCCTCATATGTTTTTTCTAACTCTAAATCTATAGGACATTGAATAATTGCCCATCCTTTTGGTTTTAAAATCCTATAAAGTTCCATTATAGCTTTACGATCATTTTTTATATGTTCAAGGACATGAAGACATATTATAACATCAAAAAAATTATTTTTAAAATCAATATTTGTGATATCTATTTTATATTTAGCTTCATGAGATGATAAATCTGCAGTATAATATTCTAAATTCGGATTTTTATTAAATTTTTTTTGGAAACAATATTCTGGAGCAAAGTGTAGGACTTTACCCTGATATTTGAAAAAATTTGTATTATTTTTTAAATAAATATAAACAGCTCTATGTCTTTCCATAGAACCACAACCGGGACAACAAACGGAAATCCTACCTCTTGCTGGGAGAAATTTACGATATCCTTTATCACAGCAAGGACAATATTTAGTATTTCCTCTATATAGAAGAGATTTTAAATACAAGTATACTGCTTTAATTATCTTATTCTTTTTTATTAATATCATGATTTTATTATATTGTTAAGGAAATGACTTTTATTCATATAATTTATCGTTATTTTTATGATTTAAGTTTTTAAGGATTATATAAATAAAAAAAAAGAATTTATTAAAGTGAGGGTATTTTAGAATTTAGGTAATGAATCTAAAATTAAAAATCATTCAAATAA
>CAZGJX010000024.1:0-42503 GCA_964525635.1 uncultured archaeon
GGTCTATCAGTAGGAACTTATACCTATACCTGTACCGTTAATGATGGAGATGGACAAACTGATTCTGACTCTGTTACTGTGACAGTTACAGAAACACCTACTCAAGCACCAAGTATTAATTCACCTTCAAATGTAAATTATGAAGTAGGAGTTACTGGGAATTCAATAACTTGGACAGCTACAGATGATAATCCAACAACTTATACTATTACTCAAAATGGTATACAAGTTGATAGTGGATCATGGAGTTCTGGAAGTCCAATTAGCATAAATGTTGATGGTCTATCAGTAGGAACTTATACCTATACCTGTACCGTTAATGATGGAGATGGACTTACTGATTCAGACTCTGTTACTGTAACTGTTGAAGAGTCCGGACCTACTCCAACAGGAGATCTTAGAGTTCAATATAGAGTTGGAGATGCAAGTACAATAACAACTTCAGTTAGATTCAGCTTGATCATATACAATGATGGAAATTCAAATCTAGCATTAACCGATATTACAGTTAGATATTGGTTTACATCTGAACCAAGTATTAGTGAACTTCAATATTGGTGTGATTGGGCTGCTGTTGGAAGTGGTAGTATTACTGCTTCATTTGGTAGTGCTAATGGACAACATTACTTAGAGATTGGATTTACCTCTTCAGCTACCGTTCCATCCTGGTGTGGTGGAAATGGACAGAGCAATGTTCTTCCAGCAGGTGCAAATACAGGTGAGATTCAAATCAGATTTAATCATCAAAGCTGGAGTCAACAATTCACTCAATCAAATGATTATTCATTTGATAGTTCAATGAGCTCATTTGGTGATCATCCTGAAGTAACAGCTTATTTACAAGAGTCATTAGCTTGGAGTACTGAACCTTCAGTATCTATTTCAGGATCAGCAATTCCAGCAGGGTCTATTATTACAGGAAGCATTATAGGAGGAGTTAGCACAGTTGCTATAATAGGAGTCTTAGTAGGAATAATAAAAAAAAAAAGAAATTAAAATTCATCAAATAACATTTTTTTTATTTTATATCTATTTTTTTTCATATTATGTCTTTTTTTTTTCATAAAATATTAATAAATAATATAAGAAAGTTTAAACTTTTAACTTACTATATCTATATATTACTGAAAAGGTTATTTTTAGGAATAAATATGGATGAGGATAAGTTTAGAGCAGAGTTCAGTAAAAAATCAGTCTTTAGACAAGCTAGTTCCTTAGATTTAAGCTATGTTCCTGAGAAATTGTATTGTCGTGATAAAACTTTAACAGAGTTAATCCATAATTTTAAAAGAATTATTGATGAAGATGAGCAACCCTCAATAAATATTTTGATGTATGGCAAAGGTGGAATAGGTAAAACAGTTACAGCACGCTTCTTTGGTAAAAATTTTAGAAAAATAGCATTAGAAAAAGATGTTCAGATTTTTATTGAGTATTTTAACTGTGTTAATTTTAGATCAAAAAGTAAAATAGTTAGAGAATTACTAGGTAAATATACTCATGGATCTGGTCGAGGATTCTCAGATGATGAAGCATTAAAGTTAATCCTTTCACAATTAATTCGGGATAATGGATATATGCTTTTAATTATTGATGAAGTTCATCTATTAAATCCAAAAGAAGTATGGGCAATTTTAGATATTGCTGAAACATTTGGACATCAAAATGCAAAATTATCAATTCTCCTAATTTCGAGAACAAAAGATTGGATGAGAATTGAAACAGAACGTATACTAAGCAGAATAAATTCTAAAATAAAGTTAATTCCATATAATTTTGATGAAGCTAAGCAAATTTTGCAATATAGAAGTGATATTGCTTTTAAAGATGGATCTATCAACGAAGATATTATTGACCTGATAAGTCAAATTGTTGTAGAACATGAAAATATGAGACATGGTATTGAGATTCTTAGGAAATGCGGATTATATTGTGATAAGGAAGGGTATATTTCAATTTCAGCAGATATGGTACGTGAAGCATCAAATGAGGTTTATCCAAGATTCCGTGGAGATATTGTTGATAAATTAAATGATCAGGAATTATTGGCATTATATGGGGTTGCTCAATCATTAAAAAATCAAGAAACTCCATATACAATCGTTGATGATGCATATGTTGAATATCAAGCAATTTGTGAAGCATATACTATCGAATCACATGTTAAAATGAGTTACAGAAAATATATAAGGCAATTAAATCAATTGAAAATAATTGCTTCAAAAACAGTAAGAATTGATGAAGATAAAAGAGGAAGACATCTCGAAATAACTTTATTAGATATTCCTGCAATTACTTTATTAGAAATGTTAGATAAAATCTTTAACAAGAAATTTGGATAAATTTATTCTTAAAAATGATTATATATAATTCTTTTTTTAATATTTAAAACTAATTCCTTTTTTATTATCTAATATCTATCCTTGTCATTCTTTGATTTTGCGTACCATTCAAGCCAATCTTTTTTTCTCTTTTTTTTAACTTCTGATTCATCGAGATCTGTAAGATTTTGATTTCTAATTTTTTGCCAATATTTGTCTAATTCAAAACGAGTTAGTGATAGACCACATGAATTACATACCATACTTTTCATTGCTGGATTATAAGTCATTTTACCAGCACATTCAGGACATCGTGATGCCATATTAAAAATTATCTTTTTAAATAATTAGTATTAATTAAAATTAAAATAATTTTTGAATTAATCTGAATTTTAATTGCTATTAATTATTTTCAAAAATTTTATTAGATTAGTTAAATCCTAGACATTTCTTTTGTAATTATAGACATAATTATTGTCTAAATGATTTATAAATAAGCAAATCTATTTTTGTTAGTAATTAAGAATTAGTAGAATAAAGCATCTATTTAAGATTTAGAATGGGTGATTAAAAATATCAAAAATAAAAAAAATCCTATTTTATTGAGTTTCTTTTTTATAATCATCTTAATAGCTAGTATATTATTTATAACTACTTTTAATATCTATAATAATTCAATAGATACACATATCACCGATAGTATTCAATTGACTAGCAATGTTGGAAATTTTGAAAGATCATATATTGCATATTCTAATGATAATGAAGTATACGTATCTTGGGAAGCTTGTACTTTAAATGATAATTATGGGAATACAGATGAGATCTATCTCCAGAAATTTTATAATAATGGTAGTATAAATGGAGATAAGATATTATTAGTGAATAGGACTGACCTTACAGAAGAAGTTGTCGCATTATCTGAGTCAACTATTATCATAGATTCCAATGGCAATTTACACTTGTTTTGGTATGTTATGGAATATGATAATCCTCAAATTGGTCATATATATTATAAAAAATATAATTCAGAATTAGAGGAAATTATTGGAAATAAAATAATTATATCTTATACACAATTAGGATGGGGAACATCATCTTCAAGCAGTAAAATAAATAAATTGATTTTAGATGATAATAATAACTTTCATTTAATTTGTTGTGGTTATAAATATCTCTATCTTGACGATAATGGAGATTTACTAGATTCATTTATTTTTGAAGAAAATCGTTTTTATAAAATGGTTAGAGATAATATTGGAAATACTTTTATCCTATTTATTAATCAATATAAGATTAATATAACAAAACTTATAAGTATAAATGGTATAATAGATCTTAAATTCAATAAGAACCTTATAGATGACGATGAGATTCACATAAGCTTAGTAGACCTTTCTTTAGTTAATTATAATTTATATTTTGAAATTAATAGAAAATGCTATCAAGTAGATTATAATAATGGAAATCTTTTATCAGAAGTAAATATAAGTTTTAATGAAGAAGGATATAATTTTTTATCTCAAAATAAAACTCTTAATTATAATATTAATATTAATCAATTTTCTAGTTATGGTAACGATGCTATTTTTTTTTATAATTTAACTTCAACATTTCAAGGACAAGAATATATAAAATACAGAAAAATATTAACTATCAAAAAAAATAAAGATTTTTATTATGGACCTGCTTGTTTTGGTCTAAGAGGACTAGTAGATAATTTTGAGAATTTATGGCTTACATGGTATGTCAATGATGGAAACAATGGATTTCAAGTATTATTATGGAAACTTGGTATATATGGAATTTCCCAAACTCCTGTAATTGTTGTTGCTCCAGATATTCATCATTATTATGTTAATAATAGTTATGAACCGCCAAATATCCCAAATCCACCATATTACTGTTAATCCTCAAAAAATGTTCCTATGATAAATATGTATATGTTCATTTTAATCTCTATATTATCTCTAATACTTGTAGTAAAGAATTATTTAAGAAGTATAAATATTAAAGATTAGATTTATTCCATAAATCTACCTTTTTTTTTTCTCTCTCTATTTATAATCTTTAAATTCTTTTATTTTTTTAAAAAAATATTTTATTAATTAAGCAGATATATTTAGATTTGAGAAGAGTATATATGGAAAATATGAATTTTCAGAAAAATGACATTTTTTAGATATGCATTCACAGTTATTAAGCATTTGTAGTACATTACCACTAATATTTCCTCCCTTTATTGGATATTTAAGCTCTCCATCCTTAATATAATATCCATTTCTAATCTCAGCTCCAAATGAACCTGAAAGTTTGTCTGGATTAAGCCAAGAACATTTTTCAATAAAATAACCCTCTTTAATATTTGAGATCATATCATCTAATGTCATTGTTCCTGGTTTTATCTCTAAATTAGATATTGAATTTACTATAGAACCTTCTGAAGACCTCATCCCATTACCAGTAGATATTGTATTTTCAAGAGTAGCATATTTTTGATCAAAAATCCTCTTTTTAAAAATCCCATTATTAATTAATTCGGTTTTCTGATGTGGATTTCCTTCACCATCCCAATTATTTGATTTTAATCCCCCCTCAAGCAAACCATTATCATTTATATTGATTGATTCATCAGCAACTTTTTGTTCTAATTCAAATTTTGAAATTTTATCATGATAAGCTTGCCCTGAGACATGAAAACTTAAAACAGGATTTAATGCATCCTTTAATAAACTTGGTGAAAATAGTACGATTGCTTCTTTTTTAGGTATAGGAAGTTTTGCTTTTAATGTATCATTAGTGTTCTTAGACCATTTGCGTATCTTTTTCTCTAAATGTAAGTTTGAAGAATTTTTTATATATTCTACATCCCAATATTCAGCTAATTTATCATTTTTTTTTGCTTTTAAAGCAAATTCAAAAAAGAAAAATGTTTTATCCGCTTTTAAATTTAATTTATTAGAATTTTTTAAATAGATTTCCTGAATATGAACTCTAAATCTTCCAAACGTAGGAATTATTTTTTCTAAACTATTGATATCAGATAGTATAATCTTACAGTATTTTTCTTTAATATTTAAAGGATTCTTCAATACATCAATTTCTGCAGTATTTACCTGATTATATGATTGCTTTTCGGGAAACTTATATTTTGAGGATATATTTAATTTTGAAAGACTTTGACATTTGTCTATATTCATATCGATTTGTCTATTATTTAAAGAATTTCCATTGATTATACCAATACCAGTTCCATCTTCTTTTTGATTTAGTATACGAATAAAATAATTTATTTTTCTTACTTCTCTCTCTGAATCTATTTTTGCTTGTATAAATTGAGTCTCATATATTTTAGATTTAATATAATAGATTTCATATTCACCTATTTCTTTATTTTTTATTCTCTTTTCTAACAAATCTAAATTATTATCTACCATATTAATCCTTTTTTTATTTAAACTATCCTGGGCTAATTAAAGCTTCTTTTACTCTTATATAACTGCCTCCACTAGTAACTGGCACAAAGTCCTCGTATCCTTTTCCACAACTTCCTGGTCTAAGTTTTAGCTTATCCTTACTAATAGCATCAATAGATTTAAGTAATTCTAAAACGGAACCACTAAGTGTAATAGATTTTAAAAGCTTTGTTTTTTCACCGTTTTCTATTAAAAAACCTTTTTTTGAGGTTACTTGCAGACCTCCTCCAAGTGGGTCTTCCATACCAAAGTAACCTTTGCATAATAGGATTCCATTCTTAATCTCAGAAAGCATCTCTTCTAAAGAATAATCTCCAGGCTCAAAATATGTGTTGCTCATTCTAACATGTAAAGGATGGGCATAACTCTCTCTTCGTCCATTTCCTTTTGGTTCAGCATCTAATACAGACGCTGTCATTCGATTATGAATAAAATTAAGTAGTATTCCATTCTCTACCAAAACGTTTTTATCTGTTCTTATTCCTTCATCATCAAAAAAAGAGGAACCCAATTCATTGGTAATATAAGGAGTATCATATATATTACAGAGATCTGATGCTACTTTTTTATTTATGAGATTTTTTAAATAACTTCTTTCTCTTAATACTTGATCTGCTTCTAGTCCATGACCAAATGATTCATGGGCAATTAAACCTGTCATATCAGGATCCAAAATAATAGGAAATTTTCCAGAAGGAGTAGATTCAGCATCAAGCATATTTAAAGAGTTGTTAGCAATTTCTTCCAATTTATTCTCTATATTGCTAAGAATTTCAAAACCCACCTCTCCACCAATAGAAAAATAATCAAAATCTATTCTATTACCCTCTTTTACAATTGGTTGAATAAATACTCTAGTACGAGGAATTATTTGTCTTAATTTACAACCTTCATTATTGACAAAAATACGAGATGTTAAATATTCAGAATATCCTACAATGGGATTTATAATTTTTTTGTCATATTTTTTTAAAAAATCATATATATTTCGAATCCTTTGCATTTTTTCTTCAATTGGGATTTGTTGAGGATTAATGTCTGGTTTTATTTCTTTGTTTAACTCCCAACCATCATATTTTTTTAAAGTTGAGTCCTGATTTGAATTTATAGGGATTCTGAGTCTTAACTCATTTAATTTTGATAAGTCATTTGTTGCATATTCTCTCCATTTGCCAATATATGACCTTCCTACGATGCCTGATTGTTCATTAGTTAATATTATTTCCTCAGATCGAGTCTTTTTTATCCATAATGAAGATGAAGAATCATATAAAATATCAAAATATTGATTTTCCCTTTTATAACTATTCGATATTTCTTCAAAAATTAACGATATTTCTTCATCAGAATAGGCTTTCATTTTTCCACAAAATCTTTATTCATTAAAACAAAATAATTATTATTCTAAAATATTCAGTTAAAAACTTTATTGCTTTTTATTAATATTTATTTTTGATCTACAGATAGTATATCTGCAATATTTGAAATTCTTTTTTCTAATATTGTAATCGTTTCGATTATATTATCTATTTTAATATTAATATTTTTTATTTGAGTTTCTAATGTACCAATCCTATTTAATGTCCAATAAATTACATCAGATTTTTCACTAGGTTTAATTAACCAATTAATTATATTGGTAAGAAACTTTTTATTATCCATTTGCTTAATTCCAATATTAACATCATTTGTTAATATGTCTATATCTCCTAATGCAACAACTTTTCCTCTACCAAATTTTGAACAAGCTGATAGTAAAAATTGAGATTTCTTTTCTTCTTTATACCATTCTTTTGTTGAATCATCATATTTTTCAACCCAAGCAGAAGTATCTAATTCTAATAGTGGTGTTGCCCCTTTTTTTAATAATAATGAACAAGACCCCCCAATAATAATCTCTCTTAATTGGTTGGTAATTTCATGATTAGGAAACGTATTTATTGATATAATACTAGAACAATTCTCATTACTTTGATTTTTCTTCTTAATGATATTATCCTCAAAAAGAATATTAAAAAAATTCCCAGAAATATCATTCAAATTAGATTTTTGAAGAAAATCTGCCCCATATTCACTAATTAATAGAATTGATCCTCCAGTTCTGACATAGTTAATGATATTCTCTATTTCATTATTAGAAAAAAACTCATTAATGGGATTTCCAATAACTAAAATATTAATTTTCTCCAATAAGTCTTTATTAATCTCCGATTTTTCATTTAATATTATTTTAAAACTGAGGTTTTCTAATAAATTAGAAAATTCTGAAAATTCATTCTCAGAAAGATTTAGCATTTCATTATGAGATAAATCAAAAAGTATTGTAGATTTATTAGAAAATGGCATTATTAAAATTAAATTGTATAAACTTTATCTCTTTAAAGAAAAAACACATATAAAAATGATTTCATATAACTAATCATTTAAGAAATTTGTTTTTTAAAAAAAATGAATTTAATTGAATTAAGGTGTTAATGTAAAAACTTTTTATTTAAATGTTTTAAATAAAAGAATTTAGATTGAGATCTTAATTCTTATTAGTCTATATTTCAAGGAAATTCCAATATAAATATTCTAATAACAAGATTTTTAAAATTTATTTAATATTCCACTTTGGATTTATATTAATATTAAAAAGAAAAAAAATAGATATTATGATTGAAAATACAATTGCTGTTATTGGCTTATCTTGGGGTGATGAAGGGAAAGGTAAAATAACAGATTTTCTAGCACAAAAAGCAGATATAGTTGTTAGATATCAGGGTGGAAATAATGCCGGTCATACTGTAGTTTGTAATGGCATAAAGTACAAATTTAGATTAATCCCATCAGGAGCTCCTTTAGAAAAAGATATCATTATAGCAAATGGTTGTGTAGTTGACCCAAAAGTTTTACTTCAAGAATTAGAGGATCTTTCAAAATTAAATAAAAAAGTTAATCTTAAGTTGAGTTCAACCGCTCATGTTATTTTTCCATTCCATAGAGATCTTGATGCTTTAGAAGAAGGGTCCAAGAAAGAATATGCTGCAGGTACAACAAAAAGCGGTATTGGTCCAACATATTCAGATAAAGCAGCTCGATGGGGATTAAGAATATATGATTTAATACATCCAGAGATTTTAAAACAGAAATTAGAAAAATTATATAGAATAAAAAGACAACTTTTAAATGTTTATAACCCTAATTTAAGTTCTGATTATGAAAAGATTTATGAAGAATATGTAGAATATGGAAAAAAATTAAAACCTTATATTATTGATACCGCCTATTATCTAAATAAAGAAATTGAAAATGGAAAAAAAATAATTTTTGAGGGAGCACAAGGGGTTCTATTAGGTATTGATCATGGAATGTATCCTTTCGGTACTTCATCAAATTCAAATGCTCTAGGAATTTCAGCAGGAACAGGTATCCCCCCAAAAAAAATAGGGCCTATAATAGGAATTATAAAAGCATATACTTCAAGAGTAGGAGGAGGACCATTAACTACTGAATTAGATGATGAAATTGGTTCTAAAATTAGGACTCAAGGCAAAGAATTTGGGACCGTCACAGGTAGACCAAGAAGAATAGGGTGGTTAGATCTATTTAACTTAAAATATTCAATTATGATAAATGGAGTTGATAGCATTGTTATTACTTTATTGGATGCTCTTGAAGATGTTGATCCATTAAAAATATGTGTAGGTTATGAACTTGATGGAAAATTATTAGAAAGTTGGCCAATTCAGTCAGAAATTTTAGAAAAATGTAAACCTATATATAAAAGTTATAAGGGTTGGAAAAAAAGAACTAGAGAAGAATGGTCAAAAATAGCAAAAGAGGGATATAATGCTCTCCCTGAGGAAATGAAAAAATATCTTGATGCTCTTAAAAATGAACTAAATATTGAAATTGCTATGATTTCAATTGGCCCTAATAGAGAGGATACTATTGTTTTAAAAGAATACTTTTAAAATAAATCAATTATTTTAACTTTATTCATCAACATTTCTACAGTCTTAAAGTCCAATACTCCTGGGCCTGCTCTTAAAGTATTTGCAGCTCCAGTTGCTAATGCATATTTAAATGATTCATTAAGATCTTTTTTTTGGAAATATTTTATTATAAAACCAGCCAAGAATGAATCTCCAGATCCAACAGTATCTATAACATCCTTTATTTCTAATGTACCATATTTTTTTATTTCTTTAGTTAATAGGATCCCACCTTTTTCTCCTAATGTTATTAAAATAATTTCTAAATCATCATTTAATAAAGAACTAGCTTTTTGAACTATTTGATTACAAGCAACAATAGGTTCTGAAAAATCCAATTGCTCCAATAATGGATCCTCTAAAATAAAGGAGAGTTCTGTTAGATTAGGTTTTATTATTCGTGGAGATCCTTTAAGACCATACATTAATGGAGGTCCACTTGAGTCTAAAATACATATTCCTCCTTTTTCTTTACAAATCTTAATCAAATCATAATAAATAGTTGATTTTGTATTTTGAGGTATTGAACCACAGAATACATAAAAATCATTTTTAACAAGGATTTTGTTAAAAATAGTTTTAAAACTATTTATATTATTTTCATTTAATTCAAATCCTAATTCTCTTATGTGTGTAGTTGTTTTTTTGATAGGATCATTTATCGTTTTATTTGAACGGGTTTTTCCATTTACAGCAATAAACTCGAAATCAATATTTTTAGACCTTAAAAAATTAGAGTATAGTTCAAGTTCCTCTTTACCTATAAATGCTATAATTTTGAGATTTACTTCTTTATCCAATTCTCTAATCGCTAAAGAAAATGAAATTGCCTTCCCAACAGGATATATTGTACTTTTATTAACTTTAAACGTATGACCTACCTTAAAATTCTCTATTTCATAAATTTGGTCGATTGTAGGATTTAATAAAATTGCATTAATTCTCATAACCTTATAACTATTTATAAAAATCTGATAATTCTTATAAAAATCACCAATTTCTATTCTAGTTATCAATCTTTTTTGTTTAAAAAGACCCGCCCTAAGGTTATCAGGCTGTTCGCTCATCACTGAGTTCAAAACATACCTCATAAATATCAACATCATTAATATCTCCGAAGTTTTGAAGGAAGTTATCCCATAGTACTCAAATCCACGATACGTCTAATACCACTCTACGGAGGGACTATCCTTTTTCAAACGAGGCTCGATATCCTCGACTTGTGAGAATACCCACTTAAAGATGGAAGGAGAAAACTCCATAGAAGTACCATTTCTTTAAGCACACACATAACAATTTGATAATCATTCAATAAGTTATGTGATCATAATTCTTATAATATTTCTTAGTTAATTCAATTATACTTTAAACGATTTAACTTAAGAATTCAATAGATCAAACATTTTTAATTATTTACCAATGTTTATACTTACTATATAATCCTTTTTAACAATCTCACTCTCTTTAGCTTTATTAAAAGATATTATAGTAAAAGGAGAAATAATTTTTAAATAATAGGAGGGATTGAGATTAATGATTTTTATAATTCATTATAATTATCTACAAAATTATATCAAATTGGTAAAACAATATAACTAATCCAGTTTTCTATCTTAAAATATCTTATTCTTAATTTATGAGTATTTTCTCTAATTCAATTTCATCTCTTATTGAAATTCCATTTTCTCCTAAATATGGTATTTCTGGTTTTAATAATCGAGAATTCTCAATTGCATTTGGATAAATAGAACATATGGAAAAACCATTCTTTTGATAAAATCCCAAAGCATTAAGATTGTCATTAGTTGTTATTAAAAATAATCGAGTGCATTCTTTATCTTGAGCAATTTCTTCTACAGCTTTTAAAAGTGCTTTACCAATTCCTCTATTTGCTTTCATACTATTTAAACTAATTATTTCGCATTCCTTATCCATTACATTATAAATTAAAAGACCAACTTTTTTATTTCTAATTAATGCTATGAGAGCGGGTAATTTATCAATATAATAAACTTTTCCTTTTGTAACTATCTTGTTAGAATTCCAATATTGTTGACTAATCCGGCTTATCCAATTGATATCTTCTTGTAAAGCTTTACGAATTTGAATTAATTTCATAAATTAATAATAAATCAATATTTAATAATTAAAAAATATAAGCCTGAAAAGAAGAATATTAAATATTAAACTTGATAAGATAAGTATTAAAAAAATGAGGAGATATTTATATTTTAATTTTTATTGAATCAAACGCATATTTTTTACCACATTGCTCACAAAATGCTTTCCCCCTTGATTCTAAAAGATTAATTACTTTTCCAGAAAATTTCATCCCACATTCAGAACAATAGCGAGTTTCTTTAGGATATTTAACAGCTATTTTTTCAATATTTTGATTACTTTGATCTATTAATTTCGAATTCATTTGAGTTGTATAATTATTCTGATATGGTGGAACAGGTTGGTTAGATCTACCTTGAATTTCCTTATATATTCTCTTGCTAAGCTTATAAATTCCAAGTATTATAGCTTTAAATAAATAATAAAGACCTAATACTAGATAATAAATGAAATAAGCAACTCCTTTAATAATATAATATGCTAAAATCACCGCTATAACAACTATTGCAGCGACAAGAATCACAAATAATATCTGAGCGAATAGTGGTTGTGCCAAGAACCAATCTGCAAATTGATTCCAATGATATTCAATCCATTCTAATACTTCAGTTTCCCAATCTGCCATTTATATCAACCAATTTATTAATTTAAATTATATATCTTTAAATAAATAATAGAAAATACGTTATAAGAATTAATTGGAGTCCAATTTTTATTACATAATGGATTTTAATCCTTTTTTTGTATTAATAAAGCATAAAAAGAGAAATGATGTCTTTAAAAATAACTAGTTATGAAAATTTTAGGATGATTATATTTGATATTATAATAATTATTCCACCAATAATAGTAAATATTGATAATTTTTGATTAAAAATAGCATTATTAATAGTAGCAACAATTGGTTCTATATAAGAGAGAATAAAGATATTTCCATCAGTATCATTTTTTATTCCAATATTATTTAAAGTGAATGATAATGCTGTAGGAAATAAACCTAAAAGAAGACATATAGAGACATCAACTAGTGATAGTTTAAAAATATCAAGGACTCCAAAAGGGAAGAAAAAAATAATTAACGTTAGGCAATTCCAAGAAGCTAAAAAAAGATCAACATTCCCTTGTATAATCTCATCAAATTCATATTTTTTTCTCTTATGATAAACTTTCTTTTTGAAGAAAGTATGTAATGCAAAAGTGAATGCTGATATTAAACCTATTATGACAGTATATAAAAAGATAAATCCATTCCATACTTCCATAATAATTATAACTCCAGATAAAGCAAGAAAATAACTGAATAAAATGGTCTTTGAAATCTTCTTTTCATCTTCTTTCGTAATAAACAATAAAAGTAGTAAAAAAGGGCCACTAAGTCTTAAAAGAAATGCTGCAATTGCATATCCAGAGAGAGTAATGTTCCAAAAATAGAAGTATATTACTAGAGGATAACAAATCCCAATTGATAATAACTGCTTCCAATGCAATTTTATTGCTTCTTTTATGAATTTAAAAGAAAATGAATGTGTTATTATTATTACTATACCTAAAAAACCAATACCGAATAGTCCCCGGAAAAATCTATAGAATAAATTGGAAATTCTGATAATAACTCCACTAAAATTCCTACAAAACCCATAAAAAAAGCACCTGATAACATGCTAATTTTTGAAATCGTTAGATTTACTTTTTTTTCTGAATCTTTCTTGGGAAATTTCATTAGTTTGACTGGATGGTTAATTATTATTATCAATTAATTACAATAAAATTAAACTAAATTATCATATCTTATTTTCATACTTTCATCAATATCAGGAAATTCTTCATCTAATCTCTTTATATCATCAAGATTAATCATATTCTCTCCACAGATTTTTCCATATAATTTTCCACTATCTTTTATTTTTCGATCTAGTGTTTTATAATCAATATGTACTAATCCAAATCTTGGATTAAAACCCTTTGCCCATTCAAAATTATCAGTTAATGTCCAATGGACATACCCCCTAACATTGATTTTTCTTTGAATCGCACGAGATATCTCAACAAGATGGGAAATTATAAAATATTGACGCCAAACGTCATTTTCTGTCGCGATTCCATTCTCTGTGATAAAGATTGGTTTATCTGTTATTTTAGATATTCTTTTTAATACTTTAAAAAGTCCTGCTGGATATGGTTGCCACTCATGGTCAGTAAAAAGATATTTTGAATCAGAATTAGGTAATTTTGGGGAGCTACCATCAGGAAAATGTTTGGATGAGAATAATAAGCGATGATAATAATTTATACCCAAAAAATCAAATGATTCTTTCAATATAGGAATATATTCTTTCGATTCATGAGGTAATCTTCCTGTTTTTAAGGCATTTAAAAAGGATTTATTAGTAAAATAATCCATGAATTCAGCCATTTTTTGATCCTCTGAATTTTCAGAAAGTATTTCTATGTCATGCATAGCCTTCACGATTCCGACCTGTTTAATATTATATTCTAATTTTAAAATCTCATATGCAGAAGCATGCATTCTTAATAAATTATTAATCACTTTCTGTGTGGATTTTAAGTTTTTTTCACATGGGGGGAAAATACCGCGATAATAACTTACGAATGCTAATATTATAGGTTCATTAATTGTACACCAATAATCTATCTTATTTTTATATTCTTTAGCTAAAAACCTCACATAATCCTCATAAAACAAGATATTGTTTTCATTTTTTAATCCTCCCTTATTTGCAAGCCAGATTGGTAATGTAAAATGATGTGTTGTTAGCATTATTTTAATTCTATTTTTAATCAACCAATCAAACATTTTATGATAATGATTAACAGATTCTATGTCAATAACTCCTTCTTTAGGAAAAATCCTACTCCATTCTATTGACATTCGGTAAATTTTACAATTCATAGCTTTAACTAGTTGGAAATCTTGTTCATAGCGATTCCAATGATCTGTTGCTATTCCACACTGCTCTCCTGTTTCTATTTTACCTGGTATTTTTTCAAACTCCCACCAATCACTATATTTATTATTTCCTTCCGTTTGATACGAAGAAGTACCTACGCCCAATAAAAAATCCTTTGGAAAAAAAAAATTTTTTTCAATCATATATTCAAAATAAAAATAATTGATTAAATATTAGTAAAATAATTAAAATAAGCAGATAAAAATTATGGTAAATCTCCAAAAAGATAAATTAATAAAGGAAATAAAATTAAGAAGAAATTTTGGTATTTTTAAATTTTAGAATTTATTATATATTCTTTTTAATTAAGCCTTTACTTATTTAAAGTTATTTTATGAAATTTTTGAACCACATACTGGACATATATGAGAATTTTTTACAGTAGCTCCGCAAATTGAACATAATTGAATTGTTTTTCTTGCCTTGGGGGGTCTTAATGCTGTTATAGTCATTTTTTCTTCACTTTGCCCTCCTACTTCATTATTCGATTTTACTGCATCTACACTAATTTCTTTTCCAAAAAAGCCCCCAACTTTAACTTTCTTTGTGATTCTTTCTTGCATTCCCCGATCAGTTTCATCTAAATCAATAGATGGTTCTATAGCAGGTTCTTTCTCAATGGCTTGCATTTGATCTTCTGATTTTTCTTCTAAAACCATATTAACAAAATCTTTATCTAATTTTAATATAGCACTACACTGAGGACAACGAAATATGTATGGAAGTCCTATATTATTAACAATTGAATATTCAGTTGCGCAACAACTATGATATGGACCATCACAGTTATAACATTTATGAACTTCGTCTGAGAGAGCCTCACATATTGGACAAATCTTTTGTTCACAGAGGATACAGGTTTTATTATCATCAGGAGAAATAGTAATAAGGTCTGTTGCTAAACGATCATAAAATATATGTTCATCTTCTGATATTTTACTAGATTCTGTTTGGATCATATTAAATTCACTTTTACTTCGAATTAAGGAGTTCAAATAGTTAGAGAATTGTTTGTTATCACTGCAGTAAAGAGTACCACCATAAGTTTCACTTGTGATTACTTTTAATTTCACATCATCATCGTAGAATTTCTCTTCTCCAATACGTATGATATCAATATAAGTTGAAAAATTTTTCGCTTTTAATACTAAATTGTAAAGTGCAGAATGATAGTCTTCTGATTGTGTGCTTGGGGAATCAGAGAAAACTATCACTCGATATCTCTTTGGAAATGTTCTACTTTTCTTGAATACATGAGCTAATGTTTCATACAACCCATTTTCAAAATAAGATGATCCAATTTCTCGTTCTTCCCATAAGTCATCAATTGTTTCTATGATAAAAGAGGTGTCTTTATCGTATACACTGAAAACTTCTTTTTCTTTTTTGAAGATAACAAAACCATATGTACTATCTATATTTGCTTTGTTATTTCCTTCAGAAAAAGATTTTATACTCTTTAACAATGTTTTTTTCTTAAGAAATTCTGTAGATAAATCCAGGTAAAAAATAATTTCTTCAGATTCCGATGTTTTTTCACTTTTTATATTCATAATCGTTTTATTCTCTCTAATTCATTATAAATTTTATTGAATGGTAAAAGTATGATGTTAATTAAAACTTCAAATTATAAACCTATATTTTTTTTTAAAAATTTCATTTTACGACTAGTAAAAAAGAATTGTTATTTATTTTTATTTAAAAATCGATCAAAATTCATATTAATCCTATTACTTAATTGTAAAAAAAAACACTGGTGTCTTTATTTTTTAAGAAATTAAATGGTAAATAAATTCTTCTTTTTTTTATGATTTATTTGACTTATTTTCAGTTTGAGAAAAATACTTTTCATAACAAATTTTTCCTTCCTTTTTTCTAATTTTATAGGTTTTTCCAAAATACCCTCCAACTCTTATGATTTTCACGTTTTCATCTTCGATATTTAGTAATTGTGGCTTTTCATTTTCAGTAGGTGAATCTTTAGGAATTGAGATATCAATATTCTGAGGAATGTAACTTTCTATATTATCTAAAGGTGGAGGTTCTTCAACATCAACTTTAGCTGGAATAGAATGTTCTATTTTCTCTTTTTTTTCTACAACAAATTCTTCTTCTAAATCCTTGTCTTTTGCTAGGTTTTCTTTTGGAAGTTGTAAAAGTATATTACATTTAGGACATCTAAAAATAAATGGAATACCTACATTATTTTCAACTGTATAATCTAATATACAACAGTTGTGAAATGGAGCTCCACATTCTTCACAAATATTGGGAATATCAAAGACATCTAAACAAACAGGACAAATTTCTTTATCACATAAAAAACATACTAAATCTTCTTTATTCTCTGGTTCTATTATTTTTTTTGATAATTTTCCATAAAACATAATATCTTCTTGACTTATTTCAACTTCTTCTGGTCCATCAGCATATAAATCAACTATATCTTTGTTTTTTATAAATTGGTTAAAAATTAGTTTAAGTTCCTTGTTATTATGTGTATAAAAAATACCACCTTTAGTATCGGAGACTAATATATTTAATTTCACATCATCTTTAAAAAATCTATTACCCTCTCCCACTACTCTAATTACATCAATAAATGTTGGAAAATATTTTACCTTTGAAATAATATTGAATAATGCATCTTGATAATCCCCAGAAAGATCACTTGGTGTGTCTGAAAGAATTATGATTCTATTAGATTTGGATTTTTTTCTTATTGATTCAGCTATAAAGGATAAGATATAAAATAATCCTTTTTCAAGATTAGATTTTAATTTTAAACGTTCTTTCCATGTTTTTTCAAAAAGTTTATTATAATTTTCTGGATCAGTCTGTTCATTTATAAATATAGGATTGTCCTCATTATCAAAAAAAAAGAGGTTAAACTCACCCTTAACATTTAATTTCTTCTTTTTATTAATAAATTCTCCAATAAGTTTGGATATAAATTTATATTTTACAAAATCCTTACTTAAATCTATATAAAAGATTACATCCTCATATCTTTCTATTGACAAATTTTAATTTAACAACTCCTATTATTAAAAAAAATATATTAGAATTATCTTAAATTCTTTTCTATTCAAAAAAATATGATGAAATTAAATATTCTAATAAAATCAATTAGTTAATAGAAATTTATTTAATTTTTAAAATAAAGGATATTTATATGTAGATTAATTCTATTTTTTATTACATAAATTAATGTTAGTCAATAGATCTTTGCATTAGAAAGCTTTTTAAATTCTTACTATAAAGTTTATAAGATTTTAATATTTTTATTAAAACTGAATTATTTATTTTTATTTTAGGATTTATGATTAATAATATATATGGAAAAAGATTAAAATGGAAGAATTTTTACGTAAATTAGGTTTATCTGAGGAATCTATTAAGATATATATAACATCTCTTGGGAAATCTATATTATCTTATTATGAGTTAAAATCAATCATGCCTGAATTAAATGAGGAGAACTTTAATGAAAATATAAACAATCTACTTAATTTGGGATTATTAATTCAATCAAATCTTGAAAAAGATGTTATTTTAACTGAGTTTCTTGCAATTCCTCCTTATAATCCTATTTTAAATTATTTTAAAAATATTGAAACTAGTTTTTCTGAAATAAGAAATTCTATTGATGATTTAATAATCAAATCGATAAATGAAACCTTCATAAAGGAATCTAATATCGAATATAAATCTATATCCAAAAAATATGAAGAGATTAGGAAGGATTTCATCGAGGATAGTCTTTTACAAAAGAAAGATGCGGAAGATATTTCCAAACAAATGGGTGCTATGAGTAAAGTTGGAGAATTTATATTGAATATCGATAATATGATGAATACTATTTCAAAAGCTGAGTTTAATAACCTAATTAAAACTTTTAATAAACTTAAAGATGAATTGAAAGAGAAAATAGAAAGTTTAGAAATAAAAAAAAAAAAACAAGAAATCTTAAATGAAATTATTGAAGAAACGTTTAAAAGCAGATTAAATAGTGTTATTAAAGATTTTTTGGGAAAAATAATTACCTCAGTTAAAGAAGAAATGAGTAAAATACAACTTCAAAAAAAAATTGAAAATTCAATCAATTCTCAGGATGATTTTAAAATGCTCCTTTTAAATCTAATTAATAATTTTGAATTAAACATGAAAAAATTAGCAGAACTAATTGACGATAAGGAAAATAGCTTAGAACAGAATATAAATAAATTAAAGAATAGATTTATTAGTAAAATATGTACTATTGTTCAAAAATCAATTAAAGAAATTGAAAATTTAAACAAACCTATTATTAATCTCATTTCAGAATCTAAATTAATTGCAACTTCTGTTAAAGATCTTAAAAAGAATAATGTATGTCCAATAAATAGTGTAGCAAAAATTAAAAAAGAAATAATTAATGCCATTAAAAACTCAAAAGAAGAATTAATGATTATCATACCTAAATTAGAAGATTACTTACAATTAGAATATTTCAAAAACATTCCAAAATCCATTAGAATTAGGATAGCATCTTCAGATCCTCACGTCAACAGTAGGGTTAAAAAATTTAAAGAAATATCAAATTTAGAATTCAAAAATTACGAAAATACTAATTTTATTGGAATTAAATCTGATAATAAAGCAATTGGTATAGGAATAATCAAAAGTGATAATCAAGATCCTTTAAATAATGTCATAGGTTTTTTTTCCGAAAATGTAATTTTAAATAATAAATTAGAATCAGCTTTATATAATATTTGGTCTTCAGCTGAGAATCAAATTGGGAAAGTAATTAAAGAAAAACCTACTTATATATCATCTAAAACAAGTGAAATCAAAACAATGCCTTCAATAAATAAAAAGAAAGTATCGAAAATTGAATCTCCAATAGTTTCAAAAATACCAGAAATTCCAAAAAAAGTAGGTAAAAAAAATAAAAAAGTAAGAGCAATTCCTATTCAAGCAATTGAAAATGGAGAATCAGAAAAAGAATTACTAATATTTATTTCAAAAGTCAATCCGAAAGCAGGAGATTCCGTAGGGATGATTATAAATAATGCTTTTAATACCATAATTCAAAATTTTAATAGTTTTACAGGAGAATTTTTAACACAAGAATTGGAAAAGGTTGCTGATATAATCTTAGAAAGACGTGGATTTTCAGTAACTTTACATGATATTAGAAGATCTATAAATAATTATAAAAATCAAACTACTTTATTGACTATCGAACAAAAGAATGATATTTTTCATACAATTGAGAATTGGAAACAAAGATTATTTCTATAAATTAAACTTTCTTTTTACTCTAAATTTTTGAACCATAATTTAAATAATAAAAAAATAAAAAAATAGATGATTCCAAATTATCTAAAAAATTGAGTTTCTTTATATTTAAGAATCTTTTCTAGTTATTGTTTTGATAAAAGTAATGATAATAAAGATAAGTTCTATTAAAATAAATATAAAAAAAACTAAACTGACGATCACTGCAATAATAAATGTTGGATTGAGGATTCCGATTATCCCGAAGATGGGACAAAGAGGTGCGAATATTATAAAGTAGATATAAACATTTCTATCTTTTTCACTAAATTTAATATGAATAGTGGTATTAGCCCACCCTAAGAAAATCATAATCATAGGAATTGCATAATATGTGAAAGGAGGGAAGGGTGTAAGATATGCTTGAGTGTTGCCTCCTGCTTCTGCTATCGCGAAAAAATAATTAGCATAAAAATAATTAATTAGAAACAAAGCACTCAAAGGAGTAGGAACTCCCGTATATCCAGGAGCATCAGATATATTAAACCTAGCTAATCTTAATATGGCACATAGTGCAAAAATAATGCAGGCAATAAAAAGGAAGTAATCATATGGATCTAATAAAAAACTTCTTTTAAATGCTTGAAATATAAAAACTGCTGGGGCAATTCCAAAAGTTAAAGAATCATTAAGAGAGTCTAATTGTTTTCCTATTTCATTTACAGTACCTGTTTTTCGAGCTATATATCCATCTATTAAATCCGTTCCAATTGTAAAAGCTAATAAGAAGAAAGCTAGAGATATATAACCGCGTCCGCCAAATGTAGCAATAAGAAGTGCTATTAGTCCAAGAGTAGTACCTGTTAAAGTTATATAATCTTTTAATTTTAGGAGATTAACAATTTTTGACATTATATATTTTATTAACCAACATGATAATTAAAGGTTTCTTCAAACCTTTCTAAAAACCATTAAACATATCTTTTGAGTTTAAAATATGTTCTTACTTTGAAAATACTATTACGAAATATGAATCCATATATTTAATGATATTTTATAAATTATATCTATGGGTAATGTTTTTTAAAATTCAATTTAAAAAAAAAAAAAATTTTTACCTAATCGATTAAATATATAATATTTGAGTTACCAAGATTTTTATTTATTTAGTTTTATATTTGGTTAAAGAAGATTTATTTATTAAAAAAACATTTTTTTTTCAAAAATGACTGATTATGATTATTTCATGGTTTATGAGCTTTTGAACACTGGAGAAGAACAAAGAATTGAAGCAGAAGAAAATAACCTACAAGAAATTTTACATCCTGACCAAGTATTTGTAATTGTCAAGGAAGATGCGAGGAGAATCTACATTTGGAAAGGCGCTAAATCACCCGTTCGAAAAAGATTTATCAGTTCGAGAGTTGCGAGTAAGCTTCAGGAGGAATTAATCAAACAAGCAGCATTCCATCGTTGTAAAATCGTTTCCGTTGATCAAGGAGATGAACCAATAGATTTTTTAAAAACTTTCAATTTAGAATCAATGGAAGTTTCAGAGAAGTTAGAAGATATGCGTTATGTTAGGAATATTGAAAAAGATCTCACAAAAATAAGAGGAAAAGTTGTTGATGCTAATGATACTGAAAAAAAGGAGGAAGAAGAATATTATTCTCCAGCATTAGAGGAATTAAAATCGAAGGGTGTTAATATTCCATCAAGTGGAATTGTATCATCAAAATCATCAACTCCTATATCAAAATTTACAAAATTAGATACTAAATCCATAATAAATAAAATTCTGACTAATGAACCTCCAAATGAATGTATAAGACAAAATTTGATTATTGGAAAGAGTCTATATGGTGCTGTTTCTAAGGTAACAAATGTTTTTGGAGAAGATATAGAAGAAAAAGAATGGGAAATAGTTGGAAAACTTCCTAAAGGAATTTTTATCTTAGATAATTATCTTTTTAGAGTTTATTTTAATAAAAATAAAGAAATAGTTGAGGCTATAGAAATCATAAAACCTAAAGTTGGGAATGCAACTATGGATAAAAGTTCAATAACGCTTCCTGATAATAATTCTTCAATAGAGAAGAAAGTACTAGAATTAGAGTTACCTAAAAATCATAAGAGAGAAAATTTAATTATTGGTCATAATCTATATGGAGCAATATCAAAAAAGATAGAGATTTTTGGAGAAGAACAAGAAGAAGAAGAATGGTCGTTGGTAAAAAAGTTTCCTAAAGATATGATTTCTCTTAATTCACATTTGTTTAGAATTTATTTTAATGATAAAAAGGAATCTATAGATGCTGTCGAGATATTAAAAAAAGGAATGGCAGATGATCCTAAATCTACTACTTCCAGAAGAACTCTACCAAAAATACCAAGTAATAACGATTAAAGTCAATACATTCCTTATAATATTTATTTTTTCTATAAATATTTATCAAAATATTAAAAAAAAAAAGATATTATTTTTTTTTGCTAATTTTTTTTATTTACCGTTAAAAGTTAAATTGTACATATAATTAATGTCATATCAACCATTATTTTTTTAAATATAATGGTTTTTCTTGATGAGTAATAAGTTCAAGACCGCAATCTTCTTCTTTTGCATAATTTTTATTTTTAATTAATTCAATATCCTCAATATTCCAATACCCAACGTGACACATAGATTAAAACACTCCTCTTGTTTTATGATAAAATATATTTTTCATATTTTTAACAATATATTTAATATGTTTATCTTAATTCGAATATTTAAATGTAATTAAAATTCTACTCTTTTTTTAATAAAAAACCATTTGTATAAATCAATATTTTATAAAATCATATACAAAAACTTTAATCAATAGTTATCAATAAATTATGTAATCATGCCTAAAGAAGTAAATTTTGAAAAATTAAAACTTTCTGAAGAATTTCTTTCTTCAATTGAAGGAAATCAAAAATTACATGATAATTATTTAAAAGCTATAAATAATCCATTTCGCAGAGAGATTTTAAAAATAATAAATAAAGAAGGAAAACTTTCACAACAAAATATCTTTGAAATACTTACCAATCAAAATGTTAAATACGATTTAAGTATTTTAAAGTATAATTTGGATTATCTCGTTAAAGCCTTTTGTATAGAAGCAATTAATATTGATAATAAAATATATTATCAAATTACTCAAAGTGGAAAAATAATAGAATTTTTAGAATAGAAATTTGGTTTAATTAATAATTCATTCAAAAAACTCTTTATAACAAGAACAACAAGGAATTCCAAAAATAATCTTAAATTTTTTCATATTTCTATTTTTGGTATGCATAAGATTAATTAAAGATTTTTTCAAATTTATTAGTTTATTGTCAAAGTACATATGTTTTAAATTATAATAATGATTAAAATTACCACAGACAGGACAAGAAGAGAAATATTTAATAAATTCATTATATTTCTTTTTTTCTTTTTTAGATAATTGTTTTATTTTTCTATCAGGATTGTTTAAAATTAAATATTTCAGATGATCCAATTCAGAAAGCATTTCATCTCTTAATTGATTATTATTAAATATCTCCCATGGTTTTCTATTATTATCCTCAAATGAATTAATTTGGCTAAGATTATCAAATTTATTTATATATTCAACAGCTTCATTAAAAAAAATTAATTTAGAGTCTTTCTTAGTATTTATCAAATTTTCTTTCATCACATATTATATTTTATTTTATTTTTTTTTATAATTTTGTATAGTTCTAGGTAAAAAATTCATTCATTCACTAATTATTTTTTACAGAATTTTTTCTTATATATCCTATTCATATTGTAATAATTTGAATAAAGCTATTTAAGAGAATCATATTGTTTGAAACTAAAAAATATTTGTTTGTGAGCTAAAAAGAAAAAACCTAATATAAATTAAATTTCATCGAGCTTCGCTTTTTTCATTTCTGGTTTCTTCGTAATTGGTTTTGTATATTCTCCCACTTTAAGAGGACCTAATTTTTCCAACCTACTTGTAAAATCTTCAATTATTTTGCCATATTTTTCTCCCTCACCAGCAGCTATACTCTCAATTCTAAAACGTTTTTCATTGATTCCTGAATTTATTAGCATTTCTTTAACACTCTTATATCGCGTCTTTGCTTTGATAAAGCCTTTATCATAATGGCAGTCTACTTCATAACATCCAGCTAATAATACTCCATCAGCTCCATGAAAGAATGATTCAAACACTAAAGCAGGATCTAACATAGCTGTACACATAACCCTTATTGTCCTAACATTTGAGGGATAATTGATTTTACTTGTACCTGCAAGATCTGCTCCCGCATATGAACACCAATTGCACAAAAATGCTATTATTAAAGGATATTCTCTTTTATTATCAAGGGTAGCTTTTATCTGCGCAAAGATCTGGTCTTTTGTGAATCCTGGAATATACAAGCAATTTTGGGGACACATAGCCGCACAAGCACCACATCCTGTACAATTCACCTGAGTGATATTTAATTTTGAATCTTTAATATTTAAAGCGTTAAAATCGCAAATATATTCACATAATCGACATAAATCACATTTTTCAGGATCAAAACAGATTGTATAAGGATCTAATTCAACTTTACCTTTTGCGAATAAGGAAATTGCTTTAGCGGCTGCACTTTCCGCTTGTATTATACTTGCTGCTATATCTTTTGGACCTTGTATTGCTCCTGCTATAAAAATTCCATTTATAGAAGATTCTGAAGATCTTAACTTTAAATGTTTTTCTAGCAAGAAACCATATGTATCTTGTGAAATATTAAGAATCTGACTTAATTCATCTGTTCCTTCAGCAGGTTCAATTCCTATTGCTAATACTACTAATTCTGTTTTGTTTTCAAATAAAAGATCTTCACTCACACTTTCTCCCCTTACAATTAATTCATTAGATGTATCACTTTTCACTATTGCTGATATGTTACTTTTAATAAATCTAATTCCAAAATCATCTCTTGCCCTATTATAAAATTCCTCACAATTCTTCCCTACAGCTCTGATATCAATATAGTAGATATTTACATTAATATCAGGAATTGCCTTTTTTAATAAAATTGCTTGTTTAATCGCAGCATTACAACATACTTGGCTACAATAATCATGATGTATTTTTTTATTTCTTGAACCAACACATAATACAAAAGAAACCCTTTTTGGAGGCTTTCCCGTGGATGGTCGTATGACCCTACCATTTGTAGGACCATCACCATTAAGTAACCTTTCTAATTGAAGTGTTGTGATTACATCTTGATATCTTTTATAATTTAACTCTGATAATATAGTAGGATCAAAGGGTTTTAAACCTGTGGCAACTATTATCGAGCCAACAGTTATTTTTTTTGTCTCATCTTGTTGTTCAAAATTTATAGCTTGTTTTTCGCATGCTAACACACAAGCTTTGCATCCAATGCAGGCTTCTTTTAAAATATTGGGAAATAAAGGAATAGCTTGTGGAAAGGGGACATCTACTGCTTTTCTTGGAAAAAATGTATCTTCTATTTCTATTGGACAAACATCTCTACATATATCAAAACAATGGATACATTCTTCCTCATTGATAAAGCGTGGTTTCTTTAAAATTGTTATTTTGAAATTTCCAATATTTCCATTAACTTTTTTAACCTCAGAAAGAGTAAAAAGTTCAATATTAGGATGATCATCTATTTCTGTCATCAAAGGACCTAGCACACATATGGAGCAATCCAGAGTTGGAAATGTTTTATCAAATAAAGCCATATATCCACCTATAGTTGATTTTTTTTCAACTATATATACCTTATAACCTGCATTTGCAATTACAAGGGCAGCTTTAATTCCGGCAATACCTCCTCCAATGATTAAAGTACTTGGTATAATTTCCGTGTACTGTACTTCTAAAGGTTCTAATAGTTTAACTCTTTCTAAAGCCATTTGAATTTGATCAATTGCTTTTTTTGTAGCTTTAATTGGCTGTTCTGTATGCACCCACGAGTTTTGTTCTCTAATATTAGCAAAAGATATTAAGAATTTGTTTATACCTGCTTTTTCTATAGTTTTTTGGAATAAAGAACCATGTAACTTAAAAGAACATGCCGCAATTACAACCCTATCTATTTTTTTTTTCTTAATTTCCTTTATTATTATATTTAATCCCGTCTCTGAACATAAATATTGGTCTTCAAACACAAAAACATCAGAAAATCCCAAAAAATGTTCTAAAACTTTATTAATATCTATTGTTCCACTAATATTTCTTCCACAACCACAGACGAAAAGACCAATTTTCAATATTAATCCTCTAAATTGAAAAAAATTACAAAATCAATGAATATTATTATTAAATTTAATCTAATTTTTATAAATAATTAATAAAATATATTTTCAGGTATACTTATCTGAATTATTAATATTAAATTCAAGGTTTTAAAGAAAACTTGGATTAATAATTCTTTGTCTTGCATTTACTAATCTATTTAAGAATTGAGTGTAGGAAAAAAAGAATTCTTTCTTTTAGTAATGAAATGATACGTTTTTTTTAATAATGTGTTTTAAGGTCTCTTTATATCTTTTGGTAACCATTTATAGACTTTAAAAATATTAAAATCATTTTCTCTCATTTTTAAAAAGAATTCTTTTTCAATTTCATATTCATTTTTTGCCCATTCTATTACTTCTTTAGAAGTGTAATATTGACCTTTATTTTCTATAGAATTTCTTAGCGCAGGACAATTTTTAGAATATTTTCTGAAATTTCTCTCATTATTAATTAACATATTCCAACCAACTGGATATGCTCGACATTGAAATGGACGATCATTGTGAACAGTACAAAGATTATTACTATCTATAAATGCGCAATGTTCATCACTTCCCTTGAATTTAAAACCTAAAGCATTAAATGAGTAATTTTTACCCCTTGCTTCTCCAGGGTCCTTCCAATAAAAGCTTGTGTTTATTATTTTAACATATTTTTTTGAAAAAGACTTAAATGTATATTTTTCTCCTTTTTTATTTAGACAGTTTATTAATCTTTCTATATCTTCCTCATATAGATATACTTCTCCATTATTATAACCCTTACAACATTCTCCGCACATTTCACATGAGAAATTTATTCCATCTTTAAAAAATTTCGAAAGTTTATTTTCTGCAGAAGTCAATATTACTATTAAAATCTTTTTTACAAACTTAATGGATTCAGTATTTTTATTTTTTTCTTAATGCAAAATCTTAAGAATATCAGTAAAAATTAAAATTCTGGATATTAATAAATTAATTTGTTTATAATTGATTATATAAAGGTAATTTTTTAACCCCTTGTTCATGGAAGTCTCCTATTCCTATTATAAATAGGATTTTTTAATTTTTTTTTTCATATGTGAATTATTTTTTTACAAATTAATAGATCTCCTCAAATCAATACCGTTCCAAATCATTTAAATTAAAGATTAAATAAGGATTCTCTTTAAAAAATTCCATAATTTTTTATTTTATTTTTTAATTATTAATTATTAACTAAATTTTAAGATACCACCTAAAGGATTTTTAAATTTTGGAAAATAATTTGAATCTTTTTTTAGATAATCAATTAGATTTTTATCAAATAAGGGAAAATTTGATAAATTTTGAATATATTTTGAAAAAAACCGATATTATTGATAATAAATATTTCAAATTATGGAGTAAAGATTTCTCCACTTTTTATGGTAATAATAAGGTTCAACTTTCTTTATATCTCTATTTTTCTCTAGTTTATTTTTTAGGATATATGTTAATTGCTAAGTTTATATTAAAAAAAGAAAAATTATTATCAGAAAGAAATTATTCTAAACAAGATTTCTTAGAAATTGAAAATGAAATAAATCATAGTTATACAAATAGTAATATCTTTAATATCAAATATTTTAAGCCTATTTTGGATTTAAATCAAAAAGAATTGAAGCATTTTTGTTCTATAATTTGTGATACTTTAAGTTATCTACAAATGACTAGAATTGATCCTGAATTTTATTTTGATTTTATTATTCAAAATATAATTCCTAATGATATTCGGCATAAAACTGGGGAATTTTATACACCACCCTTTTTAGCTCGAAAAATGGTTAATTTTTCATATACTTTTGGGGAAAAAGTATTAGATCCATGTTGTGGCTCAGGAAACTTTTTATTAATTATACTCAAAAATGTGCTTAAATATACTACCTCCAAAGAGGAGAAAATTTCAGCAATAAAAAACCTTTATGGATTTGATATTAATCCAATCTCTATTTATATGGCAAAGATAAATTTCCTGTTATTATTTGATGGAGAATATACAAATATAAAAATAAATCTCTATAATATCGATTCTTTATTTCCAGATTCTTCCTTTAAAAGAATTAAATTTGAATTAATAATTGGGAATCCTCCTTGGTACACTCTCAGGGATATTGATACTATAGAAAATCAAAATTTAATAAAAAAATTGGCTGAAGAATTAGAAATTAAACCAAGTCCTAAAAATCTATTAAATACTGAGATATCAACTGTTTTTTTTTATCGGTCAAAAGAAATTTATATGACCCAAAACTCTAAAATCTTTTTTATTATGACTAAGGGTGTGATCACAGGTTCTCATACTTCAAGATTCCGCAATTTTAAAGGATTTAATTCAATAAAAATATGGAAATTTAATAAAATTATTGAAAAAATGTTTAGGATTGATTATATTTGTATATTTGCTAAAAAAACAAAAGATTTATCCAAAAGAAATAATCTTGAAATCCCTTGTTATGAATTATCTCTCATCAATAATAATAAAACCTTTAATTATTTTGAAAATATAAAATTGAATAGAGAAAAAATAGATAATCTTATTCCCTATAAAACTGTTTATAAAGGAAGAAAATTATATACAAAAAAATTAATTTCAATAAAGAAATATAATCATCTAATCAATCTTGAAGAGAGTATCTATAAAGATCGATTCCATAAAGGAGCAGATTTAAATCCTCGAAACTTAATTTTTCTAACATTCGAAAATATAAACAATATTTTAGTCAAAATTAATCCAGATGAGAGAGTTTTTAAACGGGCCAAATACCCTTGGAATAATAAAGAATTTAAAGATGAAATTGTAGAACAAAAAAATATATTTAAAGCAGTTAAGAGCACAGAACTCATCAAATTTTTCATATATGATTTTTATAATGTATTCCTTCCAGTTTCAAAAAAAGATTTATCTTTTAATTATGAAGAATTAAATAGGAATTCTCAATTATTTTATAGTAAAATTAATGATATTTATTTAAAATTAAAGAAAACAACAACCAAGAATAATTCATTAATGGATAATTTAAATAGGTGGGGAAAACTAACTAACTTAAGACAAATTGGAAATATTAAAGTCATATATAATAATTCTGGTTCTGTACTTAAATCTGCAGTAATACAAGGAGATTATATAGTGGCTGGTGATTTAAGTTTTTATACAACAAATAATTTAGATGAAGCTTATTATCTATCAGCTATTTTAAATTCTCCATTGATTAATGAACAAATAAGAATTATTAAAAGTTCCAGACATATCTTTAAAAAACCTTTTAATTTTCCAATAAGAAAATTCAATCCTCAAATAAAAAACCATCAAAAATTGGCTAGTTTAGCTAAAGAAGGTGAACTAATAGCAATAGATATTAACAAAAATCTTTTAAAAACAGGAAAAGGCATTTTAAAATCCAAATTTCAAATAGAATTAATGAATAAAATTCTTCCAATACTAAATGAGATCAATAAAATTGTTAAATCAGAATTATCTTCTTAATTATAAAACAGTAGGTTTACTAAAAAAAAAAAGAAAATAAGAAAAAAGCAATTTAATAAGTAGACATTATTATTAATTTCATAGATAATAGGGTTTAAAAATTTGGAAAAAAAAAAATTCCTTTTTAAGATTTTAATGAGTGGAGACGGAGGTGCTGGAAAAACATCTTTATTAAGAAGATATGTTGAAGGCAAATTCGAAGAATCAACAATCTTAACTGTGGGCGTAGATTTTTATATTAAAGAGTTAGAATTTGATTCTGAAGCAGAATGTACGTTACAGCTATGGGATTTTAGTGGACAAGTTCGTTTCAGACATCTTTTAGGAAATTATGTAATGGGAGCAAGAGCTGCTCTTTTATTAATTGATCTCACAAAAATGCCAAAAATGGAAGATATAGTTGAATGGGTAAATATCGTCAGAACTCATGATACAGTACTTCCTATACTCCTAGTTGGTACAAAATATGACTTAAAAGAATTTATTGCTATAGATGATGAGTTTATGTTAAATATAATGAATACGTTTAATATGGTAGGATATATAAAAACATCAGCAAAAACAGGTCATAACGTTAATAAGGTGTTTAAAACAGTTGCTAAAAGGTTAATGGCTTTGGGTAAATATTAAATGCTTAATATCCCTTTTGGTTGAATAAAACACCTTAAATTATTCATCATTAAAAAAATAGAAAATATTAATACTAAATAAAATTCAAATAATTAAATTGTCTTTTTTGAATAGAAATGAATGATAAGTTAATAATTCTGGGTTCTGGTGGAGGAAGGCATCATGTTAGAACTCAACATAGAGCAACTGGAGGATTATTATTTAAATTCAATGATACTCAGGCTCATATCGATCCTGGTCCTGGAGCTATCGTGAGAATTAATCAATATGATGAAGATCCAACTAAAACAGATTTATTCATAGTGACTCATCTTCACTTGGATCATTTTGGAGATATTTGTGCTATTATTGAAGGATCAAGAGAAGTTCTTTATGATAAAAATAAAAAATTCTATAAAAAAGGCACACTTATTACAACGAAGGAAGCACGTAATCATATTTCTAATTATCATTTGAACATGTTAGAAAATATTATCTCATTTAAATCTGGAGATAAATTTAATTATAAAAATGCTGAGATTATTGGTATAAAAACTGTACACTCAATTAATGAAGGTTTTGGAGTTAGATTTAATTTTGAAAATTATTCTCTTGCATATTCGAGTGATACTACTATTTTTGAAGGTTTTGCTGAACAATTTAATGGAGTAAATATACTTATTCTCAATCTTCTAAGACCTGATTCAGTATTATGTAAAAGACATTTAGCAACAGATCAGGTCTTACCATATATAAATAAAATAAAACCTGTACCTAATACTATCATTTTAAATCATTTTGGAGTTTATATGGATAATCCATACTCTAAAAAAAATTATATCCCAAGCCAAATAAAAAAATTTAAAGAACTTACAAAAATAGATAAGGTTATTGCAGGAGAAGATGGATTAAAACTTAATATAGAAGATTTACTATATTGATTAATATTTTTTTTATTGAATCAATTTTTAATTTTTTAATATATTTTATTGCCTCTAAAGAATAAAAAAATGATATAAAGACATTTAGTTTATTTAATTTTCTTTAATAATAAGGAAAAGGAAGGGTAACATCATTCCGACAAAATATAAAAATGAGGGAGAGAATTAAACTCTAATTTTGAGAGCTTAATAGAGGGCGAAATCCAATGTTAGTCTGATATGATGTTATTTTCTTCTTTTTTACCCTTCTTTAACAGATCATTGTATTTTATACTATTAAAAAGATATGATTTAAGACTTATATGTGATATGATCAAGAACAAAAGTAATATTTTATATATAAGCGATGAGTTTATAAATAATAAGAATTCATATAGACCTTAATGAAATTCTTTGAGTCTATTTTTTAATGATAATTTCTTGATATGGTTATATCTTTAAAAATCTAATTTTTTATTACCTTTTTTCTTTTTAATAAAATATATTGATATTGTTCCTATAAGACCAATGATTAATATTATATTAAAGCCAGAAATATCTGTATTTGCCGCCGTTGTATTTTTATAAATAATTAAATTAATAACAACATAAATCGAAGAATAATTGGTTTTTTGAAATACTACATAAATCTGATAATTACCAACATCTGTAAATTCGGTTTGAAAATCTAAATTATAGACATTATTAGATATATTAAATAAAGAGATATTAATGTTTGGACCTTCAATAATTGTACCATTATCCGCTATTTTATACCAATAGTAATAAACAGAATCTAAAGATAATCCTTCACCAGTTAAATTATCATTAATTTCAAAAAAAAAATCTAAATGAGTTCCATTTAATATAGATTTAGTAATATTAAAATCTGAAGTTGTTCCATTTACGTTAAATAATTTTAGAGATATTATGAATATGATTTCGGCAAATCTCAGGAGGTAGTTATTTTTTTCCATATACACACAAATAGAATACACCCCCGCATCACGCATATAGGTCTTAAAGTTCAATGTATATGTCTTATTTGGATTTTGAATTAATGTTCCATTACCACTATTATTTGTAAAATACCCATCATTATCCAATTCATTCCATTCATAATATGCAATATCTAAATCTCCAATTATTTCTCTAGTATTCTCATCACTATAATTAAATGTAAAAAATGTAGATTCTCCTATCCATATTTCTTGATTAATTGATAAATGGTCTTGATCATTTATTCTTGTCAATCTTGGATAAATTGATAATAGAATTTCATAATCCTCGATGCTAGAATAATTTTCAAGTTGTGCACTAATATCAATATGATAAAGTCCTATACTTAAAGCATCAGAAGTATTAATAGTGAAGGTAAAATATCCATCATTTATAGGATCTGGTTGAATTTCTATGGGACTAGGATTAACAGCGTGCCATTCATAAGTTATTAACGCATTACTTAAGCTAGTATTAGTCTCAACATCATAATATCTTACTGTTATGTTAATCAATTCATTATAAAATTCTGAATATGAAGGTTCTAATAATTCAGTTAGAGTAGTGTAATCATGGACTGTTAGTCCTGTTTCTAGAGCATTTATTTTTATATTAAGATAGAGTTCATTAGGGGAGGTATAATTCGAATAATTTCCTGTAATTATAACAAGATACCATCTAGCAGAAAATCGACTTGAATTTATTGTAATATTAAAAGTCCCATCTTCATTGTTTATTAAATTCTTCTTAAATAAGACTTCTGAGTACCCTAGATCCATAATTGAAATATTACAATATGCATCTGGTGATATTATAGGTTGCCATGTAGTTCCTTTATCTTCTGTATAAGTAAAATTAATAGAAAAAAATAAGTATTCACCCCAAATAATCTCAGAAGTAGAAGAAATAACTTCAATTCGAGTAGCATTGGTGCCAACATCAGCTAAAGATATTCGATTATCTAATGGTGTTTGGGGTATAGTTCTTAAATTAAGATATCTCTGAAGGAGAGTTGTATTATAAATTTGATATGTATTTATCATCCCTACAGCGATAATGCTCATGAAAAAGATTAATGGAATGATTTTTTTTTTTTGATGTTTTTTGTCTCATGCTAACAGATATAAATTTATCAACATGATTAATAAATCTTATTCTAAGCATTTTCTTTTTTTTACAGTTTATAAGAACTGGAAGATTGAGACATCTGAAATTATTTCGTATTTTTGGATAATATTTATGTATATTTAATCTAATATTATGATTTTTATTCATTTTCTTATCTTAAAATTTAATTTTTAACATTATATTTATGATATTAATATTTAAACAAAAACACTAATTCTTCACTCAATCTTTCCTTTTAAGGCGGTATCTACTTTATAGTATAGATAATATTTAACTTAGGTTTAGACATATATGAGAAAAGTGTCTCCTTCTTAACAACAATATTCAATATTGTCCCATATGGCTTTAAATAGGGCGAAATCTGAATAATGATCATCAATCATAAATTACAAAATAAAATGAAAAAAAATGAAAAAAAATAAATCAAAGAAAATCTCAGCTAAATTATTATTAGCTGTTTTTATAATTAATAGTGTCTGTATTTTTGGATTTGCAAAACCTACATTAGCAGATGGGGGGGTTATGAATCTGAGCATCTCTGATTATGATATTATAGAAGGAGAAAGTGTCTTTATTATATGGGATCATATTGTTAAAGATCCTGTTGGAAGTGATAGCTATTCTGATTATGATACACAGATTTACAGATGTTCAAAAAATATTGATACAGAAGAATGGAGTGCATGGACCCATATAGCTAGTGTGGATTGGAACTATCAATCAACACAGAGTTATTCACTTCCATTTGATGATGGTGGAATATACAAAATAAAATTAGTACAATACGCTCGTAGATTAGGACATTGGGAAAAAAATATGTATAGCGATTATGTTTGGGTAGGTACTACAGGGACTTGGCTTGTTGTCGAGGAAATCTCAAATGAAATAAATGTAGAATATTCAATGAATGTTCAATTAAATACAATGACAATCGATGAAGGGGATAATATTTCACTTTCTTGGCAATTAGTTAGTAAACGCTGTGATGATTATTACAATGGATACAGATGTGGTTATATCGATTATGATACTGAGATATGGATACAAAAAGATTCTGGAGATTTGACAAAAATTACAACTATAGGTTTTATCGGAAGTTTTATTGATGGTAAATCAGAAACCCAAGATTATACAGTGCCAATACCTCAAGCTGGTAATTATAAATTCATATTAAAAGAATATTCCCGAGAAAAAGGGTATTGGGATTACATCTACCACGAATGGCATGGTATTCGAGAAGATAATCTACTTTATGAAGAAGCATCTGACACTTTCATAGTTAGTGAGTTATTATATAACTTTAAAGCAAATCCAGATGTTATTGATCCTGGAGAGCAAACTACAATAACTTGGGTAGTAAATCCTAAAAATGAAGATCATACATATATTTCTGAACTATTTATGAAGATAGATGATGGGATATGGCAGTTTATTACTTCAAAATTTGATATTGGAGCACATCAATATCCAATTATATTAAATGAAGCGGGAATCTACTCGTTTAAGATAGATCTATTTATTGATAATACTAAAATTACTTCAGAATTTAGTACTATAGTATCAGTGGTAAATGAGTTAATTGTTAATATGGAGATAATTAACAACATTCCTGAAGTTATAACGTACGATTTTGAAAATGAAAATGTTGGAACATTTGGCACATATATCGATTTTATTGATGAATATCTTGGTTATACCCCAATAGATTATACAGATATATCTGTGAAACACGAATCTGATGGATCTAATTGCCTATATGTACATGATTGTGGTGATGATAGATTAACGAGAGGAACTCATTATATAACATACCCCCAAACAAATGGTACTATTGAATTTACTAATAAATTTACTAGTCCGAATTCTTATTATGGGCAACAAAGTTCATATTTTGGTCTTAAATCCATTGATAATAGAAGAGCAATATATATGCAGGTAGATCATACTTATGGGAGATATTTTTATTTTGACGGATCAACATGGAATTTAATAGCAGATGTAAATCCTGATATTTGGTATCAACATCATATAGAATTTAATTGTAATGAAGGAGAAAAAGGTAAATATTCTTGGATTATAAGTACCTTAGAAGGAGTTGAAATTGGTAGAGTAAATAATATTGATTTTGAAGGAGATTTTACAGAAGGGACTATAGATGAACTATATATTACAACAGATAAATCAAGTTGGTTAGTACAAAGTTTTTGGGATGATTTTAAATTATCAGTTGAAGCAGAAGGGAGTACATCTGACTCTATTAGAGCTGGAGATCAGATCGTAGTCTCTTGGAATGTATTAGACGTGAATTCTCCTCTTAATAATCCTTTAAGCAAATTGTATAAAAGTATGGATGACGGAAATACATGGGAATTAATCCTTGAAGAGTCAGGAACAGGATACAAAAACCATACAATAACTACTGATGAGGATGGCATTTGGAAATTCAAAGTGGTTGAATATGGTTATTTTGATGATTCTAATTTGATAGAAGTTGGAATCGGAATTAGTCCTTCTATTAAGGTTTACCATGAAAAATTTGCTCTTGTTGTCTCTGGAAGTAATGCTAATGCTGATGGAACCTCCACATCATATTGGAATACTCTTACATATAAATTTTATAATTTACTCATTGATAATTATGATTATCGAAGAAAAAATGTCTATTTCTTACCATGTGAAGAAAAACCTTTTAATGGAAATCATTATGAAAAAAAATTTCAATATAGTTCGGAAGAGACTATTACCTACGCTTGCAAGAGAATTGCTAAACATGCTCGAATATATGACGAAGTTACCGTCTTTTGGAATGCACATGGATGGTATGGTGCTCTGAATATAGAATGTGGACTTACTTACAATGATAATGGGAATTGGTTTCACGATGCTACTACGTATTACTATATTGATACGCTTTTAGATCTTATTTCATGTAAAAATATGTATATCTTTGTTGATTCTTGCCTCTCAGGTAGGATTATAGAATGGCATGAAATGGACGAGCCCAATCGTGTTATTTTAACAGCAGCAACAGACATGGAACTTATGACAGTTGGAGAATTTACTAATAATCTTATAGAGGGCTTAGAGGGTGATGCTGATGGTACTGATTGGCAATATGTTTCTGGAAATGAAGATGGATATGTATCCATATATGAATTATTGGAATACACCTATATAAAGAGTCATAATTATTATTCTGACAACAAACAACATGCAAATAGTTTTATTGGTTCAGATCTTCCGGGATATGATTGTTTATTCCTAAATAGAGAAATAGGTGAAAGAGCAATTACAAATGAAATCAGTAGATGGAATATGGATGAGGGTAAAGAATTCAGGACTTTTAATTCTATAGTAAACTATCATGGAACTATATCAGGTGAATTCGCTTGGCAGACTCAAGGAAAATATGGTAATTGCATTGATTTTTATTCTGGATTAGGTGGAGTTCATACTGATCTAAAGTTGGATCAACGTGGAAGTAAAAGTTATACATTTTCTGCATGGGTAAAACCAACAAGCGATAGTGGTGGTAGACATCATGTGATTTCAACAGATAATGGCGGTTATGATTGGTCCTTACTCCGTGAAGGAGGAATGTGGTATATATTCACAGGAGAAATGAGTAGAAATACCGGATTTTCTGTAGATCTTAATGAATGGCAGCATTTAGTTGTAGAATTTATCCCAAGTCTTGGTTGTATACGATTTTATAAAAATATGGAATGTACAACTATAAATTACATATCAACAGATAGTAATACTAATTTCTTATATATCGGAAAGAATCCTAAATATGGAGAATATTTTCAAGGTTGTATCGATGATGTAAGAATTTTTGAGGGAACGTTGAGTCAAGATGTAATAACGCAAATCTATGAAGGAAATATATAATTCCTTTTTTTTTTTATCTTTCTCATTTTTTCAATAATTACTCAATTCTTTTTTTATTTAATTTCAAATTCAGTAATCTCTCACTCAATCTTACCTTTTAAGTCGGCATTTTTTTATAGGTAGTGATGGTATTTGACTCAGGTTTAAGGGAGTTTAAAAAGAAAAACAGCATCCCTATCATCCCGACGGGGAATGAGACACTAAACAAATTCCTACGTGGCGGGTTTCATTTAGATCTCCTTTACCTACTATATGGGGACAAACACATTACGACCGACATCCTGCTAAAAACAGCTGTTAATTCCCAGATAATTCTAAGTAAAGATAAGATATCTAACAGTTCAGTTAAGATTGCTTATGTCGATGGGACCAACCGCTTTAATCCCTATAATGTCTCTAAATATGCCTTAAGTCTCAAATTAACACCAAGAATAGTTTTGGAAAATATCTTGATATCGAGAGTATTCACTTGGGATCAGATGGTCGAGGTGCTTGAAAATCGAATCATCAAGTTAGATTCGATAGACGTAGTACTGGTTTCAGGAATAACGCAATTATTTGAATATAAGCAGGAAGGGTATGAAAGCCTCTGGAAAGCAATTAGCGGAATAAAAAAGCTCTTAGAAAAATTAAATCCGTTGATAATCCTGACTGCTCCTCAAAATAGATTCTCTGATTTTAAACCAGAAGGCGGGCATACTATTAAAAAGATATGATTTAAGACTTATATGTAATATGATCAAGAACAAAAATAATATTTTATATATAAGCGATGAGTTTATAAAACATAAGATTTAAATCAGAAGTTTTTTCGATTTTTATACAATCAATATAGAATAAGAAAGACAGATTAATTTTATAAAAGAATCATCCTTTTTCTAAAAAAAACAAATTTAAAATCTTAGTATATTATATTTGTAAAGAATAAATTTATTTTATAAATTTAAATCACTCTTTTATTAAAATTCTCATTCGAGTGAATACCAATGGCGACAAATGCTACATTGTCTTATATTTATATATTTTACAGAACCATTATCTTTTACTGAGAGTTTACGATCGATCATATGAAATCCACATTTATGACAAATATATGCTTCTTGTATTTTTATTTTCCGAGCAGTCATTATTTCTCTTCTTGAATTCAAATTACTTTAATCTTAAAATAAGATTAATTTCTAAATGAAATTAAAAAAAAACCTTTAATATATTCATAAACTCAATTTATTTAAATGTTTGTTTGAATAAAAATATTGTTATTATAGAGGTCAAATCATTTATTTAATTTACCCTTTTTGAATATAATCGTATTTAACCTGATTTTAATAATAATCAAGTTTAATTTATTAAATTATTTTCAAATAACTTTGTATATTATCTTTCTCTACTTTAAGGATCTATATTTATAATATAATTATAAGAAGAATATATCTTATATTCCAATATTTATATAACATATAGAAGGAACAATTAAAATAAATCCATAAACATAAAAATGAGGTTTTTTATTAATTTTAAAAATCACGTACTAAGTTATTATTGCGATTTCAGAGTTATATTTTAATTTACTTATAAATAAAAAGGTGTTGAAAAAAATGAGTAAAATAAATGATGTAAATATTATTTTGCAAGATCTTGAAGGAAAAGTGGCAGATATTATAGGATCAGCAGTTATAAGAACAAATGGTCTATTAATTGCCTCAGCTTTACCAAGTGAATCAAATGAAAGGATGATTGCTGCAATGTCAGCTGCTCTTTTAGGTACATCAAAACGATCTGCTGAAGCATTATTTAATGGAATATTTAAAAGTCTAAGTCTTGAATTGGATAAAGGAAATATGTTTCTTATAAATGCGGGAAGAGTAATCTTGGTTGCAATAACAAAGAAAGAGCCAAATTTAGGTTTAATAACTCTAGAAATGGAAGATGCTAGTAATAAAATAAGAAATATTTTTCAAATGGAGGAGTAAATAATTATGTCTGACAGATTAAAAAGAAGAATTAAACAATTAAAGTTTTTAGCTTCAATGTTTAAAATGGCTATAGAAGAATTTGATAAAGTAATGGGTCCTGAAACCATTCAAACTATATTTCGATTAATTGGAGAACATCAAGGAAAAGAATTCCAAGCAAAATTAAAAGAAAAATATAAGATTGATAAATGGGATCTTAAGATGTTTGCTGAAAAAGTACAAAATGAAGTTTTAGTACCCGCATTAGGAGAAGACCAATCTGAAATTAATATTTCAGGAGAAAAAATCGAAATTAAAATAAAAGCATGTCCTTTTAAAAGTGCTGGTATTCCCATCTCCAATAAATATTTCTGTACTTATACTGAAGGACTAGTTGAAACAATCGCTCAAGAATCTCTAGGAGAAATTATTTTTACTACTGAAAAATTACGCTCTGTAGACTTTTGTGATTGTAAATTTAGAATCAATATTCAATAATAAATGGACTCTATTAATAATATAAGTCTTATAATTCATATTTTTTATAAATATTAAATAAAAATTAAGTTATTATCAATGATTCATAATATCCTTATACTGAGAGAATCTGGAGAAAATATTTTTAATAAAAACTTCTCCAAGACTAATTGGGATGAAACATTAGCGAGTGGATTCATCTCTGCTACTTTTAATTTTACACAAAATACTTTTGGAGCAGAAATTCAAGATATTGAACTAGGTCCTTATAGACTTCTATTTGAAAGAGGAGATAATATAATTATTGTTGCTTTATTTGACAAATATGATAGTATTATAAATATTCGTGAGATTCTAATTAAAATTAATGATACTATAAAAAATAAATTTGGAGCTAAAATTAAAGATTTCCATAATCATTATCTTGAAGAATTTAATGAATTAGATGAAATAACTGAAAAGATCATTTCTGAACTATCACATGACCATATTAGTAAAAAAATAAAAGATAATTATAAAGTAATTTTAGATAATTTTCGTTCAAACAACGAGATCTTGGATTGCGATTTAATTTCAGTTTCTGGTGTGCCTTTAATAAAGGAATGGAAAAAAGATTTTCTTGATCTATGTTTGAGACAAATGGATGCATTTTGGAAGTCTAAAAGGTATAGTTTGGATAGAATAATACTCTCCTATGAAGAAAGACATGTAATATTACAGAAAATCAATGATAACTTAGTATTAACAGCATTAATACGTAGAAATACTCCGATTGGACTTGCTGAATTATTAATAGAAGAAACAGCAAATAAAATTTTTAAAATATGATTTTTAAAATAGAAAAAAAGGATTAAATTTGGGAATATTATCAAAATTTTTTGGAAAAAAACCTGCTGAAACTATAAGAGAACTTGAATTAGAAATAGAAAAATTAAAAATAAAAAGTAATTCCGAATTAATATCATTGGTAGGAACTGATGGTAAATTAAGAGGACTACCATTAATTTATTCTGCTAATAATGAAGCTATTTTGAAAAAATATTGTGCTAGATTAGGTGAGATTTTTCGACCAATTGAGAATATTGTCGATGAGAAAATAATCCAAGATGTTATTATTAATTATAAAGATTTTTTTCTAGTTTTTAAACCGATTTTAAGAGATATCGGTATTTTAGCAATTATAACAAACAAATCTTATATTTCATCTATACTTCAATGGGTTGATAAAAACAATAATATACTAAAAGCATTATTTCCAGAACATATTTAAATGTACTTCACCTAAGATATGGCTAATTTTTGTATAAATTTAAGTACTTTTTAATAAATCAGCATCGGTAATTATTCCCACAAATTTATCAAACCTTTTTACTAATACAGCTGGATATTTTAATAAAATGTCTGATATATCTTTTAAATTCCAATCTTCCTCAATTTCTGGAAAAGGTAGTTCTTTTAATCGCATAACCTCAACATTTAAAAGATCAGGATTATCCATAATAAGTTTCTGTGTTTTTTTTGAAGTAATACTTCCTAAATTACGATTATTTTCTATAATAGGCAATTGAGAGATTTTATATTCATTCATTAGTAAGATTGCTTCTTTTAATTTAGTATTCGGAGTAATAAACACCAATTTCTTAGTCATTAAATCCTCGATTTTTTTTGATATACTCTTTCTTTTCTTTGTTTCATTCTCTAAATATTCAAATATGGCTCTTACTTTTGAATAAGGTGGATCTTCTAATCCATTTTCTATTCTTGATATAGTAGATTGAGAAATATGGCATTTTTCACTTAAATCTTTTTGGCTTAAATTAAGGTTCTTCCTTAATACGCTTATATTAGTTAGTTCTGGAAAAATAGGATATATGCACCTATCTCATATAATATGCATTTTATAAATAAAAAAGAATTAAACCTTTATAAATTACTATGTTTTTCCTATGTTAATAATTATAGAAAAAAAAAATAATCATATAATCATATTATCATAAATAGGTGTTAAATTGACTAAAACTTATAAAGAAATTAATGAAAAAATAAAAAATGGCGATGTTATCGTTGTTACAGCAGAGGAAATGATAAAAATTGTTGAAGATAGTGGTGAGAAAGTAGCTGCTGAAGAAATTGATATAGTTACGACAGGAACTTTTGGACCGATGTGCTCAAGTGGGGCTTTTCTAAATTTTGGTCATTCAGATCCCCCTATTAAGTTTGAGCATTTATGGCTGAATGAAGTTCATGCATATCATGGTAATGCTGCAGTTGATTGTTATATTGGTTGCACTCGTATGGCCGATATAAGGCCGTTTGAATATGGAGGTGGTCATGTTATTGAGGACCTCGTCGCTGGAAAATCAATTAGATTGAGAGGTAATTCTTATACTACTGATTGTTATCCATTGGCAGAAATTGATACCAAATTCACAATTGATGATATTAATCAAGCTATTTTGTGTAATCCAAGAAATGCTTATCAAAGATATGTATGTGCTGTAAATAGTTCTGATAGGACACTCTATACTTATATGGGTAAATTATTACCAAATTTTGGAAATGCTCATTTCGCAGGAG